>CAXRCC010000242.1:0-16636 GCA_964228975.1 Paraneptunicella sp. | reverse complement strand
GTTATTCGCGAGTTTAGTCGCAATGATTTCTGCACGAAGTGGATGGTCATCCATATTCTCAGAGAATCTATCTTGCAATACTTGCGGGAACGCTGTTATTAACAATTGACGGTGGAACGTGTTGTTCGTGATTTCAGGAATGTTGAGCTTCTCTTTCAACACCATTTTGCCATAAGCAATAAGTACTGAAAGTTCAGGACGCGTTAACCCTCTGCCCATAGCCAAACGATCAGACAATTCATCGTCAGTAGGAATAAATTCCAACTCGCGATTCAAATAACCTTCGCGCTCTAAACCATGAATGAAACGAATCTGCTCTTTTAACGAAGCGTGACCGTTGAAATCTGTAATAGAAATAGACTGTGTTTGGCGATAACAATCTTGTAAGACCAACTCAGCCACGTCGTCTGTCATGTCGTACAACAACTGATTGCGCTGCTTGGTCGTTAAATCACCTGAATTCACTAACGAGTTTAACAAAATCTTAATGTTAACTTCGTTATCTGAACAATCTACACCACCTACGTTATCGATAAAGTCGGTGTTAACACGACCACCGTGGCTGGCATATTCAACACGTCCAAGTTGAGTCAGACCAAGGTTGCCGCCCTCGCCCACAACTTTTGCCGTTACTTCGCTGCCGTTTACACGTAAATCATCGTTAGCACGATCACCACAATCTGCATGCGATTCGCTACTGCCTTTAATGTAGGTGCCGATTCCACCGTTCCAAATCAAATCAACAGGCATTTTAAGCGCTGTGCGAATCAATTCATTTGGTGTCATGGAAGATTGGCGAGTGCCTAACCACTTCTTCATTTCAGCAGACAGTTCAATTGACTTTGAAGCACGAGAGAAGATATTACCGCCTTTCGAAATCAACGATTTGTCGTAGTCGTCCCACGTTAAAGAGGGGTTTTCAAATAAACGTTGACGTTCAACGTAAGACTGCTTCGCATCAGGATTTGGGTCGAAGAAAATATGTAAGTGGTTAAAGGCGAACACAAGTCGCGTATGTTTGGAAAGCAACATACCGTTACCGAATACGTCACCTGCCATATCACCAACAGCTAAACAGGTAAAATCTGTCGTTTGGCAATCAATATCCATTTCGCGGAAGTGGCGCTTAACACTTTCCCATGCGCCACGAGCGGTAATGCCCATGCCCTTGTGGTCATAACCAACGCTACCACCAGATGCAAACGCATCGCCTAGCCAGAAGTTATATTCGTCTGAAATTTCATTGGCGATATCAGAGAAGGTTGCTGTGCCTTTGTCCGCCGCTACAACTAAGTACGGGTCGTCTTCATCGTGACGTACGACATCGACTGGATGAACAAGGTTTCCATCTACAATGTTATCGGTAATATCGAGCAAACTTCGGATGAAAATTCTGTAACACGCTTTGCCTTCTTCGAAGAATTCATCGCGGCTCATTGCATTTGAAAGCTGCTTACAAACGAAACCACCTTTAGCCCCTACTGGCACGATAACGGTGTTTTTGACCTGCTGCGCTTTCACTAAGCCCAATACTTCTGTACGGAAATCTTCTCGGCGATCGGACCAACGTAACCCCCCGCGCGCCACTTTGCCACCGCGTAAATGCACGCCCTCAATGCGAGGAGAGTAAACGAAGATTTCAAACTTCGGCAAAGGCAGTGGCATTTCTGGAATCAAGTCCGGCTGGAACTTGAATGAAATGTACGGTTTCGTATTTCCTTGCGCATCGTTTTGGTAGAAGTTGGTACGGAACGTAGCCAGGATCATTTCCATATAACGACGGATGATTCTATCGTCATCCAAGTTAGCAACTTGCTCTAGGCTTTCTTTAATTTGTCCAACAAGCGCGGTTTCTTGCTTTTCAGTGTAGCTCACCTCAGGAGAGAAACGGTGTTCGAATAGCTCCACTATTTGCGTGGCAATTTGCGGATAACGGTCTAACGTATTAGCCACATAATTGTTACTGAACGAGCTGCCTGTTTGGCGCATATATTTGGCGTAAGCACGAAGGATGGTCACTTTGCGGCCCGTTAAGCCTGCGCCCAATACCAAACGGTTAAAGCCATCGTCTTCTAAATTGTTGTACCACACCTGCGAGAAGGCTTTTTGGAAAAGCTCCATTGCTGTGGTCATGTTCATGCTGCCACCCATGCTGTGCAGCATAGAGAAATCCATGATCCAGTTAATTTCACCGTCGCTGGTTTTAACTTGGTATGGGCTTTCATCAATAACACGTAAACCAAAGTTTTCTAACATTGGCAGTACAGCAGAAAGGTGAATTGGCTCGTTTTTATGGAATAACTTCAAACGAACCGCTTGGCTATCGGCCTTTTCTTCTTGAGGGCGATAGAAAAGCATATCCAAAGTATGGTTTTCATCGAGCAATTCGAGCTTTTCAATATCGACAACACTAACGCTTGGCAAGTTGGTTTCTTTATAACTTGGCGCAAACGCATTCGCGTATTTCTCGTCGAGGGCTTTACCGTTCGCTTCACCGTGTGTTGTGCGAATGGCGCTAGATAGCTTGTCGTCCCAACTCTTCGTTAGTTCGATGATATTATTTTCAATTTCCTTCACGTTAACTTCCGCGTTATTGTTGTCTACTCTCACCATGTATTGCGTTCTAGCGTACACAGACTCTGAGAAATACGTTGTAAACTCGACATTTTGGTCACTGCTGAAGGACTTCTGCAAAAGCGCTTGTGTTTCTTTACGCAACTTGGTGTTGTAACGCTCTCTTGGCACAAACACCAAACACGAATAAAAGCGTCCAAACATATCTTTACGTACGAATAAACGAGAAATCCCACGCTCCTGCATTTGGAAAATACCCAGCACGATACCGAGTAACTCTTCTTCAGAGCATTGAAGCAATTCATCACGTGGATAAGTTTCAAGGATGTTCACAACCGCTTTGTGTGCGTGTGAGCCCTTGTCAAACTTCGTCTTTTCGCAAATTCGCTCAATCTTGCGCTGCACGACAGGTAACTGTGTGACTGAACTGTTGTAGAAAGAAGCAGAATACAAACCAATGAATCGGTGCTCGCCAACAACCTGACCTTTATCATCAAATTGCTTAATACCGATGTAATCCATGTAAGCCGGACGATGAACGCGAGAACGCGTGCTGGTTTTGGTTAAAATAACGGGCTCGTCGCTTAGCGTGAATTCTCTTGCCGTGGGCGGAATGTTCGACAATAAACGTGACTTTTCCGAGATGGAGTTTTTCATCAAGCCGAGGCTCGAATCATTTTGGGCAACCCACTCATAATCACCTTCAATGGCATTAACGGTGTAATAGCGGTAACCCATCAAGGTAAAATTGTGGTTTTTGATCCAATTAAGCAGCTTTAACACTTCTTTTTGGCGCTCTTCACCACAAGGCAGTTTACTCGACTCATAGCCATCTATCACGCTATTCATCGCTTCACGCATCATTTTCCAATCGGTTACTGCTAGGGAAATTTCATCCACTACCGAGTGCAGCTCAGTCACTAACTCTTCTAGCGCTTCTTTGCTAGTTTGACGATCGATTTCAATAAGAAAAACGGTGTTGCGCGTTAACCCTTTTGCTTTGCTATCCATTGATTCAAAGCTAACTAATTCGTGCTCATCATTACGCACAACGGAAATCGGGATATGTAATAAAAGGTGAGCGGTAATCCCCATTCGATTCAATGTCATGCGGACAGAATCAACTAAGAATGGGCTATCCTTCACGATAATTTCTACGATGGTGTGCTCTGACTGCCACCCGCTTCGTGCAAGGTCCGGATTAAATACCTGGATGGTAGGTTTACTGCTATCGAACTTGAAAAACTCATTCCACAAGCTAAGGGCTGCGCCGTAAAGGTCACCGTCGTTACGATGGACCAAATCTTCTTCTGGAATGTTCTGATAAAGATTGCGGGCAAACTGCTCAACCAACTTGACTTGTGAACTGTCAACTTTGTTTCGAATAAACTGATACACATTCTCTAGGAGAACAGAGTGCTGATTCGATTTAACCGTCATTGTAATTGCCTTTTGTAGATCGGTTTGCTGTAGGTACAGGGAAATCCGTCTTTTCGTTTATTATCATCAAAAAAATTCGGCGTAGTCATGGGACTACAATCACTTAATTCTAGAGCATTTTAAATTATTAACAATTGTTTAAATAACAATTGTTTGAGAGGCAAAAATTAGCGCGGATAAATATGCAAAGAGGGTAAATAAAAAAGCAAGTTTTGAGGTTTTTACTAACCAAAGATTAGAAAAGTTAGGGGTAAACGCCCTGTTTACCCCAAAATAAATAAATTAATAATTGAATAACAATCTAATTGTAAAAATTGTTAATAAAATTATTCTTGGTTCTGTTTTCTCCAGAAAATTGCTGCTAAAGCAGGCAATACGAGAATCGCACCTAACATATTCACAACAAACATAAATGTTAGCAGAATCCCCATGTCCATTTGGAATTTAAGCGATGAGAAAACCCACGTGCTTACGCCTACAGCCAGCGTGATTCCTGTGAAGAGTACTGCACTACCTCGTTCCTTTAATGCTTCAACATAAGCCATTCGACACGACATACCGTCTCTTAGTTTCTGGTTCATTGTTGATAAAATGTAAATACCATAATCAACCCCAATGCCCACACCTAGTGCAATAACAGGTAAGGTTGAAACCGTTAAACCAATCTCTAAGAAGGTCATTAAACCCTGCGCTAAGATAGATACAACATATAAAGGAATGATGACAGAAAGCGTCGCTTTTACGGACTTGAAGCTAAGTAAACACAATAAAACAACCGCACCAAATACATAAACCATCATGGGTGATTGTGCGCTTTCTACAGCTTCGTTTTGACCTGCCATAACACCAACCGGCCCAGATGCCAGCTTGAAGCTTAGCGTATCTGATTCGTAGTCTTCACGGTATTCTTTTACTGCGGCAACAACGCGATTAATGGTTTCTGCTTTGTGATCTTCCATAAATAGAATGATTGGCATGACCGAGCAGTTGCTGTTTAACAAACCGGATGTAGTGGGTACACGACCAATGGCTTGCACAAGTGTTTGCTGGTTTCTAGGCAACACTTGCCATTTAGGATTGCCTTCGTTGTATCCTGCGTTCACTTTCTTCGCGACGGCAGACAAACTGATCACAGATTGAACCCCTTCTATATTCGACATCTTCCATTGGAATTCGTCGATTGAGTTCATCACCTGATAATTCGTACAAGCTTCAGGCGTTGCTTCAACCAGTACTGAAATATAATCCACTGTGATTTCAAATTTATCTGTGATTAAAAAAGTGTCTTGGTTGTATCGAGACGACTCGTGCAGTGCGGGAGCCCCAGCATGCAAATCACCAATCTTCATCTTTTCAGATTGATACCAACCGAATACAAATAGCACTGCAGTCACAGCAAGGATGTATTTAGAGACCTTACTGGTTGCACACATGCCGATTTGCGTCCAAACCTTATCGGCAAAATCGTCACTTTTTGTCGACATTCTCGCTTTGTATTTATCCCCTAATTTCAAGTAGGACATTAATAACGGAAGCAACAACAAGTTAGTTAAAATGATAACCGCAACACCCATACTGGCTGTAATAGCAAGCTCGCGAATAATACCGATATCAATCACTAATAGTGTCATGAAACCAACGGTATCCGAGATAAGAGCGACACCACCTGGGATAAGCAATTTACGGAAGGCTTTTCTCGAGGCTTCTTTACATGCCTCTCCTGCTAACACTTCTTTGCTCACGGAGTTAATCATTTGAACACCGTGACTTACACCAATCGCAAAAACAAGGAATGGCACAAGAATCGACATAGGGTCCAAACCAAACCCGATAACGGTTAACAGCCCCATTTGCCATACAACCGCTATGACGGAGCACAGCAACGGCAATACAGTCAGCATAATTGAACGTGAGAAGAAGTACACCATGATGGCGGTAATGGCGATGGCAATCGCAAAGAACATAACAACGTCTTTTGCACCGTCTGCCACATCACCAATCATCTTAGTGAAGCCGATGATATGAATACTGGTGTTGTCGTCTTCATACTTTCCGCGCAATTCATCTTCTAATTGCCCTGAAAGTTTCAAAGTATCAAGCTTTTCCCCTGTTTTAGGGTCAATATCCATCAGCTGTGCGCTTACCATGGCGCATTGGAAATCGTCAGAAACCTGCCGTCCAACAATACCCGCTTTACCTATATTTTCAGAGACTAGCTGCAAGGCTTCTGGTCGACTTGGGCTAAAATCCGCAGGAATAACGGGGCCACCTGCAAATCCTCCTTCAACAATTTCAGTGAATCGGGTTGAGGAAGAATATAAGGATTTAACTTGAGAACGGTCAACGCCTGGAATAAAGAACAGCTGATCATGCACATCTTTTAGCGTGACAAAGAATTGCTCATTGAAAATATCCCCATCTCGGTCACACACCGCCACAAGTACACTGTTCGCACCGCCAAAATCTTTGCGATGCTTCATGTAGCTTTTCATGTACTCATGATTAAGAGGAATGTTTTTGGTGAATCCAGCATCCAGCTTTAACTGAGTTGCTTGGTAGAAAAGAAATCCTGTTGTTGCTAAGAAAGCTAAGATTACCAACAAACGATTTCGAAAAATAAACATCTCAAAAAGGTTTATGAATCTATTCATCACTATTTTTGCTCCCCTGCAAGTAATGCCTTAATCCCCACTTCGGTTACAGCAATAACCTTGTCTTGGAACATCACTCCAGCAACTAATGCTTTTCCATCTTCGGTTTTTTCAACCTCGACTTTGCCATTGGACAACGTAGCCATTGTACCGTTGTTACCAAGCAGCAACGTTTGGTTCTTGTCGATGGGTAAAATGGAATTAAATGTTGAAGTTGTATTGGATTCAATGCGTTTCCAGTCGTCCATTGAAGGAGACGATTGATATAACGAACCTCTTAAACCTGCAGCTAAAACACTGCCATCTTCAACCAATCGAATATCAAAAAATGAACCATAATAGCCAGTATCCGCTCGCTTCCATTGCTTACCATAGTCATCGCTGTAAGCAATCAGTCCCGTTTCACCAGCAAGGTAAAGTCGGCCATTTTCAAATGAAACACGATTTAAATGAGGAAGAATCGACGCCATCTCTTCTTGATAAAACTTAGGGTCTTCTTCTTTTAACGACTCAACATATTCTTGATCGTCTGGATGTAAGAATTGCGTGTGGTATTCGCGAGTCCACGTTTCCCCTGCATCTTCTGTTCTAAAAAAGACACCATAAGAACCGATTGCGATACCATTTTGCTCATCCTTAAAGTGAATATCCATTAACGGACGCTCTAACTCAGGTAAAAATTGCTTAACTTCCCAAGATTCACCTTTATCTTTAGAGGATAAGATAATCGCGTCATGGCCAACGGCCCAAATTTTATCTCCGTCAAGGTAAACACTCGTTAACAATGTTTGTGCAGGAACCGCCTTTTGTTCCCAGCTCTCGCCATCCATCGAAGTTAAAATATGCCCACGCTCACCAACTGCAACCATCATTGAACTTTCATGATCAATGTCGAGAAGGAGCGATTTTGAAGCCAAGGGTGCGATAAATGCATTTCCGTCAGCTTGTATTTCGGCTGATGCTACTCCAGCAAATAATGTTGCTGAAAAGTAACAAGATACCGCTACAAATTGAGTTAATTTCATATTAGATAATTAGTTAGGGGATCCATATTTGGACCGAAAAAACGTTAATCCAGTAATTTCTTGAGGTTGGAAAAAGAGCGATAAAGGTTTATCTAGTTTCTTTTCCACCGAGCAAGAAGCTAATAAACCGAATGACTTCAATCATTGCTAATAGCGCAGCGACAAACGAAAGAATCCATTTGTCGCTGCTGCTGAAGATTAATATAAAATCACAAAGCGATTATGTGTTTGAATTAACGACGACCTTCTCTTCTCAGTGCTTGAGGAGTGAATTCTCTATCATTAAGCTCGATATCAAATTCGTACATTTTCTCTTCGTTATCTAGGCCAACTGCCAAGTAACGACGAGCGTTTAAGTCGTGGTTAACGTCAAGCGTTGACCAATGCGTTGGGATTTCATAGTAATTTACACCGTATGCAACGTTTACACGATACAACTCGCCACGGTTGTCATACATATCAGCAACTTGTACTTGCCAGCTATCTTCATCGATGTAGAAAACACGTTTTTCATATACATGTCGTAAGCCGTCTTTCAATGTTGCTTCAACAACCCACACACGGTGTTTTTCATATCGAGTCAAGTCAGGGTTAATGTGCCCCGGCTTCAAGATATCTTCGTACTTAACGTCATTGCTGTGTAATTTATAATTGTTATAGGCAACATACATTTCCTTTTTGCCTACTAATTTCCAGTTATAACGATCTGGAGCACCGTTAAACATGTCTAAATCATCACTGGTACGCAATCCATCTGATGCTGTTCCCGGTGCATCATAGGCAACGTTTGGCGCTCGACGAACACGACGCTGACCCGTGTTGTAAGTCCATGCTTGACGAGGTTGTTTAACCTGATCCATTGTTTCATAAACTAGCAGGGCTGTACCGGCTAAACGCGCTGGAACGGTTACCTTTTGCTTAAACTTGAATAACATGTTTTCTTCAAACAATGTTTCAGGTGTTGCATCTTTTTGAGAGTATTTAACCATTAATACATCATCAAAACCGATGATCGTGTAATCACCTGATGATGTTGGTGCTGCTTGCCCACCAAAGCGACGAACGCCTTGGCCACGATAACGTAACAAGTGGTTCCAAATCACTTCCAAGCCATTTTGTGGAATAGGGAAAGGCACCGCTTTTGATGCATTTTTAACGCCGTTTCCACCTTCAACTAGCTCAGCATTTAATGCATTCACTTTCGCAGCTTCATAAATCCACTCAGGATTTGATGCTGTTCTGCGCGAAGGATAAACAGGCATCTTGAATGTATCAGGGTACGTTTCAAAAAGCTTGATTTGGCCTTCTGACAAATTCTCAGCATACTGTTTGTAGTTCTTACCTGTTATTTCGAATAACGGCTTATCACTTGGAAACGGATCGGGGTGAAAGTCACCCTTTTTGTATCCAGCTGGTGCTTTTGTAATACCACCATCCCACGCAGGAATGCTGCCATCCGCGTTACCCGCTTTTAGTCCACCTAGAGGCGTTAATTCGGTACCAAGTTTTGCCGCCTCTTCTTTTGAAACCTTCGCTTCAGCAACTGACACGCTTAGCGCCAAGGTAATAGCACTTGCTACTAGAGCTATTCTTTTCATTATTGTTTTCTCCCTGGACTAGATAGAGTATTTAACATTCAAAGAAATGAAGTCACGATCTGATAAGCCATTGGCTGTACCACCACCCCAGAAGGCGTTGTACGAGAATGTAGCCGAAAGCTTGCTCAAATAATCGAACGTGAAAGAAACGTTTGAAGACTTTCTTCCTTCATAAAATAAGAACAAAGGATTTGGAGTGTAACCATCAACGTCATGTGAGAACGTTGCACGGACTTGTAAATTCACACCTGAGGCAACATTGTTAAAATCTGCTAATGCAAGTAAACGATAACCCCATGCATCATCAGTAGCAAAGTGCCCTTCAACTTCTGGTCCGTTAGATAAACCAACATGCAAACCTTCGCGAGAACTGATAATTGAGCCATCTTCAGCTCTTAGCGGCTCAATACCACCTGAACGGAACGTTCCAGGCACTTCAAGACGCAATACACTTGGATCAGGCATATCAAGAATATCAACGTAACCCACTTCACCAAGAAGCACCAAGTTATCTGTACCTAATGTAGGCCCAAATAAATGGCTAACCGTGAACTGAGCTTGTACGGTATCTGATTCAATGTGACCGCTTAGCGTTTCACCCGGAACAGGTGCTCTTCCTAAGTAACCGTCGAACTGCGAAATACCTGCTAAATCGGGTCTTAAACCTGCAGCTGCCAATTGCTCTGGGAACGCGGCATAAAGTACTTCAACATCGTCAATTTGTAACGGTTCGTCTTCTCTATAAGCAATTTCACCGGCAACAGATGTTTCACCAATGTTAGTGTTAAAACTGAAACCGTATAATTTGATATCTTCAGGGAAGAAAGCCGCAACTTCAGGGAATGCATTCAGCTCAGTGATGTTCTGATGATTGATTTCATTCGCCGCAAGATAAGCAACACTTTGACCTAAGCCCGCTGCGGTATAGTTTGCCGCACTACCGCCAAGCAATGGACGCTTGCTGTGGTAATTGATGTGATAGAAACCAAACTCAGTATCATTCAAATCTTCAGCCAGATAGCTTAGTTTAATACCATATTGGCCTTGATCATCCGCATCTTTATAGAAGTCATCGCTATAATCACGGATGGCAACTTTCGTTGCATGGGAAAGTACTGCAGCCGCTGCAACCTCAGGAGCTAAACCACCACGGATTTGGTCGCCTAACTGATTTAACGAGTTGATTAAGAAAGCCGCATCGATGTCTGGGTTACGTGTGAACGCCAATTGAATATTGTTCAAGTAACCGCCATCGCCTGCAAAGTCATTTGTTGAGAAGTAGCTGCCCGCGGCAGGAAGGATACTTCTTTCGTAGCTGTACTGATAATACGCTTCTAAGCCGATATTGTCGGTCAAACCGATTGATGCGTATAGCGTACCAACAGGAATAAATACTTCTTTTAGCTCTGCACCAGGAGAACGCGCTCGTGTAACATCAACAGGGTTAATAGTATTAATACCATGCTGGATAAATGTACTTTCACCCCAGCTGATGACTTGGTCACCCAAACGAATTGATACTGGCATGTCACCGATGTCAAAATCGGCATAAACAAAGGCATCAAGTAGGCGGATATCACTACAAAGGTTTTCTTTAGCTCGATCGTCACTACACGGATCATTGGCTTCATTAAAACCAGGAAGCTGTCCAGACAGTGGATTTGTCCACGCTCTAGTGCCATCTTCCATTTCTAAATCGTAAAAATAAAGAACACGACCGAAAAAACCAACATTTTTATAATTGACTTCAATGTCATGCGTCCCTTTCAATAGGACTGAGAAAAACTCACCTTCATCAAAGTTTAAGTTACCGTTGTCAACGTTTGCAGAGTGCGAACCTACATCTGAGTTGATTGCCCAAATGTCTTCGCCGCTGTAGATGATGTTGTTGACCATGTTATAACCAGTCCAATCGAGGTTTGGCTGGCTACTCTTAGCAATCTTGTCGTAATCACGATCTTCAATTCTCATCCCCGCACCAATTGAATACGTGGAGTCCAACTGAATTGATAAATCGCCTTTTTCCCAAGATGCCCCTTGTGCTGGCATATGCGCAGCTAGCGCCATAGCTAGCCCCACAGCCAAAGGTGACTTTTTGATAAAACGTGACCCTATTTTCATATTATTAATTCTCCCCTGTCTTTGCAGGATGGGTTGGTGTGCTCTCGTTTCTTAAAGCCTAGAATCAGAAGTATTGCTGAATATCAAACCATCAAAACAGTCCAATTTCTCACTGTTTACTTCAAAAAATTCAGCTTTATTGCGCGCAAAGCGTGAAGAGGAGTTCCCCTAGACACCTAACGCGCAAAAAGATTAACAAAATAATTACATCATTTTAAAGCATACGCAAGAACAAATCCTACCAGTTACATTTTGGTAAGAAAACTCTATACATCAAGCACTAACTGACTTTTTCGAACGAATCTATCTTGTTATCGTCATTCGTAATTAAACGAAATCTGCCCTTAATGCCAATTCTTGTAACAAATGGTCGAAGATTTGATACAGGTAATTGCACTCGGTGTCCGCTTTCTGCCTGTATTAGAACAGAATTTTTACCTGGCATATATAAATTTTCACAATCCGGGTAACTTAAGTTTATGGAAAAAAAGTAAGTGGCCACAAATAGAATCCTTTTCGATTAAATTTGTAAGGCTTTAGTCACTTTTTCGAAAATGTCAGGACTTAATTTAGGCTCATCAGCAATACGGATTAATTGGCCCTGCATTAAGTCTTTACGATCTCCTTCATATTGCTTCCATTGACTAAGCGGAGTGATAATTCTAGACGCTACTTGCGGATTTATCCTGTTTAATTCAATAACGGCATCAGCAACATAGCGATAGCCGCTGCCATCTATACTGTGGAACCCTTTTGTATTGTGGAATGCGAATGCACCCACAACAGCTCGGACCCGGTTCGGGTTACTTAGCGTGTATTGAGCGTGGGAAGTAATAAGCGACAAACGAGACAGAATATCGTCGGACTCTACCCCTGCATGCAAGGCAAACCATTTATCCAATACAAGCACATCATCCCGCCATTTTTCTTCAAATTGACTCATCAAAGAATCAAAAACGGGTAAATTATGAAGCTGAGCAGCCTTTAATGCACCTAACACATCTGTCATATTATCGGCAGCGTTAAACTGCTCTGTAATTAAAGTCGCATGTTCTTTGTTTTTGGCGATATTAATTAGGCAAATATTTTTAAATCTTCTTTGTGCAACTTGCCCTTGTTCGTACGCATAGTGAGGAGACCTGATACGGTTATACTCGGCGAGCATGGAAGCTTCAAACTTTTCAGCCAGTACCGCTTTCAAATTAGCAATGGCACTGTATAAACTATCTACATTCACACTGCTCATCATCTGGGCAACAGAGTCAAAGCTCGGTGTAATGAAAGTTTCTGCTAATAATGCTAAGTCCTTTGGTGGGTTATTCAACAGGTTCGTTAACACGTCAACAATGTTATTAACTTTTAACTCATCTAACTGACCGCCCTGCTCGTTCGCCGCTAAAATGGCATCTAGATATAATTTTTGGCTTGCTTCCCAGCGAGAAAAATCATCAGTGGAATTTTTAACAATATGCGAAAGTTCGTCATTGCTCTGCTTAAAATTCACCTTAACTGGCGCACTAAACCCCCGGAAAACATCCAAAACAGGTTTCGAAGAAAGCCCCTCGAAGGAGAAGGATTGTTTTTCCTCTGTTAGTTCAATAACCTGACTACTGGCACCATTTTCACCAACCGATAATGCGTTCCCGGCTTGATCTAACAGCATTAAGTCAACAGGAATGTGCAAAGGAAGCTTCTCTTTTTGATCCGCAGTCACTGGCGTTAACTGCTCAAAAGAGAGCGTATAAGTTTGATTATCTTTATTGAAATTTTCGTCGATTGTAACTTCAGGCGTCCCCGACTGCGAATACCAACGTCTGAATAATGTTAAATCCTTGTTATTGGCATCTTCCATTGCACACACGAAATCATCGCATGTTACAGCTTGTCCATCGTGGCGCTCAAAATATAAATCCATCCCTTTTCTGAAGCCATCACTACCTAATAATGTATGCATCATTCGAATAACTTCAGCGCCTTTATCGTACACGGTAACCGTGTAGAAGTTATTCATTTCAATGACTTCATCTGGGCGAATAGGATGAGACATAGGACCAGAATCTTCCGCAAACTGGTGTTCACGCATCACTTTTACTTGCTTAATTCTGTTGACCACCGGAGACGACATATCACTACTAAACTGTTGATCTCGGAAAACGGTCAGCCCTTCTTTCAAGCTTAACTGGAACCAATCTCGACAGGTAACACGATTTCCTGTCCAATTGTGGAAATACTCGTGCGCAATAATAGACTCAACATTGAAGAAGTCGTCATCCGTTGCTGCTGTGCTCTCAGCCAAAACACACTTACTGTTGAAGATATTAAGACCTTTGTTCTCCATCGCACCCATATTGAAAAAATCGACAGCAACGATCATGTAAATATCGAGGTCGTATTCTAATCCAAAAACCTCTTCATCCCACTTCATCGATTTTTTCAATGAATCAAGTGCATGGTCTGCTCTGCTAGCATTGCCTTGATCAACAAAAATTTGAAGCTGAACCTGCTTGCCTGAGCCTGTAATATATTGATCTTCAACTACATCAAATTGACCCGCTACAAGTGCAAAAAGATAGGACGGTTTTTTGAAAGGATCATGCCATTTAACCCAATGGCTGCCGTTTTCGCCTTCTCCCTTTTCAATACAATTACCATTCGCCAACAAATACGGATAATCAGCTTTGTTAGCGTGAATGGTTACGGTGTAAGTGGCTAACACATCTGGGCGATCTAAGAAGTAGGTAATCTTGCGAAAACCTTCTGCTTCACATTGCGTACAGAAGGTCCCGTTAGATTGATATAAGCCTTCTAAGCTAGTGTTATTCTTCGGATCGATCTGTGTTTCGATAACAAGAATAAAGTCATCAGGTACAGCATTAAGTGTTAATTTACCTTCACTTTCCTGATAGTGCGAAAAGGGAGCACCATCAATTTCCACACGTTTCAATTGCAAGCTATCGCCATCAAGCACTAATGAATTATCGTGTTGACCATTACGCGTTACATGGCAACTAGCAATCACAATCGTTGCGTTAGATTCCAGATAAAAAGTTAAATCAACAGTTTCTATCAAGAAGTCAGGGGGTAAATAATCAAGACGCCTCTTCGCTACTGGGGCAGTTACCGTATCGTTCATAAACCTTTTCCTTTTGTTGACTTCAAATATTAACGGGCTGCTTGCGCTGTTTCTTCTTGGTTTGGCTGTACAGGTGGCTCAATACGAAGAATTTTGATACCAACAAACGCATAAATAATAGCAAGCACAGGGTTAATTAAATTAAAGAGTGTATACACAGCATACTCAAGTGGGTTTACCGCAAGAACACTATGCATATATGCACCGCATGTATTCCACGGAATCAGCGGCGACGTTAACGTTCCGCCGTCTTCTAAACTGCGCGATAAATTAAGCTGGTGCAATCCTCGCTTTGCGAACTCTTCTTTGTACATGCGACCGGGCATGATGATAGACATGTATTGATCAGCCGTGATTAGGTTTGTACCAAAACACGTTAAAATGGTTCGAGTCACCATATCGCCGGCAGACTTCGCACCTTTTAAGAAAGCATTAACTGCTTTTTTCAATAACCCAACTTTTTCTAACACTGAGCCAAATGTTAAGGCGCACATAATCAACCAAATGGTCGTTAACATGTTTGCCATACCACCGCCACTGAGTAGATCGTTCAGCTCGGCATTGGCAGTGTTAAACTCGACCCCTGCATACAAGGTTTGCCAAACAACGGTGATCCCCCCAAAGCTTTCAACTGACGAGCGAGAGGCCATATCCTGAATAACGTCTGGCTGAAAAACAATCGCCCAAATACCACCAATTAAGGCACCGATCGAAACAGCCGGAAATGCGGGCATTTTCTTCACAGCTAAAGTCAGTAAAACAACCAATGGAATTAACATTGGCCAACCGATATTAAATTCCTGTTGCAGCAACGTTTGCATTTCTGCGATACGCTCTGAAGAAGCATCGGTTGAAGAGTTAAACCCGATGATTGTAAAAATAATTAAGGCAATAACCATACTTGGGATGGTTGTCCAAAGCATGTATCGAATATGTTCGAATAGGTCTGTTCCTGCAACAGCAGGCGCAAGGTTTGTGGTTTCAGAAAGAGGTGAAATCTTATCGCCAAAGTAAGCTCCAGATACTACCGCCCCTGCCGTGATCGCTTCAGACATCCCCATTCCACTGGAAACCCCCATTAACGCAACACCTACGGTAGCGGCTGTTGTCCAACTACTGCCAATACTCATAGCCACCACTGCGCAAATAATACTGGTAGCGGTATAAAACAATGCGGGGTCTAACAGCTGTAACCCATAGTAAATTAATGTGGGCACAGTACCTGAAAGTAACCAGGTTCCGATAAGTGACCCTACAGCGAGTAAGATAAGAATGGCTCCCAAGGAAACAGTAATCCCTTTGATAATCCCTTCTTCAATATCCTTCCACTTGTAGCCATTTTTCATGCCGATAACCGCGCTAACTGCCATGGCTAAAAGCAAAGCAATTTGGTTAGGGCCACTAGAAGAATCATTTCCGAATAAATAAACAGAGGATGATAGAAGGAATACTAGAAAGATGATTGGGATCAAAGAATCGAGTAAAGAAGGTTCTTTATAATTCTGCGTCATAAATTTGAACTCTTATTGCGCTTAACAGCTTGAAAAAGCAAAAGCAGGTATTAATGATGCAACTCATAAAATACCTGCTCAGTGATAATTGATTATGCCTTACTACTTCAGCTCATTTTAAAGTGAGCGAATAAACATTAGCAAGATGATAACGGGACATACGAATTTGACATAGGCTGGCCAAATTTTCCAAAACAGGCTTGATTCAATATCGTCGTAGCCTTTTTTCAGTTCTTCTAATTTACTATTTCTGTTCCAGATCCAGCCCACAAAAATACATAAGACTAATCCCAACAGGGGCTGGCTATATTCAGTGGTAATAGAAACGACTAACTCGAACAAGGTGCCAAAGTTTAGTGCAATCACAACACTGATGGCCATGATGATCCCAGCAATTAACCAAACGGCTTTAGGGCGGTCTAAGTTTGTATCTTCTACCACATAAGAGACCGGGACTTCTAGCATCGAAATGGATGATGTAAGTGATGCAATGATCATCAATGCAAAGAAAGCAAAAGCGATAATATTACCGATGGCGCCCATCGTTTCAAAAAGGGACGGTAGCACGGTTAAAATAAGCTGG
>CAXRCC010000241.1:0-35470 GCA_964228975.1 Paraneptunicella sp. | reverse complement strand
ATGCCCACTTGTGGGACTTTTTCTGTGTCAGGCCCGTCAATGTTTGCCAGCGCTTTTTGAATAATAGAAATGGCGTTATCGGGATCTTCACTATAAGCAATGCCAATGCTCACTTCTGCTAAGGTGTTGGCGAATGAGTTGTGAATGATTTCGCCAACAATGTGTTTGTTGGGAATGCTGATTTCGGTTTGGTCTTCGTTGGTCAGTGTAGTGAAGGCAAGGCGTACCTCTTTAACTTCACCCGTAACACCTTGAACGCTTATTGTGTCGCCCACAATGTAGGGGCGTGTCAGGATGATATTCAGGCCCGCGCCATAGTTAGAAACCAGTCCTTGAACGGCTAAACCAGCACCTAAAGAAAGTGCGCCGACTGCAGCAATGAAGGGCGTTACGCTAATGCCCACTTTGCCGAGGGCAATAATGGCAACCATCACAATAATGAGGATTTTAACCGTCGCAGCAACAAATCGGCTGAGTGTGACGTCTAAGCCTTTTTTATCACATAACGTCAGCACAAAGTTGCTGACTTTGCGGGCAATGACTAGGCCCAAAACTAAAATAATAATGGCGCCGAGTATCTGAAAACTGTAGTTGACGAAAAACTCGATGATCATTTGATAGATGGCTGCAGCTTGCTCAAGCTCTTTTTCTAAATTTTCTTCCAAGGTGTGTGTCCTAAATGCGGTGGGAAGGGGGATGGCTTAAGGGTAGCAAGCTTATGAATGTTTTCAATATTTTGCGCACAAACAAAAGCCCGCAATGGCGGGCTGGTTTAGGATGGTTAGGCAACGCTAGAAACCGTTGTGCCTTATTTGTTCACCTGTGGGAATGGGTTGACGGCTTCGCTGAATGCCATTTGCCGTTTCTCGGCCTTCTTTAGCAAGCAATTCGCGCTGTGCGGCGGTTGTACAAACGCGGCGTGTAATACGTGTACCTGTCACCATTTTATTGCTGCATCGCAATCCAAGTTTGTCTCTTGTTGATTGAGCAACGCAATTTTCGCCATTTTCTTTTGACTCTTTAAGGCATTCGTTGATCTCAGCTTTCTTCTGGCTGACTTCCTGAGCGAGGGGCGTGTCTGAATGTGTCGAGCTTGTTGAACTGCACCCGGCCATGACAACACACGCTAACGCTATGATTGAATATTTCATCCTGACTCCTTTTTATTTTATTGATTTTGCGGTGTTTTTTGAGCTAACAAAAAGCACACAATCGAGATCGAGTATAAGAGCGAAAAATGAGCGATGCTAGTATTTTGCACAAATAAATCTATTTTAAAAATGAATAAGAGTCATAGGGAACACGCGGAATGAGGAGAAAAAAGTGAACAAAAAGGTAAGATGGTAACGGGCTGCAGAGGGGGCGCAGCCCAGTTGATTCTTCAGAGGTTAACAACGTTTTTAGTCGCGGACTAATCGCTGTTGGAACTTCAAGGTTTGCGTATCGTTTCCATGTTGTACACGAACACTGAACCGATACATCTCGTTGTCGTCGAACGGAAATTGCGCCAAATAATAAATCGCGTTTTGCTCTTTAACCTGACTAAACGTGAGTTTTTTGATGTTGCCGAGTAAGTCTTTCGCTTCACCGGATACCACTACATCTTGTGCCGCTTTCGAGGCCTTATCTAATACAGAAATATTTACAAAGGCGTTGTATTTACTGCGCTGAATATCGTATTGCTTGGCGATGTTAGGTTGTAAGAATGTGCTGTTAAGCACAATGTAATGTACATCCCAATTGCCTAAACGCTTGAACTGCTCTGCGTGAGCAAATGCGCTGTTAAGTAATAACAACACGGCCCCTAGAAGCATCATGCTCCATTTTGAAACGTGCTGTTTCGCTTTCGTTTTTAATAGCGTTGTTGTGCTAACTTGCATCTTCATTAAAAGCCTCGAAGAAAATCTTGCAATAATAATTGGAAGAATTGTAGCGCAATAATCGCAACGAGAATCGACCAATCAAAACCGCCTGCGGGTGGAATAATCTTACGAATCGGGGCTAAAAACGGCTCAGTAAGTTGCTCCATGACCATTGCGATGGGGTTGTAACCTTGGTTTACCCAGCTTAGCAAAGCACGAATAATCAACACCCAAAAAATTAACGAGAAAGCCTCTTTGAGTATGACGAAAACAGCGCCTAGCAACAATCCTGGCGCGGTATAAGTGCCGCCAGCGAGCAACCCAAGAACGAACAACTTTAACGCACCTATAGCTAAAGCCAGAACCAAGGTTGCCGTATCAAGTCGTCCTACGGAAGGAATAAGGCGTCTTAATGGACCCACAATAGGGTGGGTTGCTTTTACCACAAATTGACTGAATGGGTTGTAAAAGTCGGCTTTAGCGAATTGCAGCCATAATCGAAGCAATACCACCATAAGGTAAAGGTCGAAGAGAGTATTGATTAGAAAGTAAGTCGCGTTCATGAATTGTCCATCATTTTAAAGTCGTCGAATGATTGCGTTATTTGCCTTGCACTTTGTATCAACAATGCGGGCTATTTATGCGTTTTAAACTGTTTTACAGAAGTTTAGACATTTCTTCAGCGCGATCTACCGCGGCTTGCATTGCGCCAGAAACAATCTCTTCTAAATTATTGGCTTGGAAGTGTTCAACGGCTTTTGCTGTTGTTCCACCTTTAGACATCACACGTTCACGCAGCTCTTTTAAAGACACATCAGGGCTTGCGCATACCAGTTCAGCTGCGCCTAACATGGCTTGTTGCACCATGTTGCGTGCGTCATCAGGCTCAAATCCCATGCTTTCTACTTTTTGTTGCATGGCATCAAGGAACAAAAAGAAGTACGCGGGGCTGCTACCTGCACCTGCAATGACAGTATTGATTTGGTCTTCTTCTTTTGCCCAAACCGTGGTGCCAACATGGTTAAATACTTCTTCACTGTACTGACGTTGCTCTTTTGTGGCGTTTTCGCTGAATAAGCCTGTTAAGCCTTTGCCTACCGCACTTGGGGTGTTGGGCATGGTTCGCACAAGCGGGAATTGACCGCCGATCATTTGATACAAGCGCTCGCAGGTTAATCCAGCCGCAATCGAGATATAGAGCTTGTCCTTAGTGAGTGCACCCGCTTCCACAAGGGGCTCACAGACGGCACTCATTAATTGCGGTTTAACGGCAAGTACAATCACATCGGCTTGATTAACGGCTTCAAGGTTACTTTGTGTGATCTGTATATTTAAGTCGGCTTGGAGCTTTTCTAATTTAGGTAAGCTGGGGTTACTGGCGGTAATCAAGTGGCTGGGGTAGCCCTGTTTAACCATGCCTGTAACGATGGCGCTTGTCATGTTTCCTGCGCCAATAAAAGCAATGGATAAGTGCTTCATGATGAGTGTTAAAATCTCCAACTCGTCGGTTTAAATCATCATAACAAGCTTAGTGTTGTTATGATACGTTCGCGTTTTTATTGCTTCTTTTCTCGTGCGCCAAAAATAGCGGTGCCAATGCGTACCATGCTTGAACCACACTCAATTGCCGCTTTCATATCGCCCGACATACCAATAGACAGCGTGTCGATATTAGCGTATTGATTCTGAAGCGCTTGATACAGCGATTGCATGGCGTTAAAAGCCTGCTTTTGCTGAGCTTCTGAATCGGTGTTGGCCGGTATCGCCATGATCCCTCGAAGGGTTAAATTAGGCAGTGCATCGATATGTGCAGCAAGCGCTAAAACGTCGTTGGGAGAGGCACCCGATTTGTTTTCTTCTTCACTGATATTCACTTGAATACACACCTGAAGAGAGCCTTTTTCGCTGGGGCGCTGTTCATTTAACCTATCGGCAATTTTGGTGCGCTCAATGCTTTGTACCCAATCGAAATGCTCTGCTACAACACGCGTTTTGTTCGATTGAAGTGGGCCAATAAAGTGCCACTCTATGCCTGTTAAGTCCTTTAATTCTTGGACTTTTTGTATTCCCTCTTGTACATAGTTTTCGCCAAACATACGTTGTCCGGCGTTGTAGGCTTCCTTTATGGCTTCATTCGGTTTAGTTTTACTGACAGCCAACAGGCGAATGGTGTGGGGATCGCGTTTTGCGTCTTGCGCGAAAGTGGAGATGGAATCAAGTGCGCTTTTCAGCCGATTTGCTATTGTTAACATGATATAGAATGTCGTCGTTCATTCGTTAGATACAGGAGTACAGGCCTTGGATATTACCGAACTTTTAGCCTTTAGTGTGAAGAATAATGCCTCTGATTTGCATCTTTCTGCTGGGCTTCCCCCAATTATTCGCGTTGACGGAGAAATGCGTAAGTTGAATGTGCCAGAGATGGACCATAAACAAGTTCACGCCCTGATTTATGAAATTATGAATGATAGGCAGCGTAAAGAATACGAAGAGAACTTAGAAACCGATTTTTCCTTTGAAGTAAAAGACCTCTCTCGCTTTCGTGTGAATGCATTTGTGCAAAATCGCGGCGCTGCAGCGGTATTAAGAACCATTCCAAGCAAAGTGCTGACACTCGACGAGTTAGGCGCACCGGCCATTTTCAAAGATATCATCAACCAACCAACAGGCATTGTTTTAGTCACCGGCGCAACAGGCTCTGGTAAAAGTACCACGCTTGCGGCGATGATAGATTTTATTAACACCACTAAGCGTCAACACATCCTGACCATTGAAGATCCCATCGAATTTGTTCACGACAATAAATTAAGCCTATTAAACCAGCGTGAAGTTCATCGCGATACGCACAGCTTTAACAATGCGCTGCGCTCCGCATTGCGTGAAGATCCGGACGTTATTCTGGTGGGGGAGCTGCGAGATTTAGAAACTATTCGACTCGCGATTAGCGCGGCAGAAACGGGGCATTTAGTGTTTGGTACGTTGCACACTAACTCCGCTCCTAAAACCATCGACCGTATTATTGATGTGTTCCCAGCGGAAGAAAAAGCCATGGTGCGTTCGATGTTGTCGGAGTCAATTCGTGCCGTTATTTCGCAAACGCTGTTGAAGAAAATTGGGGGCGGGCGTGTGGCAGCTCACGAAATTATGCTGGGTATTCCCGCAATTCGTAACTTGATCCGCGAAGACAAAGTGGCGCAAATGTACTCGGTGATTCAAACCGGACAACAACACGGTATGCAAACCATGGATCAATGCCTGCAAAAGCTGGTCGCCCAAGGGTTAATTACCCCGCAAGATGCAGCAGACAAAAGCGTTGATAAGAAAAGTCCAATGCCGGGCGGATTCTAAATAAGATTGAAGAAGTGAGACAGTAAGATGGATTTAGATTTTTATTTGCAAAAAATGGTGGATGAAGGATCGTCCGATTTATTCGTTACCGCGGGCTTCCCGGTTAGCGCTAAAATCAATGGGCAAATGACGCCGATAGGGGAGGGCAGTTTAACGCAAGCGCAATCCTTAGCGTTGGTTCAAAGTGCAATGAATCCCGAGCAGCTGGCAGAGTTTAATCGCACAAAAGAGTGTAACTTTGCGATCGCGCGTGACGGTGTGGGGCGTTTTCGTTGCAGCGCGTTTTGGCAGCGAGACCAAGCAGGTATGGTGGTGCGCCGTATTGTTACTCAAATACCTAAAGCCGAGGATTTAGGACTGCCAGATGTGTTGAAAGACGTGATCATGGCGAAGCGTGGATTGGTGTTATTTGTGGGGGCAACGGGTACGGGTAAATCAACGTCGTTAGCGGCACTCATTGGCCATCGTAATCAAAGTTCCCACGGCCATATTCTCACGATTGAAGATCCCATCGAATTTGTGCATGACCACGCAAACTGTGTGGTGACACAACGAGAAGTTGGCATTGATACGCAATCGTTTGATGATGCGTTGAAAAGCTCGTTACGCCAAGCGCCTGATGTGATTTTGATTGGTGAAATTCGTTCAATGGAAACCATGGAATATGCCATGTCGTTTGCCGATACGGGTCACTTATGTGTAGCAACGCTTCACGCTAATAATGCCAATCAGGCTATTGAGCGCATTATGCATCTTGCACCGCCAGAGCAGCATGCCAAACTTCGCTACGATTTAAGCTTGAACATGCGGGCCATTATTGCGCAACAACTTGTGCCGACTGCCGACGGTAATGGACGAGTTGCTGCAATTGAGATCCTGCTTAACTCACCGCTGGTTCAAGATATGATTCAGCGCGGCGAAATCAGTGGCTTAAAAGAAGCCATGAAAAAGGGCAAAGAGATGGGAATGCAAAGCTTTGATATGGCGTTATATGAGCTGTTTAAAGCGGGACGCATTTCAATGGACCAGGCGTTACATCATTCCGATTCTCCCAATGATTTACGCTTGATGATTAAGCTTGAAAGCGACAGCGGCACCAGTTTAGGTTCGCTAAGTGATGTCACTATCGATATGGATTAATAGGAGAGCGGCTTGATTCGAATTTACAGTAGCGAAAATCGTTTAGAGGTACAGCAAATTAAGGATTTGTTGGAGTCTAAGCAAATCGACTGCTTTATTAAAAATGAGTTTGCTATTGGCGCGGTTGGCGAGCTTTCTCCTTTTGATGCATGGCCGGAAGTGTGGTTGGTTGACGCAGAATGGGAAGCGAAAGCCAATGCTTTTATTGCTGTGTTTTTAGAAGAGTTAAAAGCTCAACAAGGCAATGGTGATTGGGAGTGTGAGCGTTGTCATGAAACCAACGAATCCACTTTTGAGATCTGTTGGTCTTGTGGCATGGAAGCACAAGTAGAGGCCTAAGCTTGGCTTTGAAAATGGATGAAGTGTTTAAGCCTGAATGGATAGAAAAACACCTAAGGACTAGCTCTAGCCGCGTTATACAAAGATTAAAAAAGCCTACGTTTCAAGTGAAGACGTAGGCTTGTTGTAATCCTTTCGTTAAGGAAGAAGAGTGCGTTGTGCTACTTACCGCTATCTTCCTTTGACGTTGATGCTTTTGGATTAATGACTTACTCGGTCGCGCCAGACATGCCTTTTTGTTCGCCTTTTGCTTGCTTTTCTTTCATGTCAGCCAGTAAATGCTCAACCGCCTGCTCAAGGCCAGGGTTTTCTGGGTCAGACATTTGTGTCATGCCCATTAAACTGCCGTCAGCGTAGTAGAAGAAGGTTGTTGGCGTTGCATTAACTTCAAACATGCCAATGGCAACACGATCGCCATCCACCAATGTTTTAAATGTGTGACCGCGCTCGTTTAGCATTTCTTGAGGTTTTGCACCTTTGCTTTCGTTAAAGCTGATCGCCCAAATTTGCAAACCTTGTTCTTCATATTTTTCCTTTAAGCGGTCAAAGGCGGGTTGAAGACGTTTACAATAGGGGCACCATGTAGCCCAAAAGTGAAGGATGACAGGTTTGCCCAATAAGTCGGTGGATTTAACAACTTGACCATCAGCTGTTTTTAACTCCCACTCAGGCATATAAATCTTTTCTTCTTCCGATTGAGCTTGCACAGTTGAAGATAAGGAAAGGATAAGCAGGCTAGCTAAGCTCAGAAAGATGCTTTTCGCAGATTTAAATTTCATTTTGTTGCTCTTGTATGTAATTAACTAATTCTTCAGCGGCAAACACAGCCCCGATTTGGTGATGCCAGAATGGCTCTCACAATCAGACCATATGATGGGTGAGTTTATTTCGTGACGAATTGCAAATGCAAGATGATTTGGAAATTATTTATACTGTTTAGGAAAATTGTTGCTCGATCCAACCTTCAACGATTAAGCATGCGGAAACACTGTCTACTTTTCCTTTTTCAAGCTTCTTAAAGCCGCCAAGCTCGAATAGACGGGCTTTTGCGTCGGCGGTGGTGAGCCTTTCATCATAGGTATCGACCGGGATTTTGAACTTGTTGTGAAGGCGGTTTGCAAATTTTTGTGCCGCAAATGTAACGTGTTGTGACGTGCCGTCCATATTCAAGGGAAGGCCAACGACAACTATATGTGGTTGCCACTCAGCGTAAAGTAATTCAATCGTATCCCAATTCGGAATGCCATCTTTAGCAGGGAGAGCGGGAAGGGGAGAAGCGGTGCCAGTGATCTCTTGACCAATGGCAACACCAATACTTTTCTTTCCGAAGTCGAACCCTAAAATACTGCGGTTATTGTGGGTCAAGGCAGATCCTTATTTACCTTTGTTGTGAGAATTATGCGTGCCCAACTTGCGGTGAAAGGCTCCAAATGTCGATACCAAGCTTGTTAATTGCCGCTTGCCATTTGTCTTCCACCGGGGTTTTGAAAAGGATTTCTTTGTCGGCTTCTACAGTCAGCCATGCATTTTCTTCCAATTCGCGTTCAAGTTGACCTGCATCCCATCCTGAATAACCAAGGGCAACAATTGAGTCTTCTGGACCATTATCGTTACCGATGACATCTAGAATGTCTTTTGATGTGGTGATCATGATTTCTGAATTTAAGCGCATGCTTGAGCTCCACCCCACCTGTGTGGAGTGAAGAATAAAGCCGCGATCGCGACTGACCGGGCCTCCCATCATGACGGGATTATCTGCGCGAAAGCGATCGACCTCTCCGCTGGTTTCGGTCATTTTCATTAGCTCTTCTAAACTCATGCCAGCTAATTGATTGACTACAATGCCCATCGCACCTTTCTCATTGTGCTCAAACAGGTAAGCAACAGAGCGAGAAAAATAAGAATCTTCTAGCGAAGGTGTGGCAATAAGTAGATGATTTTGTAAGCTTTTTTGCATGATTGACCTTTGTCTCACGGAGTTAGGTGATACATCTTTTTTTCAGTTCTAACTATAGACCTTTGTTGGGACTTTTGAGACATTTTTCAATAGCGTCGAATAATTTTCCTGTGATATCAATATCGAACGCTGCCTCAATTTCCTGCACGCATGTCGGGCTAGTCACGTTAATCTCGGTAATACGGTCGCCGATGACATCTAGCCCAATAAATAACAAACCTTGTTGACGCAGCACAGGTGCCACCGTTTCAGCCAGTTTTCTATCACTTTCGGAGATAGGTTGAGGACGGCCTGTACCGCCAGCTGCCAAGTTGCCTCGGGTTTCACCCGCAGAAGGTAAGCGCGCTAGGCAATAAGGCATAACTTCACCGTCTACAATCAAAATACGTTTGTCGCCGTCTTTAATCGCGGGTAAATACTCTTGGAACATGGCGTAACGTGTGTTGTTTGCTGTTAGCGTTTCAATGATGACGCCGAGGTTGTTGCCATCTTCTTTTACACGGAAGATAGAAGCGCCGCCCATGCCATCAAGCGGTTTACATATAATGTCTTTATGCTTGGCGTGGAATGCGCGAATTAAGCTGCTGTCTTGAGTGACAAGCGTATCTGGAATTAACTCGGGGAAGAACGATGTTGCTAGCTTTTCATTGAAGTCTCGCAATGCTTGCGTTTTATTGACCACTAAGGTGCCAAGCTCTTCCGCTTGTTGCATGATTTGTGTGGAATATAAAAATTCGCTGTCGAAGGGCGGATCCTTGCGCATTAAAATCACATCAAGCTCTTCAAGACCGATATTTTGCTGTTCACCTAGCGTGAAAAAGTTGTCTGGATCGCGTTTGACACTGAGCGGTTGCGTTAAGGCTCTAGGGTGACCCTTATCTAGGTACAAGCCCGACATTTCAATATAAAACAGCTCATAACCGCGAGATTGGGCGGTCAGTAACATAGCGAAGCTGGTGTCTTTTTTGATGTTGATGTCCGCGATTGGGTCCATCACAATTCCGAGTTTAATGCTCAAAGTGCTTTCCTCTTTTATGTCTACTGCTGTGACACGATATGGATGCTTTTTCATGTTTCCCATAAATAGGCATCTTTCTCGGCTATTCAATACCACCAGACTGAGAAATCGTGTAACAAAGTGAGTCCTTGGCTCTGTGCAAATGGCGACAAAGTCAGGGCCTCGTCATCGTACAATTGTGCTTTTCGTACTTTGGCTGCTTATAAATCGCCAAAGTGGCTTTGTAATACGCTGATGGCTGCCAAGGCAGCGGTTTCCGTGCGTAGTACACGAGGGCCAAGCAATGCAGAAGCAAAACCACTTTCATTGCTTTGATAAATTTCGCTGTCCGACAAGCCACCCTCAGGGCCAATTAACAGCCTGAAACCGTGTTGATCCGGCTTCATCTCCGACATGCGTTTTTCAGCTTGTGGATGCAAGGTTAACCTAAGCTGCTGCGTTGATTGCTGTAACCATTCGTTTAATGGCACTGCTTGGTGCAGTGTTGGTACAACATTTCTACCACATTGCTCACAGGCTGAAATAATGACTTTGTGCCAATGTTGGTGCTTTTTCTCCCAACGGTCGGCGTTGAGTTTAATTGGACAACGCTCGGTAATAATGGGTGTTATTTCTGTCACTCCCAGTTCCACAGATTTTTGTAGAACAAAATCCATACGCTCACCTTTGGAGATACCTTGTCCAAGGTGAATCGGTAATGCGGACTCAACACTGATGGCTAATTGGGCTTCTATAAACGCTGTGGCATTGCGCTTGGATTCCACACGTAAACTGGCTGTATATTCGTTACCGTCTCCGTTAAATAGAATAATAGGATGACCATCTTTAAGGCGAAGTACAGTAAGTAAGTGCTTGCATGCTTCTGCGGTAAGGGGAAGGTGTTGATCAACAAAAATTGGGTCTGGATGATAAATTCTGGGGATTCGCATACTGTCTTATGATTTAGCGTTTAAGCCGGGCGCATACTGTGGCATTCTTGATGCTTAATGTAAACAATTGAGAAGCGGATATGGAATACGTGATAGAGGTTGAAGGGCTGAGTAAATCGTTCAAAGATGTTCAGGCCGTCGATGACATCAGCTTCGAAGTTAAAAAAGGGCAGTGTTTTGGATTATTAGGCCCTAATGGCGCTGGAAAAACCACGACGATTGAAATGCTAGAAGGCATTGTAAAAGCATCAAAAGGGCAGATTCGATATTTTGGTCAGCCTGTGTCAAAAGAAGCGTTAACAAAAGTAGGTATTCAGTTCCAAAATACCGCGCTTCAGAGCTACTTAACGTGTCGCGATACGTTGAAGTTGTTTTCTTCTTTTTATGATAACCCCGTTGCTCAAGAAGAATTAATTGAAATTTGCCAACTTGGTGAATTTATCGACAGATTTCACAGTAAGTTATCGGGTGGGCAAAAGCAGCGTTTGTTGTTGGCATTAGCGCTAATTAACGATCCTGAAGTGATCTTTCTTGATGAGCCTACAACCGGGCTTGACCCTCATGCTAGACGGCTTTTTTGGGAGCTGATTAATCGCATTAAATCCCAAGGAAAAACCATTGTGTTAACCACGCATTACATGGATGAGGCCGAATTCTTGTGCGATGAAATTGTGATTATGGCACAAGGTAAAATCATTGAAAGGGGGAACCCTCAGGCGTTATTAGGAAAGCATTTCTCGGATTCTTTGATACGCATCTCTCCTCAGGCGCTGCCATCGGTGATTACCGAAAATTACGACTTAGTTGAGAACGAGCTGTACCAAGAACTGTCCACACAGAATATTGAAGAAACCCTGTCCCAGCTGACACAGGCAAATGTGTCGCTTCAAGGAATGCATATTAAGTCGGCTAACTTGGACGATTTATTCATGAAGCTAACCGGACAAAAACTAGGGGAAGAAGCATGAGTACGATGACAGGCGCGTGGAAGCGTATCATAGCCGTATTTAAAGCGAGGAATTTGGAGTTTTTTCGGGATAAAGGTTCGCTTAGTTGGTCGTTGATTATGCCTATTGTCATTATTGTAGCGATATCTGCCGCATTTAATGGTGATGGAAAAGCGCAGTATAAAGTTGGCGTAATGAATGCACTGCCAACAGATAATTCGGTTCAGGCGTTAGGTACGTCAGACTCTATAGAGACGGCCAACCGCTCGCTTAATCAGGCGATGGCAGAGCATAATAAAACACAGGAAAAACAGCACTTTTTCAACCTGAAATACGTTGAATTCGTGGTTTATAACGATTTGAGTGAAGCACAAAATCGCGTGCAGCGTCATGGCGTTGATTTACTTGTCGATTGGCAAAATCGGCAGTATTGGGTAAATCAAACCTCGCCCAAAGGCTATGTGGTTGAACAATTACTTTTAGGACAAGGTGAACCCTATCAAAGAGAGGTGCTGACAGGCAAAGAGGTGCGCTACATCGATTGGCTTATTCCCGGCATTTTGGGGATGAACATCATGTTTGGCAGTTTGATGGGCGCATCCTATGTGATTGTTCGATATCGAAAAAATGCCGTGTTGAAACGACTCAAAGCCACGCCTCTAACCGCGACCGAGTTTATGGTTGCACAAGTGTTGTCGCGTTTATTTATTGTTGTGACGATGGCCGCCATTGTATTTGCCTTGTGTAATTGGGTGTTTGATTTTTACATGGTAGGAAGCTACTTCACACTGCTGGTGGTTGCTGCAAGCGGCGCGTTGTGTTTAATCGCGTTAGGCCTGTTGATTTCGTGCCGTAGTCAAAGCGAAGAGTTGGTGTCTGGCGTATCGAATTTAACCACGTGGCCTATGATGTTGTTATCTGGCGTTTGGTTTTCGTTGGAAGGGGCATCAGAGTTTATCATTGGGCTTTCTAAAATTTTCCCGTTAACCCATATGTTAAGTGCAGCTCGTGCGGTAATGACCGATGGCGCAACCATTGCCGATTTGCGTTTTGAGCTTGGATTATTGTTAGGCCTTGGTGCGCTATTTATTGCCCTAGCTGGCATGATGTTCAAATGGGAAGGTGAGGCAAGATAAGCCTAAACATACTGTTTAGATTGGTATAACCTTTACTGTTTGAGCAGTTTTAACGGCGAGTGTTTAGGTTTTTTCATGTCACCGATTTCTCGAAAATTGATCAGTCTAGATATGCTAAGGGAAGACATGCAAGACGAGTGTGCGCTGGATGAGGCGGCGCACAACGACGCGTATCTGAAGCTGTTGAAGCAATATTGTCAGCAGTGCAAAGCGCTACTGTTAGAAGCGGAGCCTTTAGCCGATCATGTTTTTGTTGAGGCCATTGAAGCCTCAGGTACGCACCTGCATATTTTGAACAAACAAATGCTGAGGGTGCAAATTCGTTTGTTGGAGTACGTGTTGGATTATTACGCCGCCAGTAAAAAAGCATCGAAGATTCAGCAAAGCGATTTTGGTAGCGCAGCCGACAGACGGTTAAACCTGTTACAAACAAAAGCCATCAAAGCAAGGAACCAGTTTCGTATTGTTGCTGAGGCAATGGGAGCGCAGGATTTAGCGGCTTTTTTGCAAGCAGCTTGCCTAGCCGAATCGGATTGGGGCTGGCAAGCGCTGGGATTTGAAATTTAACGATTTAGCGCAAGTTGCTACGCTTTACAACGAGGGCGGCGCTGCACGGATTGATAGGACTTTAAAGCCGACGGCATGTTGTTTTTTAACTGATCGATTCGAGTACTAGGCGCAGGGTGTGTCGATAAAAACTCTAGTTGTCGATTACCCCCGCTGGCTTTTTCCATATTTTGCCACAAGGTGACCGATTGTTCTGGGTTAAACCCGGCTTTGGCCATCAAATCAAGCCCAATTAAATCCGCTTCGCTTTCATGTGCGCGGCTAAAGGGCAATTGCACACCGACTTGCATACCCACACCAATGGCCGACATAATTTCTTTATTGCCACTGACTTGTTGTGAATCGAGGATTTGACTCGTTACCTGCATGCCAAGGTTAATCAAGGTGCCGGATGACATACGTTCGTTGCCATGTTCAGCGATTACATGGCCCACTTCATGACCGATAACTGCTGCGAGTTGGTCTTGGGTTTCAGCCACTTTTAATAATCCGGTGTATACGCCGATTTTGCCGCCGGGTAACGCAAATGCATTAATTTGTTTGTCGTCAAACACCACAACTTCCCATTCATCGGCGAACACCGATTTAGGCACTTGCGCTGCAACGTGTTTAGCAACACAGTTCACATATTGAGATTGACGTGAATTCGTTAAAACCTTTCCTTCTTCTTTTATACCATCGAAGGCTTGGCGGCCCATTTCATCCATTTGGTCCGTACCGTAAAACTTAAATTGATTGCGCCCGGTTGGGGATTTAGCGCAAGCAACCACGAAGAAAATTAAGCTAAATATGATAAAGAGTTGGCGAGGGGACATGAGTATTCGTTTCCTTTTTGTGTCCGAAAAATGCGAGTTTGCTTAATGGTAGCAATCTTAAAAGAAAACGGGTAACAAGAATGCACTGAATGTTATTTTGACATTGTTAAAGAGGGGATATTTAGCACAGGTTCCCCTCTTTATTGGGTACTAAAAAGAAGGGATACCGTGCTTTGAAGCTTGTTGGGCGAGTGTGCCGATTAAGCTTGTGCCATTTCAAAACTGTGTGAGATTTCTACAGCTTCTTTTAGCATGATTGAAACTGAGCAGTATTTTTCCATTGAAAGGTTAACCGCTCTTTCGACTTGTTTTTCAGATAACGCATTACCTGAAACAACAAAATGCATGTGAATTTTAGAGAAAACTGCCGGTACGTCATCCACACGCTCGCCTTTAAGTTGAACCTCAACGCCAGTGATTTCCTGTCTGGCTTTTTCCAAAATCATGACAATATCAATAGAGGCACAGTTACCCGCACACATCATCACCATTTCCATCGGAGAGGCACCTTTCTCCTTTGTTCCATCCATAATGATCTTGTGTCCGTTTTCCGTTGTGCTTTCAAAGCACAAGCCTTCTTGCCATTTCACTGTTGCTTGCATGTGTGATCCTGTTCTTTTGTTAATTTGAATAGGTTAAGTAAAGGTTTTTCACTAGCACTAAATGATGCAAATGCCAGACTGGGGGCAGATTATAACCCTGTTCTTTACGTAAACGCGATTGCGCTTACGGAATTCATACTTTAGCCCTGTAAATTTGGGAACTGTATCTTAGGTCAGTTCGCCTAGGGAAATTATTTTTATATTGTCATACGTAGGATGGACCTGAAATAAATTCTGCTTTCTTAACATAGGAACATACGTATGAGTATTAAAAGTAATTTCCTTAAAATTACATTGGCGGTAGCAGTTTCACTGTCGCTCACGGCTTGTTTTTCCGAAGGGGACGATGGTGCTCAAGGTCCACAAGGGCCTCAGGGTGATGCCGGCGCTCCAGGAGCACCCGGTGTTGATGGACAGGATGCCCCTGTTGGTATTGCGATGTCTTTAGTGGGCAGAGCCCAACTGAATCCAGAGTCACCCAGTGGTGCGGCAGAAATCGTTCAGTTTCACGCTGCGAGTAACACCATTTTCGCAATCAACAGCGCGGCTGATGCGCCTACCGTTGAAATGCTTGATGCATCGGGGCTATCTTCGGATGCGTTATCCAACCCGCTTACGGCGAGTAATTTGAATGCCACCCCCTTGTTGTTAGAAACGAGTGTGGGGGGAACGGATTTAGCGGCGCCAACCAGCATTGCCGTTCATGGAGACATGTTAGCGGTTGCCATGCCCGCTGCTGCACATAATGAAAGAGGTATGGTGCTGTTTTATGCAGGATTAGACGCAGGTACACCAACTTTTGCACAAGCCATTGAAGTGGGTTACTTGCCCGATATGCTGACGTTCACGCCAGACGGCAGCAAGGTACTTGTGGCTAACGAAGGGGAACCTTCGGGCGATTACAGTTTCGATCCAGAAGGTACTGTGAGCATAATCAGCATGGCAGATGGTGCGCCAGCGGCCTCTGTTACCGAAATTAACTTCCAAGGTTATAACGGTAATCAAGACATGCTTGAAGCACAAGGCATGCATTTCCCAAATCCTGATGGGCGAACCATTAATGACAACGTCATTTCCGTGAGTGTGGCGCAAGATTTAGAGCCAGAATACATTTCTACAACGAATACAACGGCGTACGTTACACTTCAAGAAAATAATGGCTTGGCCATTGTTGACTTGGTTAATAATTCGGTGGAATTAGTGGGGCTAGGCTTTAAAGATTGGTCTCAGCTGCAACTGGATGGTACTGAAGATGGTGCGGTGAGTTTTGGTCAATACCAAGACGTTTACGGTATGTATCAACCTGACGCTGTAGCAACATTCCAGTGGAACGGAGCGGATTTTATTGTTACGGCGAACGAAGGGGATGCAAGAGAATACTTCTTCGATACGCGAAACGATGATGGCCAACAAGACGAAGAGTTGTGTGAGTTTGCAGGTGGACAAAGCTTTGATGAAGACAAGGGCTGTTTGTCGTACTCGGATGAAATGAAGGCGAAAGATCTAGACTTTGCGTTTGATTCTAATTTAGAAAGCATTGCAGGCGAAGCGCCAGAAGACTTTGATTTTACAGCTTTCCATCTGGGCGATCTAAATGTGACGTCGGTACTAGGTGATAGCGATGCCGATGGCATTCATGATGCTATTTTCGCCTATGGCGCGCGTTCATTTACCGTTTGGGACCAAAACGGTTTAATCGTGTTCGACTCGGGTGACGATTTCGAGCGCATTACGGCATCGGTTCACGGCGACGCATTTAATAATGATGATGATAAAAACGAAGGCGATGCACGCTCTGCTAACAAAGGCCCTGAGCCGGAAGCCCTAACGGTAGGGTATGTGGGTGAGCGCATGTATGCCTTTATTGGCCTTGAGCGCATGGGCGGTATCTTTGTGTATGACGTCACTAATCCTTACGATACACAATTTGTGGATTACGTGATTAACCGTGATACAACAGAAGGGGCGGATGTTTCGGGAGATCTAGCGCCTGAAGGTATGGCATTTGTTGCTGCTGAGCACAGCCCAACGGGCCACGCTTTATTGATTGTCGGTAATGAAGCGAGCGGCTCTGTTTCGGTGTGGCAGGTTGCACAACAATAACATTTTTGAGGCGCGGGATTATGCGCCTGTTTCCTGTTTTGGGAGCGACACAGTTATTGAAAATAAAAGCCCACTGATTATGAGTGGGTTTTTTGTATTTGCTGTGTTTTCAACCAGTTTAATGCATCTTCTTCATAATCGAATGGGTGCAAATTCAGGTCGTGACGAGCGAGGAAACTTTCGAATAACGTTCGTTGTAGCGAGTTGGAAGTGACAGAGGCAATACTTTGGCATCCATTCTCAAAACTCCAAAAGAAACTCTTGCCAATGCCTTTAATGACTTCTAAATCTCCAAAGGTATTATCATCGGCATAATCTAGCCGATACCAAGTGGACTTATTTGAAGATGCAATGGTTTCTTTGAGTGTTAAAAGGCTGGCTTCAATCCCTTCAATATTAAAAGGGCCTACGGCTTTTACGATTAAAATATCGCCTTGCCAATGAATGTGTGTTTCGCCATGAGGTTCATTTAAAAAAGCGCGCGTTTGTCTTTGGTACATCTTTTAATTACTTATTTTTCACTCGGTGAAAGTATAGCAAGCGCTCTTCTTTTTTCTTTTTATTTGGCTGTGCTGAAAAATCAAAAAAAGAGGTAAAATAGGCTTTACCTCTTTTAACGTTATAAACTCATTCGAGTTAATGTAATGACTGCTAATTAAGCGGCAACTGTGTTCGTACTTTCAAAGATTTTATCTGCAGAAGCTGCAACAAAACCTGTGTAAAGCTCGCCATTTGGCAGTGCATATCGCTGGGCAAATTCGTAGAAGCAACTTGGAATTACTTTGCTTGCATCCGCAAATTGCACTTCTACTTTGTCGGCCATTGTTGAAGATTGCGCTAAGCACACATCTTCGCCGCCTTTAATCTCACCACCAGAGACATTTAAGGTGAAACCTGCATCTTTCAGCGCTTGATTTACAGCTGTTAGCTCTTGGAAGTGTTTCATGTGGTTAACACTGACGGTAAAGTGATTAGCGCGGTAACCCCAAGCTGCCATCCAAGCCGCGTACTCAGAGGCTTCAAGCAAAGTTTCATACTCTTGAGTTGTGACTGTCCAAGGCGCACCAGAATACAGGAAGTCTTCACGAGTGACCGCGCTTGCTTCTACTTGGTCAACCATTTTATGAATGATGTTTTGTACGTCTTGGCTAAAGGATTCAACCAACAACTCACTGATGAACACTTTAGGTTGTGTAGGATCAGTATGTTCAAAGTGCTTGGCTTTTAACTTCTTTTGCTCAAAGTCGTATTGGCCTTTTTCTTCGTAGCCAAGGGCTAGGAAGTGAGCGGATAGTTTCTCTAAATTAACTTTTTCAATATTAAACGTGCGAAAAGCAACGTGATCATTAATTAATGTATCACCTTCACCTAATAACTGGTGAACTTTGTTTGCCGATGGAGTGACGTTAATATAATTCTGCCAAAGGTTTTCAAATAGGGTATCGATATTATTGTGCATACTTCGAGGTATCTATCCAGCTTAATTAGACAAACTCTTGCTTGTCAGACATGAAAATAAGGCGCGCATTATATGCAAATCAGATTAAATTAACACCAATTTGAAAGACTAAATTAAAAGATCTTTTTCATTTTTATACGTCTTAATTATAAAGGTTTAATTTAATGTTTATCTTGTTAAATTGGTGTTAATTTCGGTGCGATTTTAAGGCGAATTAATATACGGTAATAAAAATATTTATATTTACTATGGGTTTAAAAAATGGGCATTAAGGTGCTTTTTCGGTGATGAGTCTGTTAGTGACAAAGTCTGTTGGCTATGAGTAAGTTAGCAATGAGTGTGTCGGCAACGGTTCTGTTGGTTATGACTCTATCGTAATGAGCCTGAAGTGATGCAGGCTTTTTAGAAAGATATTAAGCAAAGGAAGAGCAGTGCAGTGCGGATAACAGAGTGAATAGGGCTGCTATTTGAAGAGGAAATAGCAGCCTTAACGTTAGGACGGGCTACGTTTAAACTTCTCTTGCAATAACAGCCAAGCAAAGCGGCTGTTGGTTGACAGGTAGCGTTTCCACATTCTTCCAGGCTCTTGCGCTAAGCGGTAAAACCACTCTAGCCCGGCTTGTTGCATCCATCTTGGTGCGCGCTCTGTTTTACCTGCAACAATGTCTAATGTGCCGCCAACACCCATCACAAAGGTGACACCAAGCTGTTCTCGCCAGCGATTAATAAAACGCTCTTTCTTTGGAGAGGTAATCGCCACAAATAAGAGTTTTGCGCCGGACTTTTTGATTTCTTGGACCACGGCTTCCTCGTCATCCCAAAAATAACCGTGGTGATAACCCGCTATTTTAAGATTTGGGTAGCGCGACTGCATATTTTTAGCGGCCTTGTTTGCCACTTCTTCTGTTGCACCTAAAAAGAAAACAGGGAAGCCTTTGTCTTCTGCGGTTTTGTTTAACTCGTAGAATAAGTCGATGCCTGCCACACGCTCGGGCACTTTGTAGCCGAGCATTCTTGCACCCCAGACCACGCCCATGCCATCGATATTGATGATGTCGCATTCACGAACAGATTCATCCAGCTCCGGGTCTTTTTGCATGTTAACGACTTTGGCTACGTTAACCACAACGTGCTGGGTAAACTCTTCTTTTTCAATCCTGTCCGTGATGATGCTGACTGTTTCATCCATAGTTGAGCTGTCCATGGGACAGTTCATCATCTCTATACGTTTCACTTTGATAACCCTTTTTTATGGTTGAGATAAAAGTTTAATGCGTAATATGCCCAGCTTTGTGTCCACCGAATGTAGTTTACTTTATTCGTCACTTTACTGTCTTTTTGGTAAACAAATCGGTGTTTTTCTGGGAGGTACAGTTGTGAGAAGCAAGCAGACACCACGCGATCTGCGAGTGCTTCATCGGTATTGGTTGTGCCGATTTTAATCAAGGTTAATACGGCTTGTGCGAAGTTGTGCGTATCCAATGGATACGGGTTGGTATTGTAATAGCGCGCGGTTCCATCTTCATCAAACAGCGCCTGACAATAATAAGCGTATCCTTTTTGAATGGCGTCTTTGATAACGTCATTCTGCTCGTATTGGTTGATGAGTTGTAAGGTTTCTAAGTTATAACCTGTGTGAAATCCATCAACGAACTGGTGGTGACTGCGAGCACCATAAGGCCAGCTGCCATCCACCTTTTGTGCATTAATCGAGGTCATGGTGGCTTCAAGGGCGAGGGCTTTGTGAGAGTCGTTGTTTCTTAATTCTGCACTGTGCCTTACCCATGCAGCGGCCCATAAATTGGCGTTATGAACCAGTGCAGATTCACCTGGAATGTAGCAAAAGTATGCGCCATCTTTACCGGGTGAGAACAGTTTATCCACAATGAAGTCGGCACTTTGCAGTGCAGGTTCAATGTATTTTTCCTGATTCAAGGCGGTGCCCAGCTCATACAGTGCCTTGCTCACATAAACCGTCGTAATTAAATTGGGTGTGCCTAATGGCACGTAGAATGCTCTTGCTTTCCAAGGAAAGTGATATCCCCAGCAGGGGGCGCCCCAAACAGTGCGGTTGCAGGTTTGGGTTAATAGCCAATCACCCAATGATTGCGCAATGTCGAGTAGTTCTGGTCTTGGTGCGCGCTTGTGCTCTAATAACATGCCGGAAATAAATAAAGCCACACCTTTAGGGTTACGTAATTTCGGTACGCCAGCGATTCGGCGCAAGTTAATGGGGTTGCGTTTAAAGAGTTGCGTCCACGCTAAGCCAATAACGCTATCTTGCATGCTTGGGATCCATTGAAACAACTTGGCATTTAAGCCATCAAAGGGATCGTCACCTGCAAAATCCGACTGGTATGCATCAGTAAACAGATGGCTGATGGTCTCTTCTATTTGCGTCATTTCTGTCATGATCTAATGTTCTAGCTCTTGGTAGATTTGCGTTAATTGCCCCATGATGACCGGCTCACAATAAGATGATTTGAAGTCTTGTTGAGCTTGTTGGGCGAGCGACTCTTTGGTTTGTTGTTCGTTCAGCAATCGATATAACGCTTGGTAGAGCGCTTCTTTATCACCTGCTTGGAATAACAAACCATTTTGGTTTTGTTGAATGATGTCGGGAATGCCGCCAATGGCGCTGGCAACGATGCCCATCTTAGCTGACATGGCTTCAAGCAAGCTCATCGGCATTTGCTCGTGATAACTGGGTAAGCAGAAAATGTCGGCGTAATCGATTTCTTCGCGCTTTAAGTCTCCTGCGACCCAACCTAATAACCGAATATGCTCCTGCAAGCCTTTGCTTTGAATGATTTGCGTTAACGCGTCGGTGTCGCCCGTGCCGCCTAGCCTAAGTTGCGCCTCTGGAAAATCTTCATGTAACCTGGCAAACACCTCTACTAAATCGTAAACGCCTTTAGCTTGAGTGAGGTTGCCTAAAAACAGGATGCGTTGCTGTTGGCGCTTCGCATTTGGGTTTTCAAAGCTTGGTACCGTGTTGTAAACAACGCTCACGTTTTTGCTGTTGCCCGTTAGCTCTGAAATCCACTCAGCCGTTTGCTTTGAAAGCGCAATGACTTTATCGGCGTCGTCGAACATATGACGAATTTCCGCTTGTTTACCCGGATGCTGTTTGGCGTAGAAATCTTGAAAGCCGCCACCATGTAAATGAATGATGATTTTGCTACCGAGCTTTCTGGCAAGTTTGATTAGCCAGCGTTTGCGTTTGTAGCTGCCGTTAGAGGCAAGATGCACGTGAGACCAGCCTATGTTTCGCGTCACGCCAAGCCATAATAGCTTGAGTAGCGAACACAAGAAGGTGAGCGCCATTTTTAACTTAGTATTGTCGTACGTGCTATGCGAGGCAACAAAGAGAATACGGTGAGATGCGAACAGCCCCACCGTTTGATAGCCTCGAATGACCGATGCAATCCCGCCTTGACCGTCAGGCGATGTACCGATCATAACATTGACTTTATCAAGCAATATCAAAGCTCCTAATAACAGATTTAAATTTGCCTCGGCGCGTTCTAGGTAAGTCTTTTACGGGCGTAAACTCGTAAGACAGGCTGCTACCTAGTCGTTCTTTAAGGCTGTTTTCTAACTTATTTGTTAAAACTGGATGATCACATCCTTCATTTCCGATGTATCGAATAATGATGCGATCCGGTGCTGATTGTTCGATTTGTGCTTCTAAAAGACCGTCGATTCCTTTAAATGCCACATCCAAACGGCCGATTTGTCGACCATCCGGCAAAATAACATAGTCGTCGTCGCGCCCAAGGACTTGTTTGACGTAGGGACTTGGGTTGCCACACTCGCAAACACTTTCTGTCTCGAGGCCTTCTACGTAGTCTCCAGTGTCGTACCTAGACATCGGCATTGCCGTGTTGTACACATTGGAGCCGACGATTCTAACGCCATGCTCATCTGGAATAAATTCGACTAAAGAATAATCCTCTCTTACGTGATAGTGCCCAGTCACACAGGTTTGCAGTGCCGCTACGCGCTCAGCTTGTCCGTAGTGATCGCACACCGGCCCAAAAACTGACCTAACCAAGGCTTGTTTGTCTGGCGAGAAAGTTTCGCTTGAGGTAAAAACGCACTTTAACGGCCAGTTTGGCTTCCAGTTGCTTTCTTGTGCCAATTTGGCAAGCAGATAAATAGAGCTTGGGTAAGCCATGATGACATCAGGTTGATACGCTTCTAAGCGCTTGAGATATTGTCGAACGGTTTTAGGGCCTAAATGATAAGACGACATGATAAGGCGACCTGTAAAAGGCTGCTTTTGAAAGAAGTTATCGCCGCCATCGGCGTGTTGAATATTGTCGCCGCGTAAAATAGCGTACTTTGGCGCAAGTGGCACACCGAACTGTTTTAGCGCAGTTTTAAGCATGTACTCTTCAAGTAGAATGGATTTAATGCTTCTGTACACCGTGAGTGGCTCATTAGTTGTGCCACTGGTAAAGCCTTTAATAGCAGGCCAAGATTTAGGGGTAGCGGTTTTGTAGTCCGGCTTACTGGTGAGTGGCTTGGATGCGTCAACCTTCGAGGCAGGAATAGCACGGAACACACGTTTGCCAATGGTAAGATAAGCCCAATTCACTATCGTATTTTCTTTTATTAACCACCATAAAAAATCTTTGACTACTAGCGCTATCGGCATAGGTTATTTCTCTTAATTAGGTTTTAAGGGTACTAATGTGTGAATGTGAGCTTGGAGCTGGCAAACATGTAAAACCGCAGCAATTGATAGCCAATAAAAGCAATTAGCATGGCTTCTCCGCGTTCGGTTCCGGTTGGGATAGTGAAAAATAAGGCGGCAACGGCAGCGGCAAGCGCTAACATGGACCAAATAGTTAAACGTAAAAGCTTGGTTTCCTGACTGTGAACCATCCACCAGTTGGCATATGACAAAGAGCTTTGCGAAAGTTGTAATGCAACAAACAGCGCTGTGAAAATAACCATTTCTGGGGCAAAGAAGTAACTACCTAAAAAGAACAGTCCGCTTGCCAAAAATGCAAACCCTGTGATTTTCTTGGCAAGGCCTTTTACATCATCGAATGTGGCTTTGCCCTGTTTTGCAGCAACGATAAATCCTGCTGATAAGTAACGTGGAAGACTAAAGGCCACGGTGGATATGGCAAAGGCTTGAGCAATGTGAACACTGTGCTCGCGACCAAACTCTTCTATTAACAGCAAAGGAACAATAAACGTTAAGCCAGTTGAGAGCAAAGATGAGAACGCATTGGCAGCTACGGGTTTGTAAGCATCTTCAAGGGGGAGTTTATTTTTAATCGTATAAGGGCGAATGATGTAGCTAAAGCCCAATGGTAAAGAAAGCCCGGCGAAGATGGCGACTGTTAACCAGCCTGCGCTAAGTTGCATGAATGAGGTAACGGCAATGAGTGCAACAAGCGAAACAATAGAACAAAGAGTCAGTAAACCAAAGCGTCCTTCAGACGCTCTTTCCATACGTTTAATTTCAAAGAGTGACAGCAAAAAGCCCGAAGCGATCATGAGAACAAAGTCTTCGAGTGAATCTTGCCAAAAGAAAAAAGCGAACGGAATGGCAATGGTCAGCAGGATGGCACTGAGCAAAACTTGGTGCCCATGAGTGAGGTTCATGCCTTTGGCTTGCGCTCTTGCAGCAACGGGTACGCCCGCAATTACCGCGATAAGGCCTGCCCAGAAAAAGTAACGTGAAAAATCTGCGCTTATTGCTTGTGGCGAGAAATAGTCGACGAGAAATACAGCTAAGAAGCGATATCCTCCAGCATAAAGTGCTGCGACTAGCTGATTAAATTTAGCTACCATTTTCTTGTTGTAGCCTCCGTTTATTGACGTAGTGAATAACAAATACAATGGATAACAAATAAGCAGCAATGGGGCGTGCAAAAACCCCATTTGAGAAAATGCTGGTTGAAATTATAGCAACAATTATTAAACGTTCCTGCAAACTATTGTGATGTTTTATAAATTGATAAAGGACAGTAATAAACCCAAAGAAATAAACAAGTCCACCCTCTACTAAGAAGGTGATAAGGTCGCTATGTGCACCTTTTGGTGCCCACCACCATACATCGGTTAATATCAAGTCACTTAAGTAACCATTTCCAATTACCCAGTTAAGAAAGTCATTGGCCATTAACTGATCATATTTAGCGATGTACATTTCAATTCGTCCAGAGCTAACATCGTTAATATCGCCAGCAAAATCTAGCGTAGGTAATATACCTGCGGGAATGGCAAAGCCCAGCGGGAAAAATACAGCAACAAGTGGACGGTTTTTGAATAAAAACTTACTGGCAAGTTGCCCTAAAAAGAAGAGCACACAACCAATAGACGCGGTTCTTACACCCCAGCCTACCGTAATTAATGCGATTAACAGCAACATGGGAGGAATCGCTTTAAACCACGACAAACGCTTATAGGTCGCGAGTGCATGGAAACAAAACATCGTCATTAAGCCAACATAAGCGGAGGTGTGAAGGCCGCCAAAGTAGGTCGGTAACCACAACTCAGTTCTATTTTTAGACGGTGGGAACGTTGCTAAGCCTATGATTATTAATACCATTACCATCATAATCATAAAATAAGCGGCATGATCAATAGAGATGCGAGAATGAGACGCTAAGCTGATTGCCGTAGGAACTGCCAAGAAGGGGAGGTAAAGCTTTAAGTGGTTGATTAACGCACCCACCATACTCTCATCAGTAAAGATAAAGGTAGAGATGGCATAGCTAAACGCAGTCAGCACAAAAACCCAAAATATGACAAGGTGCGACTTGGGAAATCGCTTGAATTGCATGAATACAATGCCAAGAAGAATACCGTCTGTAGCGTAGCTGACTGCGGTTCCCCAGGCAGCAATATAGTCACCTGTTGCCCACGGCGACACGAGTAATTTTAAGGAGATATCTACAATAAAAAGTCGCAGTAGAGCATCATTTTTTTCAATACTTATCCAATTTGGCATTTTGCAAAAGGTATTTAATAAGGTGATTTTCGAAAAGAATTGTTCGTTGCCAAGCCTATAAAGTCAATAATGATTTCTTGCTTTTAGCCTTATTTACTAGGGTAAAGATAATTATTACCAGTACGGAAGATTTTATATTGCTTATTGATTGAGCAAATTGCCTAGGTTAGAATCTGCGCTCTTTTAGCCAAAAGTAGTAATGCAGCGGCTTGGCGGGTTATAGTAACATGCTGCCCAGCATGGAAAACTTAGTTCGTGACATAGTGGTAAAATTCTTAGTATGTGTAATTTTGTTATCGCTTTCCGTGTCATAGGTTGAAGTTATTTCGCCTCATGATTTTGAAGTACTTAATCGACGTATATTTTGAAGTATCTAATTAACGTAATTATTGAGGAAGTTGATGCATAAACACGGTTTTTTCAGAGAGCACCAGTTCGCTTTCTCTTTTCTCTATCGCTTAGTTGATTTAGGTATTCTGTCAGCAATGTTGCTGTTGTCTACTTGGATATGCGAGATTCAATTTTCATATTTGCACACGACTTTAGGCCTGAGTGCTATTTTATCTTTCTTATACTTTTCCGATTTATTTGGGCTTTATCGTTCATGGAGAGGAAATAATTATAGAGAGATATTTTTAGTATTAGCAGGCGTTGTATTTGGCACTTTTGTTGTGATTGCACTGCTTGGTTTCCTAACAAAGAACACTGACATTCTTTCACGCAAAATGGTGTTTTATTGGGGCGGAATGTTTTTCGCTATCAGTGCATTCTGGCGATACAGCTTACATTTATTTTTGAAGGAATTGAGAAAACACGGAAGAAATCGTCGCACATTTGCGATTGTAGGGGGAACTGAAGCCGGTGTTAAATTACGCGAATATGTTAACCGCCACCCTGAATTAGGAATGGAGTTCCGTGGATTTTTTGATGATCGCCGAGGTCACCGTTTACCTTGTTCAAGAGCAGGCTCTTTTGATGATGCCATCGATTTAGCGCGGGAAGGGCGTATTGATCAAATCTACATTGCGCTTTCTCTTCGTGCCGAAGAACGAATTAACGAAATTATTATGAAGTGCGGTGACACAACCTGTGATGTTTACATGGTGCCGGACCTTCTAACATTTAATCTCATTAATGCACGCGTTCAAAATATCGGTGAGCAAGTCAGCTTAAGTGTGTTCGAAAGCCCTTATCTTGGTCGTTTTAGACCACTTAAACGTACGATTGATATTGTCTTTTCACTTGGTATTTTAACCGGAATTGCCATTCCAATGTTGGTCATTGCGGCACTGATTAAAATTACCGACCCTAATGGCCCTATTTTCTTTAAACAAAAGCGCTATGGATTAAGTGGGAAACCGATTGAAGTACTGAAGTTTAGATCGATGACGACCACGGATAACGGACCTGTTGTGCAGCAAGCAACACGAGACGATCCGCGTGTAACACGACTCGGCCGCATATTGCGTAAGCATTCGTTAGATGAATTACCGCAGTTTATTAACGTGCTTAAGGGCGATATGTCGATAGTGGGACCTCGACCACATGCTGTTGCGCATAACGAGGAGTATCGTAAAAAGGTAGATTATTATATGCTGCGTCATAAAGTTAAGCCGGGCATTACTGGTTGGGCGCAGATTAATGGATGGCGTGGTGAGACCGATACACTAGACAAGATGCAACGCCGCATCGACCATGATCTAGAATATATTCGCCGATGGTCGCCCTGGCTGGACATTAAAATAATTTTCCTGACGATTTTTAAAGGATTTAACGACGATAATGTGTATTAAATTACGTCTCGTAACCGCCGCAGTGGCGGTTACTAGTTTCTTACCCCTCCACTCTTTAGCAGAAAATGGCCAAATTCGATTAGAAAACGGAATAGATTTAACTCCCACGTTAACGCTTGGTTATTGGAACGACGACAACATCATTCGTTCTGAGCGTAATCGTTTTGATAGTGGGTTGGCCAGAGTGGGCGTGGGGTTGCTGTCGGAACTAAAAGCGGGACGTACAGAATATCAATTACATTATCAGGGGGACTGGGGAAGTTTCCAAGATAGCTCCATCGACAACTATGATGATCATCGTATTGATTTTGGCTTTAACACCGTTGTTTCTGAAGCGAATGAATTAGCATTTAACGTTCATTTTTTGCGCGGCCATGAGTCTCGCGGTGAAGGGTTAAGCCAAGGTACGGTTGCAGAGACATTATCTGAGCCCGTTGAATACGAAAATAAAGGTTTTAAAGTTGATTGGACATATCACTTTCTTGTTGAACGAGTTTGGCTAGAAGCACTGAGTCAATATTCTGATACCGAATATAAAAATACGCCTATTTTATCGGACGGCAGAGACCGTGACGAATTAACGACTCAAGCGTCAATTTATTGGCAGGCTGGCACAGGCAGCAGTTTTTTCATTCAAGGCCGCCACACATTAATTGACTATGATGATGATTTTCTTGGTGATTTAAGTCGAGATGGTGACGATTACCGTTTGCTCGTTGGTGTTCGTTGGCAGCGCGGAGACCTCGGCTATGGCACGATTGGCGTAGGATATCAGAATAAAAAGTTTGATGAAGATCGACGTGAAAACTTCAACGGTTTCTCGTGGGAGATCGGATTGGCATGGAATCCGCTAGATAGACTGGGTTTTGAACTAGAAAGCAGTCGGGCGTCGGTTGAACCACCTTTAGATGGTGATTACATTCGTCAAATATCCCACGCACTGTCTATGGACTACGAATTTTCAGAAAGATTGAGCCTTTCGAGCCATATAGATTATTTAGACCAGAATTATGTTGGTTTTGAGCGTGAAGAAGAAAGGACGAGTTACGGCGTGAGTTTAGTTTATGCCTTCCAAACCAATATTTTGCTTTCACTTATAGCGGAACGAGAAGATAACGATTCTAGCTTAGACGACTTCTCTTATGAGCAAAACCTAATTGGCTTGGAAGTTACTTTAGGGTTGAAATAATTAAATGAAAGCATGGTATTCAGTGCTTTGGCTGTGGGGGCTTGTGTTGATGAGTTTCCCTGCGGCATCGGAAACTGATTACGTACTCGGTGCAGGCGATCAGATCCAGATCCGTGTTTATGGTCATCCTGATCTAACCACAACTGCTACGTTGGGGTCAGACGGCAAGATGACGTTTCAATTTATCGGGGAGCTACAAGCACAAGGTTTAACCATCAACCAGTTATCTGTTCATATCAAAGATGGCTTGGCTGATGGGTATATTGTTAATCCTCTCGTCTCTATTAATATCGTCAAGTATCGTAATTTTTATATCCAAGGAGAAGTTGAACGCCCTGGAGGTTACCCTTATGAACCAGGCATAAACATCAGTAAAGCCATCGCACTGGCAGGAGGAATGACCGACAGAGGCTCGAAGGAAAAAATTGATCTTCTTCCTCAAGGGGATGAAGGCGAAAAGAAAACAGCTGTGGCACTTTCCACGGTTGTTAACGCGGGTGACATCATTGTTATTGGTCAACGTTTTTTCTAACTTAGGATGATTGAATGAGTACTAATAACGATTCAAATCAAACAGAGTCCGTCGACTTTATCGATTTCTTCGATATATGGCGTGCCATCATGCACTTCAAGCTGTATATCATGATCTTCGTAGGTATTGTCACTGTGCTTGCGGTACTTGCTGTAAGTAAAATCACACCCACTTACATTGCAACATCAACCCTGCTGTTAAAAGAACAAAAGGACAGCATTTTCAGTTTGCCCGGTGGGCTGGACCTTGGTTTAGGTGAAGAAGACGCCGTGGTGACCGAAATCGAGGTACTGGGGTCGCGTAACATGATGGCCCAGGTTATTGAAGAATTGAATATGGCCAGCCACCCCGCGTTTACCGGTCCGCTGAAAAAGCGCGGTTTAAAACACATCATTGCAGATGTACTGCCTTTTGCGACGGGTGAAGAAGAAGTTGAGCTGCAAACCGACACCATAGAAGAAGCTAACAGCTTTAAAATGATTGGCTTATTCGATAGCGGCTTGAGCCTTGGCACCATTCCACAGACGCAAATGATTACCGTGAGTTTTGAATCCAGCTCGCCAGAATTAGCACGTGATGTGGCCAACACCATGGCTGAGCTTTATATCAAACGAAACGAGAATATCTTCAAAGAGAATGCGGAGCGTGAAGCGCAATGGTTAGATGAGCGTCTTTACCAGTTACGCGTACAGATGCAGGGTTTAGAAGAAACACTTGCTGAATTTTTAGAAGAAAATGATCTTGTGGTAACGGACGGGGTGTCCGGATTAAGTGCAGGTCAAATCAAACAATTAAAAACCCAAGTGTTGCGTGAGCAACAACGAAACCTGGAACTTTCTACGCTGAACACGCTGGTGGAAAACGCTGGTTTAGATGATGTTACCGCGCTGTTAGGTGTGGATTATGTTGCTAAGAATGCCACGGTACAGTTGTTGCGCCAAAATGAAATGCAGGCACAAAACAAGATTAATGAGCTAAGTACAATGTATGGCAGCAAGCACCCTAAAATGATTGCGGCCAAGGCAGAGCTTAAACAGATAAAAGACGCGCTGTTAACTGAACTGCGCTCTATTGCGTCAAATGCGCAAACCAACCTGATTGCTTCTGATGAAATCTTAAAAGAAATTCGTGAAGAATTGAAAGTGGCTAGACAAGAGCATCAGCAAACACAAAAGCTCGAAAATCAATTTATTCGATTAACAAGAGAGATTGATTCAAGTAGAGAGCTCTATGAGAAGCTGCTTCAGCAATCTTTACATAATCGATTAGCAACGGCTTCTCACGTTGGTTTTGCGAGTATTGTTGATCCGGCTATTGCACCACCGTATCCAACTAAGCCAAAGAAAAAGCTATTAGTGGGAATTGCGATTGTGATGTCGCTAGCGCTTTCGATTACCACCATTCTCGTTTTCGATGCGATGATGAATGATAGCTTCCGCAGTGCAAGTGATGTTCGACGTTATCTCGATGTGCCGCTTTTGGGTATTGTTCCTCGAATTAAGAAAAAGAAAGACGACAATGCGCCAGGACAAAAAGGGCATAGGCGCTTCTTAGAAGCTGTTAGAACCATTAAAACCAATTTAATTCTTCAGCTTAAGCAAGATCCGAATAAAAAGATTATCTCTGTGACCTCTACTTTGATTGGGGAAGGGAAGTCTTTGGTTGCGAAAAGCCTTGCGGAATCGTTAGCCGGTCAGGGCAAGGTACTTTTGGTGGATGCGGATTTACGTCGTCCCTCGTTAGGTCATCATTATGGTTTGCAAGAGTCGCACCTTGGGTTATCTGATTTGCTCAAAGGTGAAGCCAGCTTCATTGACTGCGTTTACCTTGATGAGGAAACGGGCGTGGCGGTATTGCCCGCAGGAGAAGTGCCAGAAGATCCATTGGATTTGCTTTTCTCTCCACGGTTCCATTTATTGTTGAAACGAATTAAACAACACTATCGTTATGTTGTGATAGATAGTGTGCAAACTGAGGCGGTGAGTGATGCATTTGTCATTGCGAGAAAAGCCGACTCATTAGTTTATGTGATTAAGTCAAACAGTACGAAGCGTGAGCATGTGACTAATTTGTTTGAAAGGTTGCGTCACCAAGGCATTGAAGTCAGCGGTGTGGTGGCAACGCACGTCGATGTACACAATAATCAAAATAAAGAACGCTTCGCAAATTACTATGACTTCGATAATATACTTGCGAAACATGCAAAGTCTGATAAATCATTAGCATAAAGTGGTTGTTTATTTTTTGTTAGTTTAACTGACATGTTTTTTTGCTAACGTTACGAAAAAGTATTGTTCTTTTAATTTTCTGCGTAGTTAATTAAAAATTTAAGGGTGGAATGGTAAATTTTATGCTTAAATTAAGGTCTCAATTACCATGAATAAAAGAAGTTACTAATTTAGGATCGTCTAGGTGCTAGAAAACGAGTTAACTAAACCACAACACATCTTAGTAACCGGTGGAACTGGCTATATTGGTAGTCATACAGTATTGGCTTTGTTGCAGGCTGGCTATGAAGTTAGCGTGGTAGACAATTTAAGTAATTCTAATCGAGAGGCATTAACTCGAGTAGAAACAATGGCCGATAAGCAGGTTAAGTTTTATCAGGTAGATATCCTCGACACGCCTGCTTTAACACGTGTTTTTGAAGAAAATTCGTTTGATTCGGTTATTCACTTCGCCGGTTTAAAGTCAGTCGGAGAGTCGGTCAAAAACCCCCTGACTTACTACCAAAACAACGTACAAGGCACGATGAATTTGTGCCAAGTTATGCATCAATTTGGTGTGCATTCCCTCGTCTTTAGTTCTTCTGCCACCGTTTATGGTGTGCCCGCTTCATTGCCTGTTAGTGAAGACATGCCAACAGGGCAGCCAACTAACCCTTATGGGCAATCAAAGCTAGTGGTTGAACAAGTGCTTCAAGATCTCCGCTCCTCTAGTGAGAATTGGCAGATTGTTATTTTACGCTACTTCAATCCTGTCGGGGCGCATGAATCGGGTAATATTGGCGAAGATCCGAATGGGATCCCTGATAATTTGATGCCTTATATTTCTCAGGTCGCAAGTGGTCGTTTAGCAGAACTTAAAGTCTTTGGTGATGACTATCCAACGCCGGATGGCACAGGTGTCAGGGATTTCATTCACGTTGAGGATTTGTCGCTTGGTCATGTGAGTGCGCTGCAATACCTAGAGTCAGAGCCGGGCGTGAGCATTATTAATTTAGGCACAGGACGAGGCTTTAGCGTGAAAGAGCTCATTGAAGCGTTTTCCGATGTAAACCACGTTCAAATTCCTTATTCTATTGCGCCACGCCGTGACGGTGACTTGCCTTCCGTTTACGCTGATGCATCTCTTGCGAAACAGCTTTTAGGCTGGGAAGCGAAAAAAGATATTCGCGCTATGTGCGAGGATACATGGCGTTGGCAGCGCAATAACCCCAAAGGCTATAATTAATCTTTTAGGGTGACTTGTGGAGTAGGTTGGGGTATGACTCGACTGATTAAAACCGCAATCAAAACACCGACGCTATTCATGATAAAGTCAAGCCAGTCCGCACTTCTTCCCGTGTAGGGCTGGACGACTTCAAGAATACCTCCGAATACCACTAAACCTAACATTCCTCCTACCCAATATGTGGGCTTTCTTAAAGCCATTGGCAACGCTAGCCCTGCATACGCAATGCAATGGTATATTTTATCTGCATAATCTATCGGCCCTCGAGGTCCGCTGGGTGTTAAGGAAAGGTAAGTTATCGTGATTAAAAAAACGACAGTACACTGTGCCCAGTGTTTTTCTAGGAATGTGAAAATGGCGTTCAAAGGTGCAAAAGTGATAGGCATGTTAGTTCTTTCACATATAAAAATGCCGCCAATTTTCAAAGGCGGCATCTAAATCAACAGTGGCGCTTACGCTATTATTTAGCGGCAGCAGCAAGAGCCTCTGCTTTGTTCGTGCTTTCCCAAGGAAACTCTTCACGACCAAAGTGGCCATAAGCCGCTGTTGATTGATAGATCGGTTTTTCTAAGTCTAGCATCTTGATTAGGCCATAAGGGCGTAAATCGAAATGTTCTCTGACTAAGGCAGTTAGTGCTTCGTTGCTTAACTCACCTGTGCCAAATGTTTCAACACTGATAGACGTAGGCTCTGCAACACCGATGGCGTATGACACTTGAATCTCACAGCGTTGTGCAAGCCCTGCTGCGACGATATTTTTCGCTACATAACGGCCAGCATAAGCTGCTGAGCGATCTACCTTTGATGGATCTTTACCAGAGAATGCGCCGCCACCGTGACGTGCCATACCGCCGTATGTATCAACGATGATTTTACGACCTGTTAAACCACAATCACCCATTGGTCCACCGATTACGAATCGGCCTGTTGGGTTAATGAAGTACTTGGTATTCTCGGAAAGCAATGAAGCAGGAAGAACCGGCTTGATAATTTCTTCCATCACCGCTTCTTGTAAGTCTTTTAATTCGACTGAATCACAGTGCTGTGTTGATAAAACAACCGCATCAACAGCGACAGGTTTGCCATCTTCATAAACGAAAGTGACTTGGCTTTTCGCGTCAGGGCGTAACCAAGGCAAAGTGCCGTCTTTACGCACTTCTGCTTGGCGTTTAACAAGGCGGTGTGAATAAGTAATAGGGGCAGGCATTAGCACGTCAGTTTCATTACTTGCATAACCGAACATCAAACCTTGGTCACCTGCACCTTGCTCTTCTGGACGAGAGCGATCAACACCTTGGTTGATGTCTGGAGATTGCTTACCAATGGTATTTAAAACGGCACAAGAATCAGCGTCAAAGCCCATATCTGAGTGGGTGTAACCGATTTCTCTCACGGTTTTACGCACAAGTTCTTCAATATCAACCCATGCAGAGGTAGTCACTTCACCACCTACCATTACCATGCCGGTTTTGACGTAAGTCTCACATGCAACGCGAGCTTTGGAATCTTGCTCTAGGATGGCATCGAGAACTGCATCAGAGATCTGATCAGCGATTTTATCCGGGTGACCTTCAGATACGGATTCTGAAGTAAATAACTGTCGAGCCATATTTCTCTTCCTAATTATTCTGATAATAAATTCTTGGACATTCTAACGATGTTGCAAAGAATTGCCAGTGTATGCTTCTAGACGTCTAAATGTCTGAGAGCGGTATCTGTACGCAATATAGTACAGATAAAAGTAGAGGCAAACTGAATCTTGGAAATTTTTTTCTATAATTTATTTGAATTTTGCGAAAATAGAAGCAGGAATGTCTTGTTTATTGCGTATCAAGCATTGCAGATGAACGAAGTCTGAGTAAAATTGATGCAGCGCAGAACCTTACCTTCAAAGCAAGTTCATAGCGTACTTTATTACCCGTTTAATGCTCGCTGATTATATCGCTCTTTTTGATCGGTATATTTCCCGTTATGGGATTGCGCTGCGCCTTAAAATAGAAACACATAATTCCGATTTACGAAGGAGAACCCATGCCAACACGTAGAGAACTCGCCAATGCTATTCGCGCCTTAAGTATGGATGCGGTTCAGCAAGCCAAATCTGGTCACCCAGGAGCGCCGATGGGAATGGCCGATATTGCACAAGTGTTGTGGGGAGACTTTCTAAAACACAGCCCTAGCAATCCAGACTGGGCAAACCGTGACCGATTCGTACTGTCTAACGGACACGGCTCAATGCTTATTTACTCATTGCTACATTTAACAGGCTATGAGTTACATATCGAAGAGTTGAAAAACTTCCGTCAACTGCATTCAAAAACACCGGGTCACCCAGAATACGGTTATGCACCGGGTGTTGAAACAACAACAGGCCCTCTAGGCCAGGGTATCAGTAACGCGGTCGGTATGGCGATTGCTGAAAAAGCCCTAGCTGCACAATTTAACCGCCCTGATCACGATATCATCGATCACTTCACATATGTTTTCATGGGTGATGGTTGCTTGATGGAAGGTATCTCTCACGAAACTTGTTCTTTAGCGGGCACATTAGGCTTGGGCAAGTTAATCGCGTTTTGGGATGACAACGGTATTTCAATCGACGGTGAAGTAGAAGGCTGGTTCACTGATGATACCCCAGCGCGTTTCCGCTCTTACGGCTGGCAAGTTATTACTGATGTTGACGGCCATAGCCCAGAGCAAATTCAGGCTGCGATTGAAGAAGCTCGCGGTGATTTAACGCGTCCAACGCTTATCTGTTGTAAAACAGTTATCGGATTTGGTTCTCCAAACAAGCAGGGCAAAGAAGACTGTCACGGTGCGCCGCTTGGTGAAGAAGAAATCGCATTAACGCGCAAGGAACTTGGCTGGGAGTTCGGCGCTTTTGAAATTCCAGAAGAATACTACTCAGCGTGGGATGCAAAAGTTGCTGGAGACGAAGCTGAAGCCGACTGGAACCAACAGTTTGCGGCTTATCGTCAAGCTCACCCAGAGCTGGCTCAAGAATTACAGCGTCGCTTAAGTGGCGAGCTGCCAGAAAACTGGAAAGAAACAGCCGATGCTTATATTGCAGAACTTCAAGCGAACCCCGCAAATATCGCCTCGCGTAAAGCAAGCCAAAACAGCTTAGAAGCATTTGGCCCAGCCCTACCAGAATTAATGGGCGGCTCTGCCGACCTTGCAGGTTCAAACTTAACGCTTTGGTCTGGCTCTAAAGGTTTAACTAAAGAAGATGCTAGCGGCAACTATGTATTCTATGGCGTACGCGAATTTGGCATGTCAGCAATTATGAACGGTATGGCGCTTCA
>CAXRCC010000240.1:0-8321 GCA_964228975.1 Paraneptunicella sp. | reverse complement strand
ATGTGCCAAGCAATGACGAGCAAGGGAGTTCAGGCCCGGCGACAGGTAATGTTATGTTAACGGTATTTGCCGATGCGCCCCACGAAAACTGGCCATTGTGGGATTGCTGCGCAGGCACCATTCCTATGGTGACCATGGACGACACGGACCATGGCGCAGTGGCACAGTTCGATATCTTTGATAACAATGGCACCGTATTAGGCTTTTACAACCGTGATTCAGGTCAGCCTTTTGATGCGAGCAACATCGCGACAACCGGTAAACTCCAGTTCGATATGAAAGTGGTGAATGCACCCGCAGAAGGCACACCTTGGCTATTTAAAGCTGAGTCTAGCAATGCAGCGACCTTTGCAGAGCTACCGCTGACTGAAAGTAATCAGGGCATGGCACCTGTAACAAGTGAATGGCAAACCTATACATTCGATTTACAGGCTTTACAAAATGCAGGGCTGGATATTTCAGCTATTGATGTTCTCATGGTATTCCCAATGTGGGGACAAGGTGAAGGTGCGCAATATCGTATCGATAATGTCATTTTTACAGATGGTTAAAGCATAAAGTTGGCTTTTGGAAAAGCCCACAAAATCGTGGCATTCGGTGCGGCTTTTCCTCCATTCAAACGTGTATTTTAAAAAGCCTTGTTGTCGTTAATTTCAATCATTGTCTTTCCGTAACCTCCCCCAGCAATTGCAGTGCTGACAAATGTTATGCTTGTAAATAAAAGCATGGTTAATGTTTTCATAAATGTGTCCAATAAGTTGATGTGAATCAAATGAGGATGCATTAAAAAGCAATTTATAGTTAAGGTAAAGTTAATGGGTTTGTTTGCTTTTATTCGTTGGTTTTTATGATTATTTAATTGTGAATGAAAGTTGTTTTTCACTTACTTTATAATTATTTATTATGCTTAAATTAATCTTTATTGAATAACGTATTAGTGATAGATTCCTCCAAGAAAAAATATATCCGTATTGGTGTTAAGCCGTTCAATACCTATCATTTCATATAGGAGTTCAACTTAAATGGCACTGCGTTATCGGCTTCTTCTTGTTATTACCTTGGTTGCAACCTTATTGTCGGTCGTGAGTGTTTCAACAGGCACATACATGGCTATCGGCGAGCTAAAAGAAGAAGCGCTGGAGCAAAACAGAAAGGATTTGCAAGCCAAACGACACCTAGTAACGCAAAGTATTGAAAGCTACTTTTCAACCATCGAATCACAAATAAAAGTCATGGCAGGCAGCCTATCAACTCGCGAGGCAACGCGTGACTTTATTACTGCATTCAACCAATTTTCTGCTGATCAGGCTATTGATCCTTTTTTAGTGCAATTTTATGAAAGCGTTTACATTGATGCTTATCGTCAACAAAATATCGATGCGATTGATGTGACGCCTTTATACGAGGGATTGGATGGTATTGGTCGTAGCCTTCAATCCGCGTTTATTGCAAATAATAAGTACCCCCTTGGTGAAAAAGACAAACTTACGCGATTAGGCGATGATTCTGAGTATGATCGTGTTCATGCTCGGCATCACGGCTCAATGCGCCACTTTTTACAGCGCTTTGGTTATTACGATATTTTTATTGTTTCGCCAGATTCTGGGCACATTGTTTACTCTGTTTTCAAAGAATTAGACTACGCAACCAGTTTAAAATCAGGGCCGTATAAAGACAGTGCGATCGCTAAGGCATATAAAGAGGCCTTAATGCTGGGTGAGGGCGGCGTTTATTTGTCAGATTTTATGCCGTATTTGCCTTCTTATAATAATCCTGCAAGCTTTATTGCTACCCCTATTTTCGATAATGGCGCTCGTATTGGTGTGCTTATTTTTCAAATGCCCGTTGATAGAATCAATGCGCTGATGACGCAACATGAAGAATGGTCGTCGGCAGGATTTGGCGAAAGCGGTGAAATATATCTTGTGGGAGAAGATAAAACATTAAGAAATGAAAGCCGCTTTTTTATGGAAGATCGTGAAGGCTATCTTTCCGCCATACGAAAAGCAGGCATTAAACAGCACCACGTTATCGCGCAAAAAAACACGGCTATTTCGCTGCAACCCGTATCAAGTAAAGGGGTGACGCAGGCGCTTAACGGCAACACGGGATTTGACGTATTTGATGATTATCGCGGTGTGCCTGTTTTAAGCTCATATGGACCCGTGAATTTGCCGAATCATCGATGGGCAATGATGTCGGAAATTGACGAAGAAGAAGCGATGCGCAGCGTGAATAAAATAGCATCAAGTATGATCATGGGGTCCTTTGTTATTGTGGTAATAGGAATGGTGATTGCAGCCGGCATTGCGATGGTATTAGCGAAGCGCTTAACCACGCCACTTGATGAGCTAAATGAACGCTTACACACCTTATCGCAAGGGGATGCGGATTTAACCTTGCGCGTTTCGGCATCGAGCATTCCTGAAATTGATGCTATTGGGAAAAGTTTCAATCGGTTTGCCTCGCAACTACAAGGGATTATGACCAATGTAAAGGATGCCATCATCACTATCGCATCTAGTGGCACCGAGCTAGCGGCTTCGTTTGAACAAGCGAAAGCCACAATTCATGAACAAAATGACAAAGTGCAATCGGTTACGCGCTCGCTGAATCACTTTTCAGAATCCGTTTCTACGATTTCAGATCAAACTAAAGGGGCGTTTGAGTCCACGGAAGATGCCAGTGCAACAACGGCAGAAAATGCCGAGCATGCGCAAAAGGTGGTAACCAATATCGAAAAGCTCGTGTCAGAGGTGACAAACTCTGCCAACACCCTTGAAAAGCTGCAAGTGAACGTGAAAGACATCAACGATGTGCTGACGTTAATTGATGCGATTGCTGACCAAACTAATTTGCTGGCACTGAATGCGGCGATTGAAGCGGCAAGAGCGGGTGAGCACGGTCGCGGTTTTGCTGTTGTGGCTGATGAAGTGAGAACGCTGGCTGCCAGAACCCAAGAAAGCACCGTTAATATTCAAAATCAAATTGAGGAGCTAACCGCTTCAGCGGGTGCATCCGTGAATTCCATGACATCGGCGTCACATTCAGCGCAAGAAGGCATACAGCTGGTGCAAAGTGTGGACGAGAATTTGCAACACCTTCAAGAGGTGGTGGATGCACTGGCACAAACCAATGAAGTGATTGCAACCTCTACAACCAACCAAAGCGATAATATTGAAACAATACGTCGAGATGCGGTGGATTTAGAAGTGCGTTTTTCAGAGCTTTCGCAGGCGATTGATGCAATTGCAGCGGTTGCAGAGCAATTGTCGCAAACTTCCGAAGAAGTGAAAGCCAACGTGGATAGGTTTGTGGTGTAAGCGTTAGTGCAGCATCCATCGCGCACTAACGCTTATTCAGGCTGTTAGAATTTAGTGGGCGCTGGTGGCACGGTCAGCGCTTTTTTCGGATTTTCATCCAACTCTTTAAGCAGTTCTTTCACTGCTCGGTCGATAGAAGGATCCTCGCCTTTAAAGATTAATTCTGGACGATCGATCACTTCAATGTCTGGTGTTACCCCTTCATTTTCAATAATCCAGTTGCCATCTTTATCTAAAATTCTAAACGTGGCTGCAATAAGCTGTCCGCCATCGGCTAACCTTGGGTTGCCAGAAGTACCAATTAAGCCACCCCAAGTGCGTGTACCAATGAGTTTACCTAGGCCCGCTTGCTTAAAGTAGTAAGGTAAAGCATCACCACCAGAGCTAGAGTAACCGTTCATTAGCATGGCTTTGGGGCCATCGTGCGCTAATTGAGGTGTTTTTGTCGGCTCAACACCACGGCGCTTCCAATAGTTTAATGGCTTGCGCGCAAGCCACGTAATAATGTGCTCAGGAATGAAACCACCGCCGTTGTATCTGTCATCGATGATCATGGCGTCTTTTGTGGTTTGCGGCATAAAGGTTTTAAACAACTCACGGTGTCCGGCAAAGCTGGTATTGGGCAGATGAACGTACCCAATGCGACCATTAGACAATTTGTCTACGTAATCCATACGAGATTGAACCCATTCGCGATAGCGCAGCCCTAGCTCACTGGCAACCGGTTTAACGGTAACGGTCCATGTGTTTTTCGCTTTAGGAGATTTGCTAAGCAGCAATTCAATTGAGCGGCCTTGCGTGTTTTCCATTAACTCGTAGAAGTTATCAACGTCTTGAGTGGATTGGCCTTGAACCGCAATGATGAAATCACCCGCTTCGGCTTTTACACCTGGCTCATCAAGAGGAGAGCGGAAGTTTTCATGCCAGCTTTCCCCTTCGAAGATGTCATCGATTTGCGCGTATCCCGATGTGTGTTTACTGATTTTGGCACCTAATAAGCCGTGTTTCAGGCGTTGTGCGTTGGGCGCATCTCCCGCATTAACATAAATGTGACCAGCGTTTAATTCACCCGCAATTTCACTGAATACGTAATCGAGGTCGCTGCGATGAGCAACAGCTTGTGCCATTGGCAGGTATTTTTTATGAATGGCTTCCCAGTCTTGGCCGTGATGATTTTCATCGTAGAACCAATCGCGCAGTGTGCGCCAACCGTCGGTGTACATTTGTGCCCACTCGGTCACCGGGTCGATTTTCAAGGTCATGTGATCCAGTGAAAGACTGCCGTCGGATAGATCTTGTTTTTCCTTTGGCTCGATGATGCTAAAGCTGTTGCCCGAGCGAACCAATAAGTGCTTAGCGTTAGCAGAAATAGCGTAGTCGCTCACATTTTTAGCAACGGTTTTCACTTTGCCTTTTTTGCCAGTGCCGATGATTTTCAATTCATTTTCCGACATCGCTAAAACGCCACCTTTTACCGCACTTAGGGCTTCATAGTCGCCAGCACTTGCGTTTAATACTTCAACGCGCTGCATAAAGTGTTTAGGCATCAACGAATTTGAAACATCGGCCTTGTCGCTTTTCTCTTCAGATGCATCGTCATCAATCGTAACTTCATCACTGGTAAAGCGATTAAGAGCAAGCACTTCGTCGTTGACTGCAACGCCATAAACTCGGGTTACATCGGTGTACAAGTAATCGAATTCGTAGCTTGAGAACGCCATGTTGAAGTCGCGCTCAGATGTGAAGTACAGGTATTGTCCATCGGGTGAGAACGTTGGGCTGCGCTCTGATGTCATGTCATCCGTTAAACGCGATACTTTTTGGCTGTCGAGGTTGTAATGCCACAAAGCGCTGTAACGGTTTTCGTCATTTTTAACGTACACGATATCTTTGCTGTTTGGCGACCAAGTGTATTGCGTTAAACCGCGTTCATCGTATTGGGCGGTATCAATCTTAGTTTGCTTGCCGCTTTTGATGTTCAACACCCACAATGTGTGGTTTTTATCAGCGAATAACAGGTGTTGGTTGTCGTTCGACCAAATGGGTGGGAAACGCCAAATTGTACCGTTTGAAGTGAGCTGCTTCACGCGATTATTGTTGGCTCTGTCTTTCAAATAGATTTCGTATTCGCCCGTTGCATCGCTCATGTACGCAATATAGCGACCGCTTGGCGACCAGCTTGCGTCGATTTCTCGGCTAGCTGGCGTGTGAGATAGATTGCGAGTGACTCCGTTTTTCTTGGGTACGGAAAACAGTTCGCCACGTGCGGTAAATAACGCACGTTTACCGCTGTTATCAATGCTCATGGAATCAATAAACGTGCTCACATTCATGCTATACGCTTTGGTGTATTGGCGAACACCGGGAATGTTGATTTCGAGCTTTTTCTCACGCTGGCTTTTCGGATCGAATCGGTATAAATAGCCCCCGTTTTCATACACAATCGCTTCTGGCCCGGCTGATGGCCAAAGCACATCGTAATCCGTGTGGTGCGTTAGCTTTTTCGGTGCGCCATCAGGCTGATATTGATATAGGTTTAGCGTGTACTCACGATCGGAAACAAAGTAGATATTGCCGTTCACAACCGTTGGTTGGTGGTCTGTTGCACGGTGATGTGTGAGCTGCTTCGAAGTGTTTTTTTCTAAATCGTACACCCATACGTCTTGGGCTCTGCCGCCACGGGTACGTTTCCAAGTACGGAATTCTCTGTCGATAGGCGTGTAGATGAATTGTTTACCATCGGCAGAGAGCATGCCGCCGCCCGTTTCTGGAATGGCGAGAGGTGTTTCCATGCCGCCATTTACCGAGACTTTGTAAGGTCGACCCATGCGCTCACCCCAAGGTAAGCGGTTGGCACGAAAAACGATGTGCTCGCCGTCCGGTGTCCAATCAAGAATGCGATAATCAAAACCCCCTCGCGGCGGCATTGGGCCTACATCGTTGTAGTAAGTCAGTTGCTTTAAGTCAGAGCCATCTGCGTTCATCACATACACTTGGCGGCTGCCGTTGTACTGCGCTGAGAAGGCGATTTTTTCACCATCCGGTGAGAACTTCGGAAAGGTTTCAAAGCCAATGTGATCGGTTAAGCGTTGGCTTTCGCCTGTTTTGTGATCGGCAATGTAAATATCACCGGCATACACGAAGGTGACTTTGTCTTTGTGAATGTCTGCAAAGCGCAGTAGGCGCGTGTCTTCGGTGTTGTAGGCGTAGGTAGAAGCCGATGCCAATGCAGGCAACATGAGGGCTATTTTAAGGTACTTCATATCGATCCTTGCTTTTTATAATTGTGATATTGTAACAATAATCGCTGGGGAGTCAGGTGGGGTTTTGTAAATACTCGTTTCGGAATGGATGGAATCGAAGTACTTACACCCTGAAGACTAACCCGCTATATTTATTCCATTTCACAACTCTCATTGATTTATTAGGAATGCATTTATGAAAGCAAAACTTGCCACGTTGTCATCAGCCTTATTGGCGTTAGCCATGTCCCAATCAGCGGTGGCCGAAACGTTCAACTTTAGTGCTGAGGTAAGTGACCAATCAGACACATTAGTGCTTTTCCAAAATGGTGAAAAGTCGACTGATTTTGCAGAATTTGACAAGAAAACGAAAGGACAATTAAGCCGAGCGCTAAAAGCCAAGCAATTTAACGGCAGTTACAACACCTTTGTAGAAGTGTTAGCGCCGAATCAACTGAGCTATGAGCGTGTTTTAGTGGTGGGCTTGGGTGATGATGAGTTAACTAAGCCTCAATTGACGAAACTGGGCGGTAATATTGCGGGCCAATTAGGTAGTCGATACATCAAAACCGTATCGGTTGCCGCTGAGCATTTCAACGCTGAGCAAGCTTCTTTACTCGCACATGGTATTAACCTTCGTGCATACGATTTTGATAAATACAAAAAAGAAAAGCACCAAGAAAAAGCGTATACCTTCGAGGTAAAAGATACCGCTGCAACAAAAGCCGCGTACACACAGCTTGAGCATATTCAGTCAGGTATTTTCCTGGCTCGTGACCTTACCAACGAAGTGCCTACCGAATTAAATCCGGCTGATTTTGCAGAAGAAGCGAAGAAGCTGAAAAAGTTGGGTGTAAAAATTAAGGTGCTGGGCCCCAAACACATTAAAAAGTTAGGCATGAATGCGCTAGAAGCGGTTGGCCGTGGCAGTGCAGAAGGCTCTCGCTTGGTTGTAGCGCACTATGAAGGCAGCGACGATGCACCCATCGCGATTGCAGGCAAGGGCATTACCTTTGACTCGGGCGGTTATCAAATTAAAACCACTGACGTGATCGTGCGTATGAAATCGGATATGGCAGGCGCCGCCGCAGCGCTTGGCACCGTTAAGGCGTTGGCCAAAATGAAGGCGAAAGTGAACGTTGTGGCAGTGATGGGCATGGCGGCGAATATGGTGTCGGAACCTTCATTTGCGCCTGGCGATATTCTAACCACAGCGGAAGGGTTAACAGTAGAAATTACCCATACCGATGCCGAAGGCCGTTTAGTGTTAACCGATAGCCTGTGGTATGCCCGCGAGAAGTACAAACCCAGCGTGTTAGTGGATATTGCCACGTTAACCGGTGGCAAATACCGCGCGCTTGGCACAAAACTGGGAGGCATTTTCAGCGAAAGCGACCAGTTAGTGAGTGAACTTACAATGGCCGGAAAAGCCGTTAATGAGCCCGTTTGGCGCTTACCATTGGGTTATAAAGAAATGCTATCTAGCCCAATCGCCGACCTTCGTAACACGGGTAAAGGCGGCCCAAGTGCCACGACTGCGGCCACATTCTTGCAGCAATTTGTGGGCGATACGCCTTGGATCCATATCGACATGGCGGGTAATGCACTTGCGTCGTCGGCAAACGGTGAAGTCCCTGTGGGGGGAACGGGTTTTGGCGTGAGTTTATTAACAGAGTGGATTTTGCATCACCACCAAGCCAAGTAATCGATTTTCTAAAAACTTACTACTTAATACATTGATTCTGAACAAGTCCTA
>CAXRCC010000239.1:0-12302 GCA_964228975.1 Paraneptunicella sp. | reverse complement strand
TATCTCTTTTGATGTTTTAAAAACGCATATTTCCCTGAAACCAACTCACGATCTACAGTGTGCTTGGTAACAGAGATTTTTATATATGTAACCAACTCTTTTTGATTAACAAACATTTCTTTATAGAAGAATTTAACATGAATCCAATCTCCTCCAGGAGACCTTTGATAAAAACCTAATACCAACCATTCATTCAATGCCGTAAAGCTATTTTTAACGAGAAACTTCAGCCATTTTAAATACATTTATTTTTAACTGAATGGCGCAAAGCGTGTATTAAACAAGTTATTCACTGTTCTTCTCACTCTGCCCTTGAGCGGATTTGAGAAATAAAAAGACACGACAGCCTAATACCGCCGAGCGGTCATGGATGACACAAAGCCATTTATGCTTTCAAGTTCACCCAAGACACTTCGCACTCACCAAGTGCAGCGGCAACATAAGCAGAATCGCCTGTAATCGTTATCGATAAATCCATCGTGCGTTCCACCAGCTTGGCGAGCGCTTGAATAGCTTCCCAGTTAAATTGATAAACCGATGCGTCCATTTGGTTTAACTTACCTTTGCTTTGCTCCCACCATGTATCCGATTTCGAGTTGAAGCTGTAAATCTTCACCTCTTTGGCTTGGCGAACCGCTTTTTTCACGCGCTCCGTAGCGGGCTCTCCTACGTCAATCCACAATTGCAATTGGTCATCCAAGCTCTTCACCCAAATATCCGGCTCATCCACTTCGCTCAGCCCCTTGGTAAAGCTTAAATGCTCTTGGGCATTAATCGAAAACGCCACCATGCGCGCCATCATGCGTTCAAGTGTCTCGGAGGGATGCTGAGCAACGGTTAAGTTCAATGTGTCGTAGTAATCGCGGTTTAAATCGGATAACGCAATTCTGAATTTATAAATCGTAGGCTTTAACGCCATGTTTTAACCTCTTTGGATGAGAGTAGGAGTTCTTGAAATATTCTGGGAGCCGTACTTTACGGGTATTTTCATCATATGTTTACCCGTTTATGCGAAGTACCTGAATTTACGGCGATTTTACAATATTGGAACGACGTTAGCCTCTGTACTACACGCAAAGAAAACACTTGGAAGCCTTAGCTATTTGCTACCGACGGTGTAACGGCGGGCACACCTGTGAAACGCCAATTTAGCACTTCGCCATTAATGGAAAGTAAACAAAGCGACAATAAAGAAACAGAGCGCTTCCTTTATCATAGTGGTCTGAAGAAGAAATTTTGGTAAACTGCCGCGATTGTCGTTTGGGGTAGAGTAATTATGGCTTTGGGTGAGCAATCGTTGCGTCATCAACACAGTAGGAAAAAAGACATTCCTCGCATGAAAGCGGAAAGAGGTTTGTTCTCTTTCCCTAAACATTGGGCTTCTTGTTTTGACCCTGCACCTTTTTTACCTATGTCGCGAGCGGAAATGGATGCACTGGGCTGGGACAGCTGCGACGTTATTCTAGTCACTGGCGATGCTTATGTTGATCACCCCAGCTTTGGCATGGCGGTTATAGGCCGAACGTTGGAAGCGCAAGGTTATAGAGTCGGCATTATTGCCCAGCCCGACTGGACATCGAAAGACGCCTTTATGACGTTGGGTGAGCCAACGCTCTTTTTCGGCGTGACCGCTGGTAACATGGATTCCATGATCAACCATTACACGGCAGATCGTAAGCTGCGCCACGACGATGCTTACACGGCGGGTAATGTTCATGGCAAGCGCCCCGACAGAGCAGTAACGGTTTACACTCAACGCTGTAAAGAAGCGTATAAAAAGCCCGTTATTATTGGTGGTATTGAAGCCAGTTTGCGACGCATCGCCCATTACGATTATTGGTCCGACAAAGTAAGACGCTCTGTTTTATTCGATGCCAAAGCCGACATGCTAATGTTCGGTAACTCAGAAAGGCCGCTGTTGGAAGTAGCTCATCGTCTTGCCAATGGTGAAGACATTAAAACCATTGAGGATGTCCGCGGTACGGCGGTTATTCGCAAACAACCTTTACCCGATTGGCTTGGTGTGGATTCCACCAGTATTGATAAGATTGGCAAAATCGATCCGATTCCCAGCCCTTATCAGGAGTGGGAAGAGACCTGCTCAAGCAACAATGCAGACGAAGCAAGCCAAAACACACCCGATCCGACTCAAGCTCAGCCTATTTCGGTTCAGCCCTACTCTTCTAAAAGCGCAAATAGCGTCAGACGTAAACCGTGGGATAAAACCTACGTTAAGCTCCCCGCTTTTGAAGTGGTGAAAGACGAGAAAAAGCATTACGCTCATGCCTCGCGTATTTTGCATCAAGAAACCAACCCCGGTTGTGCCAGAGCCTTAGTTCAACGCCACGGCGACCGTATTATTTGGATTAACCCTCCTGCTTTTCCGCTAGAAACAGAAGAAATGGATGCGGTGTTTGATTTACCTTACGCCCGAATACCCCACCCAAGCTACGGTAAGGCGAAAATTCCCGCTTACGACATGATTAAAACCTCGGTGAATATTATGCGAGGCTGTTTTGGTGGTTGTACCTTCTGTTCTATCACTGAACATGAAGGCCGCATTATTCAAAGTCGTTCTGAAGAGTCGATTGTGCGAGAAGTGGAACAAATCCGCGACAAAGTACCAGGATTCACAGGCGTGATTTCAGACTTAGGTGGCCCTACCGCCAATATGTACAAACTTAGGTGCAAAAGTGCCAAGGCGGAGCAAACTTGTCGTCGGTTATCTTGCGTCTGGCCGGATATTTGTGGGCATATGGATACGGACCAAACGCCCACCGTTGAGCTGTACCGAAAAGTCCGTGATGTGAAAGGCATCAAGAAAGTGCTGATTGCCTCTGGTGTACGTTACGATTTGGCGATTGAAGATCCTAACTACGTGAAAGAGTTGGTGACACATCATGTGGGCGGTTATTTAAAAATTGCCCCCGAGCACACAGAAGAAAGCCCCCTTAGCAAGATGATGAAACCGGGCATGGGCACGTATCACAGATTCAAAGAGCTGTTCGATAAGTTTTCGAAAGAAGCAGGCAAAGAGCAGTATTTGATCCCGTACTTTATTTCTGCGCATCCGGGCACCCGCGATATCGACATGCTGAACTTGGCACTGTGGCTAAAGGAAAACAACTTTAAGCTGGATCAAGTGCAAAACTTCTATCCATCACCGATGGCAAACGCGACCACGATGTTCCATTCAGAAAGAAACCCCATTCATAAAGTCACTCGCAATAGTGAGCAAGTGAATGTGGTCAAAGGTGAGCGCCATCGCCGCTTACACAGAGCCTTCTTGCGTTATCACGACCCAGCTAACTGGCCTATGCTACGCGAAGCCTTGAAGAATATGGGCAAAGCGCACTTGATTGGGAATGGCCCTAAACATTTAGTCCCGCCTGAGCGCAAAGGCGAATTAAAAGGCAGGGCTCAAAAAGAATATGAGCGCAGCTCAGTCAACAAAGCGAAATCTAAGTATTCGCGATCATCAAGTGGACGCTCCTCAAATGCCCGCTCGCAAGGCTCAAAATCGCAAAAGGCGGTAACCCGCTTTAGCTCAGATCAGCCATTTAATGGGAGTAAGAGGAAGAAGTCGGGGAAATAATCGGGTAACCAATACCCCAACCTTATCTCCCATCTTCGATGGCAATGAAAACGGAAGACTGTTCCTGCTTTATGTTGGATCAGACAATATAAAGCCTAAACTTCCGCTAAATTGCCTTTGTTTTCCAACCATTCTTTGCGATCGGGTGAGCGCTTTTTGGCGAGCAGCATGTCCATGAGTTCAAGCATGGTGGTGCTGTCGTCAACCGTAAGTTGCACAAGGCGACGCGTGTTTGGATCCATGGTGGTTTCGCGCAGTTGCAATGGGTTCATCTCACCCAAACCTTTGAAGCGCTGTACGTTCACTTTGCCGCGTTTCTTTTCTGCTTCAATGCGCTCCAAAATGCCGGCTTTTTCGTCTTCATCCAGTGCATAAAAGACCTCTTTACCCACGTCGATTCGATACAGCGGCGGCATAGCAACATAGACGTGCCCCGCATTAACAAGGGCTCTGAAGTGCTTAACAAATAAAGCGCAAAGCAAGGTGGCAATGTGCAAACCGTCTGAGTCGGCATCGGCAAGAATACACACTTTTCCATAACGTAGTGCCGAGATATCTTCGTTGTCTGGGTCGATGCCAAGTGCAACGGAAATATCGTGAATTTCTTGTGAAGCAAGAACTTGAGATGAGTCCACTTCCCAGCTGTTTAGGATTTTTCCGCGCAGCGGCATAATGGCTTGAAAGTCTCTGTCTCTTGCTTGTTTTGCAGAGCCGCCTGCCGAGTCCCCCTCTACTAAGAAAAGCTCTGAGCGCGATGGGTCCTGCGTGGTGCAATCGGTTAGCTTGCCGGGCAATGCCGGGCCTTGTGTTACTTTCTTACGAGCCACCTTTTTGCTTTGGCGTAATCGGCGCTGTGCATTATTAATACACATTTGTGCCAATAAATCCGACACATCAATATGTTGATTCAACCACAAGCTAAAGGCATCTTTCACCACGCCAGAAACAAACGCAGACGCTTGCCTTGAGGAAAGCCTTTCTTTGGTTTGTCCGGCAAATTGCGGATCTTGCATTTTGGTAGAAAGAATATAGCTACAACGGTCCCAAATATCTTCCGGTGTAAGCTTAACCCCGCGCGGCAATAGGTTTCTGAATTCACAGAATTCGCGCATGGCTTCTAACAAACCTTGACGCAAACCGTTTACGTGAGTGCCGCCTTGAGCGGTGGGAATAAGGTTAACATAGCTTTCTGCAACGACTTCGCCGCCTTCTGGCAGCCAAATTACCGCCCAATCAGCCGCTTCGGTTTTACCCGCAAACGCGCCAACAAAGGGTTCATTTTCTGGCAGTGTTTCGTATTGTTGCGCGCTTTGCATTAAGTAGTCACGAAGGCCATCTTCAAAATGCCATTCGTGGGTTTCTTTTGCGATTTTGTTGTCGAACTTAATTTTTAAACCGGGGCAAAGTACGGCTTTAGCGCGCAATACGTGAAGTAATTTGCTAACGGAGAATTTAGCGGAATCGAAGTAGCTGGCATCAGGCCAAAAATGAACGCGTGTTCCGGTATTGCGCTTACCGCAGGAATCAATAACGGCCAAATCTTCAACCTTGTCGCCGTTTTCAAACGCCATTTGATACACTTTGCTATCGCGACGCACCGTCACTTCCACACGGGTAGAAAGCGCGTTTACCACCGAGATACCCACGCCGTGCAAACCACCTGAGAATTCGTAGTTTTTATTGGAGAATTTTCCCCCAGCATGCAGCTTAGTCATGATCAGCTCAACGCCTGGAATCCCCTCTTCAGGGTGAATATCCACAGGCATACCACGACCATCATCAATCACTTCCATGGAGTTATCTTCATGCAAAATAACTTTGATAGAAGACGCATGGCCAGCAAGAGCTTCATCGACACTGTTATCGATAACTTCTTGGCTTAGGTGATTAGGACGTTGCGTGTCGGTGTACATGCCCGGACGGCGACGTACAGGTTCGAGTCCGTTGAGGACTTCAATGGCTTCAGCGTTATAGCTTTGATTGGTCATGAGCAGCTTATTTTTATGTGAGTGATACGACAACTGCGCAAAAGGCGCAACGTGTTGATAGTAGCAATTCAGGCTATTTTCAGCAATGCCGGACTCGCTAAATCCCGATTCTCTGCTATACGGTATTAGGCAAAGATTTTGCTGTGCTTTGCCAATTGATTTAACCCTACAAGGACAACCCAAAGGAATCGAGCCATGTTAAACAAAGATGAATTGGAACAGATAAAGCAACAACAGCGCACATTACGCCGCACGCATGTCGGCGCCAAAATCCACGACGAACAACCGAACGACAAAGAGGCCACGCAACAACTGGGCAAGCTAGCGCAGCTTGTTGGCGAATGGGTCAGCCTTCCCGGGCATGGTTGGAATATGATTGCCCTGCCCTTTGCAGGCAGCACTAACGAAGGCCTCAACTACCGTTTATTGCTCAACCAATACGATGAAACTCTCACTTTCGATGAGCTGGCAGGGCCTGTGCCCAATCGAGGCATTGTTAAAAACCCCTGTGGAAAGTTCGAAGAAGCCGACCAATTTATTGGTGCGATTCAGTACTTTCAGAAAATTAATCAAATTAACGTCAGTGATTTCCCTCCCAGCAAACTGCGCGGTGATATTGGCGGAACCATTCATGAAGAAACTGGCATGTGGCTACACATGACCAACGAAACCACCAATAAGCTGGACATTGCCAGAATGGGAAGCATTCCGCACGGCGACACAGTTCTGGGGTTAGGCACTGGTCAAGAATTTAAGGGCGCACCGGACATTCCCGATATTAGCGGCTTACCACTGGGTGTGAACGACGATTTGGACAACCCATATTTGCTGCCTTATCGTCACTTTAACGACAATTTGTTTGAAGGTTTATTTAATCCCGTTCATCCAAATCGTTTGTTATTTGAAGCCATTCAAAATCAAAATATTGTGAAAACCACTGAGCTTTCTGTTGCCACCAATGTGCAACAAGCGGGCGTCACCAATATTCCTTTTGTGGAAAAACAAGCGGATGCAACAGAAATGCAATTTAGCTTCTGGATTGAGGAGTTAGATGAGAAAGATGCCGAAGGTAATCCCATTTTGCAGCTGCAATATTCACAAACGGTATTTTTAGATTTCTTCGACAGCCCCATCGCGGCAGGGAAGATACGCTGGCCTCATGTAAGCATTAATACGCTACGCCGCAAAGACCAGATATCGAAATAATGTTAGCGTTCGAATAGGAACTGCATAATATTGGGTAGGTGGTTCTCATAACCTTGAAAGCTATGATCGCCGCCCGCCTCTACTGTCACTCGGCTGTTTTGATATTTCTCGACCGCCTCGCGATAGTCCAGCGTTTCATCTTCTTCTTGCAGTAAAACCCAAAAGTTCTCGGGTTGTGCCAGTTCAGCCACCACTAAAGATTCAAGCTGCTGCATATGCGCTTCCACTAAAGTAAACGACTCATTGGTATGAGGGTGAACATGCTCTCCTAAGTAGTCGCTTAGTAGAATATGAGGGGTAACCGCTGGGTTAATCAGCACTGCTTTTCCCGGAAATTGCTGCATCAGCTGGGTGCTCATAAAGCCTCCCATTGAGCTACCAATGTAACCGATTTGCTTATCTTTATGCGGTGCAACCAACTCTCTGAGCGTTTCAATGGCTTCATTGGGATAATAAGGCACTTGCGGCGCAACAATGGTGATATCAGGGTGATGTTTGGCCATGTAGTCGAGTGTTGCTTGGCATTTTACCGACTGTGGAGAGCTTAAAAAGCCATGAAGATAAATGAGTACTTGTTGCAAGGTGATGTTGCCTCTTTTTGCTAATTATTGCTTAGGGGGCCAAGTGACGCGATTAACCCAAGTTAACCACTCGCCATTTTCTCCCAATTCTATCATGCGGTATCCCGGAGGCAGATCCGACACGCCGAAGTCTTGTGTTTGCGCCCACTGCCAGCAAGTGGATGGACATGCATAATATTCTTGCCCATTAAAAGTACGATTAAAATCATGATGCACATGACCGTATAGCACGCGCACCGGGCGCGGTAAAAAGTGCATTAATTGCAGAAATTGATCTCGATTCACCCAGTCGTGTTTGTCCATCCAATGAATACAATCTAAAGGGTGATGGTGAACAGCAACAACATGGTGTTTTTCAGGTGCAGTAAAAACATCGTTTTCCAGCGCATTCAGCCTTTCCGTGCTGACTAAGCCTTTTGTGCCTTCAAAGTGGCTATCTAAGTAATGTAAACGCCAACTACCGATATCTTGGAAACCATCAAACTGACACACCTTTTGCCCGAAACGTTGTCGCATCAAGGTTGGTTTATCGTGATTGCCCGGAATCATTTGCGTGATATCTAGCAATGACAAGTTAGCTAATATTTCATACAAATGCTGATAGCTTTGTTCGCTATCATCTCCGCTAATATCACCCGTAAACAACACACAATCGGGTTGTTCTTTTTGCGCATCTTTTAATACTTCAATGAGGGATTCAAGCGGATTAATTTTGGCGTAACCACACTTTTGCCGATCAGCAAAAAGGTGGCAATCACTCACTTGCAAAATTCGGTATGGCACGTTGTTCTCTAGGCTGTTGGAGCGGGTTTTGTCGGGGAGTAGTGCGTTAAACAAAATGAGAGCCACTCGCTTAAGAAGTGGTTCACCATCTCTTTTTCATTCTTTTGGTGCATATTTTTATTGGGATAGTCGTAACTGGGCTCAAAACGGGCAATATTCTGCGAAGAAATCACTTCCGCCATACGCGCATCATGATACAAACGAATACGCATGGAAGGCTTTAGGTACTCTGGCATTTCCGGGTTAATCTGACTCATCACCACGGTTGTGGTGTAGCGAGCCACTTCCTCAATAACAATCTGATACTGTAAAGAACGACTGGCACCAAATTCATACTGCAAATCAAGCGTGTCGCAATCTGGCAACAGCTTAAGCAAACGCACGTAATTTACGTCGCATACGGAGTGCAATGTGCGTAAATCAGGGAAATAACGTTTTGAATTAAGTGTTGTCATGGGCTGTGCGGATCACTTTTTTGATAAATTCATTGGCATTATACGCGTTACTTACTTCTCAAACACACGTCGCAAAAGCGTGCGACATGGGAAAACGCGCGGCTGAATTGGTTTAAAAATAAACACATCGAGCGAGTCAATCTACCATAAGTTTCGCTTTATCGTCACGACTAAAGATGACCTAACTTATGCTGACTCGGGCTTGCGCACTAAGTTGAGTTTCTCTTTATTAAGTGCAAACCACTGTAACGCTATGATTGTAGCGGAGTTAATGAACTTGCCTTCATCTAGCCATTGCATTACGGTATCTTCGTGAATTCGGTGCACTAAAATATCTTCGTGCTCACTGTCTAACCCATGAACACCGCCCGCATTTGAAGCATCCACCAGCGCAAAGTATAAAATCAACTGCTCTGTACACGCCCCCGGACTGGGTAAATAACGCATAATGTAATGCAAATCGGTTACGGTAATGCCCGCCTCTTCCATGGCTTCACGACGACAAACGTCTTCTTCCGACTCCCCTTCTTCAATCATGCCAGCAACGACTTCGAGTAACCAAGGGTCTTCGGTGCAACGTGTTGCCGCCACTCGAAACTGTTCAATTAAAACAAACTCTTTTGTGACGGGATCATAAGGGAGTAATGCAATGGCGTCTCCGCGGTCGAAAATCTCTCGGGAGATTTGCTCGCTCCAACCACCTTCGTGCAGTTTGTGTTTAAAAACGTACTTATTAAAAGTGAAAAAACCTTTGTATAAAGGCTCAACGGACTCGATATTTACATCTTCTATTTTAAGCTTTTGAACGGAGGTCATTAGATTCACCTAGCGTATTGAAAAAGCGAAAACTTTTTCAATTTCCTAGTTTCAAAGGTTCTCAATTTGGGTGACATAGCCTATCATGAAGACTAGTTTATTTATGCACAAAATATCCGGTTACACTTTAAGCTACGCTGTTACTAGAATGAGATACTACCTTACATTTCATTCCATTAGACTTTGCGTTCGTGGATATCCCATAGGGAAGTCTTAATAATCAATCGCACAAGCAGCAAAGTGCAACATTACATTTGATTATAACAAAGTATTAATTAAGCCCTCGAGGTTGTTGGAACTCTAGGAAAGCAAATGAAAAAAACATTATTGTCTTTACTGGTGGGATTAAGTGTCTCCACACAGGCCTTCGCAGCAGATCTGCAGCAAATTTACCAAGAAGCACTTAGCAATGACCCTGCTACGTTAAGAGCCAAAGCTAACAAAGACTCAGCTTATGCAGGTATAGACCTGAGCCGAGCGTCCTTACTTCCCCAAATTTCATTAACAGTGACGGAATCACAAACTCGCGGCGATATTTTCAGCGACGTGAATGTGTACGGTGCAACCCTTCAACAATCTGTTTACGATCACTCAAACTGGAAACGTTTGGGCCGTGCCGAGCTTGTTGCATCACAAGCTGATGCCTCATACGGTCAAGCGTTACAAGATTTAATTCTTCGCGCCACACAAGCGTACTTTGCGGTATTACGCGCCGAAGATGATTTGGAATTCTCTCAAGCTGAAAAACGCGCGATTGCTCGCCAGTTGGAGCAAACAAAACAGCGTTTTGAAGTTGGCTTAACGGCCATCACAGATGTACATGAAGCGCAGGCGTTGTACGACAATGCAGAAGCCAGCGAAATCAGCGCGCAATACGAAGTCGAAAAGAGCAAAGAGCTACTGTGGGAAATCACAGGCAGTTACTATGAGAATATGTCGAAGCTCGATACTTCTAAGTTCAGCGCAAACATGCCCGCGCCCAACGATATCAGCGTATGGTCTCAGCGCGCTGCTGATAAAAACCTTCAGTTAGCCGCAAGCAAGATTTCTGTTGATATTGCGAAAAAAGACATCGACATTGCCAAAGCGGGTCATTACCCAACACTCGGGTTACAAGTTAACTACAACTCTAACGATACTCAAGGTCAGTCTTCTGATGCGGCCATCGGCCAATCGCAAGACCGTGTTGACTCTACTCGCGCATCATTACAGTTAAGTATTCCTTTGTTCCAAGGTGGCTCTGTTGCAGCGTCAACAGAACAAGCTCGTCATAACTTTGTTGCAACAAGTGAAGATCGCGAACGTACTTACCGTTCAGTGGTAAAAGATGTGCGCTCTAACTTCTTCGACGTAACCTCTTCTATCTCACGTATTAAAGCGTTAGAACAAGCTGTGGTTTCTGCAGAAAGTGCGTTAAAAGCAACAGAAGCTGGCTTCGAAGTAGGTACGCGTACAATCGTTGACGTATTAAACAGCACTCGTAACCTTTACGATGCAAAACGTAACTTGTCGGTTGCCCGCTATGGTTACATTACAAGCGTTTTATCGTTGAAGTTGTCAGCAGGTACGCTGTCTGAGCAAGACGTAAGAGAAATTAACTCAGGCTTAGTGCTGTAAATAAAAAGCCTTAGATAGCTCGGCTTTAAAAAATTAGCACTCTAAAGACTCATGCTTTAAGAGTCACTGATCACTAAAGCGAGAAGACTAAGCACAAATGAATGACCGAATTGGGTAGCGTATGGCTGCCCTTTTTTATGCCTGAAACCCAAGCATTTGTACGCAATGATTATTTTAATAACGGATGACGAAGAAGAAAAAGAAGAAAGAAATGGGCATCCTTGCACGATATGAGACATGAAGCCTGGAGGCTTAATTCAGGCTAGCATGTAAATAGTGGGGGCTATCGCAAACCAACCTGACCGAAAACCCAAATTGTTATTGTTATGCACCTTATATTGGGCATTTAAATAGGCGTTACGCCTGATTGCTCCTGCAAAAACTGAAGCTCGAAAGCTGCTAACAACTGTCCTAGCTCCTGTCCCGAATTATATGGATTGGTTTCCCAGCGCATAAGCGCTCCTTCCCATGTTTTCACCGCATATAATATGCTGCTTGCCATGGCTTCCAACTTCAGTGGCGTGGGGGTTGATGTGCAATGACACCAACATAACCACTTATTGGACTCGTCTTCTTTTTCCATTACCACGGAAAACCCATTTTCCATTAAATATTCAGTAACAGCTTGCGCACCCTCATGCGTTGCACATTCTACGTAAAACGAAAAGGCCAGAGGCTTAAATGCGTCCAATCGCTTTGCCAGAATAAATTCTGAGGCTTGTTCTAAGAATTCATGAACGCGTTCAAATTTTGCGACGTAATTCGTATACATTGCTATCTCTTTCTATACCTTTCAATTTTATTGCAAAAAGACCTCACCAAAGAATGAGCTTATTTGCTTCTAAAATTGTTTAAAATACGAGAACTTGTTACCGAAGTGAGTACATCCTAGATCATTATTTTTCACTTGTAGAGAGCCAAGCACAAACTTAGGTATACAGATGAATACGAAAAGAAGCAAAAGCGGGTAATATCAGGTTCAAAATATTTATGAATAAACCAACGTTTTGATGAAGCGAGCATCGCGCTATCACTCTTCAATAACAGCCAGTCGTCATGACTTATATCGATAATCAACTTCCTACTTCCTACTTCCTACTTCCTACTTCCTACTTCCTACTTCCTACGCGACCCCACCAAAAAGGACATTATTACACTCTAAAAATAGAATCGGCTTAACTCACCTTTTAGAAAACTCACAACTCTACATTAAAAATAGAGCGGCTATTTTTTAACAGCTTGATCAATTTATAAGTGAATT
>CAXRCC010000238.1:0-9504 GCA_964228975.1 Paraneptunicella sp. | reverse complement strand
ACCTTGTTAAACCTGAAATCAAGCGGGTTAATACCCGATTTCACTCTATCGAACCTTCCGCCCTCTTCTGTGCGAGCAATCCCCAGCAAAGTTGAAAAAGCGACCAACTCTTCGATGCGCAGGTGAGTCACAGCATTCAGGACAACTTTTGCGAACTTAACACCGTTTAAATAACCCGGAAAAAACGTCACTTGGAAATAGGAGACCACAGGCGGCGCATGTGTTCCTGCATCGAATTCGAGCCCATTTCTTAAGTCTTCGGTATGATCAACAAAACTCATTTTGCCCCCTTTTAGCTAACTTGCTCGAATACAGCCGATGCATCGAAGAAAGACATCGAATCAGCCACAAAATCGAGCTCCGCGACATTCACCCCTTTGTATGGATTTCGTTTAATGCGTGCTTCTAACGGAATCGCCCCTTTTAAGTTCACCACAGGGACAAACTCCGTGCAGCTGTTTACCGTTTCTGAAAAACTGCCGAAAATGGTCACAGGGGCACGATCAATTTGCCCGCCATTTATCATTTCCGCCCACTTAAAAATGCTTCGTTCTACAGCGGTTTCATTTTCAGGGATAGCCGTATACTGCCCACCGGAAATAGAGCCCACTTGGCTGTTACTGATACTCTTAGGCGTACCGTCTTTGATGCCGATACTAAAGTTATTGGTGAACCCTCTTTTTAAGCGTCGATAACTTGTAGGCGTACCATCCTCTTTTACTTGTAACGTTTGACGAAACGTAAAATAAACAGGGTTCGTAGCGGCTTTAACATTGGCCAAATTACCCGAACCTTCCGTGTAAAGCCCCGTGCCTAAGTCGGCTTTCATTTTCACAATGTTGTCGAAATGAAATTGGCTAGTTTCGAACTTTTTACTATCGTCAGGCGTTGGCAGCCGATGCCCATACTGCAAAATAAACTGGTTATATAAAAAGCTTTCCACAGTGAAAAACCTCCTTAAGAAAAGATGCGGATTACCCTGTGATAATCCGCATAGAGTTAACATAACGACTTAAGGAAATTCGACTTCGAGGTCTTCGGCAATCAGCTCGATTTTTTCCACCGCAATGGTGTTTTCTTCGCTGTTCCACTCAGGTGCATGAATCGCCACTGGGAAGCAGCGTTTAACGCGCCACGTCACGGCTGGCTCATCGGTTTTTTGAGCGTTGTTGTACAAGGTGATAAGGATTTCTTTTTTATCGACATCCCCTTCACGCACTTGTTTGAACCATGAATACAAGCCTTGTAAGCCTTTGCCTACACCGCGCTCAAGCGTGAGTGAAACTGGCTCGATGTCGCCTGCGATGTTTTCCATTGCGCCAAATTGGTTAATGGAACGTGCCGTTTTTAAACGTAAATTTAGGCCATACACTTTTTTGCATATGATCGGGGCATCTTCACCATCGAGTGGATCAACAAACTCCACACTGTAATTTGAAGACAATAATGCCATAGTGGTTTACTCCAATTTTTAGGAAACGATTGAAATGTGCCGCCAGAATCGGCAGCAAAATGGGCAGTACCCGTCGTCTAAACGAGTTATCTAATTTTTTGCCTACATTAGCGCGCGAAATTAGTTGTCTAGTACGTGATGCGTGAAGTTGATAATGATGAACTCAGCCGGGCGAGAAGCACGAAGGCCAACATCAATTTTCATGCGACCATTTAAAATATCGTCTTCGTTCATTGTGACGCCTTGACCAATACGCACAAAGAAAGCTTGTTCTTTGGTGTCGCCAACCAAGCCGCCCGCTTGCCACAAGTCTTCTAGGTAGCTTTCCATTAAGGCGCGCACTTTCAACCAGGTGATTGGTGTGTTTGGCTGGAATACCGCAAAACCCGTGGCTTTTTGCAGTGAAGCTTTAACCATGTTGAACAAACGACGCACATTGACATAACGCCATTCGTTGTCGTTACCTGCAAGTGTACGCGCGCCCCAAACCAATGTGCCTTTACCTGTGAAGGTGCGGATCACGTTGATGGACTTACCCGCGTTAACATCCACATTGAGGTTTTCTTGCTCGCGATTATTTAAGCGACGAACAGGCTCGATCACCGAGGCAACGCCGACATTGGCAGGCGCTTTCCACACACCAAATGTGCTGTCATTTGCCGCGTAAATACCCGCAATGGCAGATGACGGTGGCAAGACCATACGTTGCAGTCTTAGCTCGGCAAGGATGTCGTTATAAAGCGCGCCTTTATCGAACTTGATGTCTTTTAATTTCACGTCGGACGTGAAGTATTCAAGTTCTGTTTGCGCCAACGCAGTAATCGCTGCATCGCCAGTGCCTAGGGCTTTAATGTCGAATAATTGCGTATCCGACACGGCGCGCCATGCTTCTACCACATCCGAAAGCGTAGCGTCTGCTGCCACAGAAATCACCAGCGCTGTTTTTGCGCCTGGGTCTGCTTGTGGCGTCATAGCAAAGCCCGTTTCAGCTTGGTCAAGCAAGACTTCTACCGCCGGTTTGTCGCTTTCATTGCCGTAATAGAAAACGCCTAAGCCGTTTACATTTTGCACTAATCGGCCTTCGTGATAGCGCATAGTGACAGGGGCAAACGCTTCAACTAAGGCTTCTGATGTGCCTTGAAGCGCCATGCTGAACTTACCGCGAGCAGCTTTGCCAAGGCCATTCCACACTTTGAATAACTCAACCGATGAAATGCTCGTTTCGCCATCCGCTAATTGAACCACTAAAGCCGTATCTGTTGTGGTGATGCTTGTTGCTTCTTCGCTAGACTCGACAACCGAAACGCTCGCCTCTTGACCTTCATCACCCGCATAGAAAAACGCCACGCCATTGGGGTCGGTAACGTGCTGCGCCACTTCATCATCAAAGCCCGCTAAACGCACAGATTCGTCGTTAAAGGCATGAGTAATAGTGGTACGAACGTACGGGTAATAAGCTGCGCCGTGAATTAAGTGGTTATTGCCCACGCTTTCACGAAACGCCGCTGACGCATCATCAATGCCAAGCTCATTGCCATCAGCATCGTGATTTAGCACGTCAAGAATACAGAAGCGGTTTTCCATTTTTGAACAATGTAACAACGACTGTTGAACTAAGTCGTGATAGTCATCAGGGTTCAAGTTCACCGCGTCAGTTAGGCAAATTAGCGTAGGCACATCGTCTTTCTCAAGAGACAAAAGCGCCTTCTCAAAGTCGCCTTTCACGGGCGCTTGGTCGTATGTGCCTAGCGAGATGACGTAACACACACCGCCACCATTTTTGAAGAACAAATCCAAACTTGGCGTCATGATGTACGACGATTCCGGCGTTTGAATATCAAGAATAGAGTAGCCTTTCACTTTTACCGTGTAATTCGGGTCAAAGAAAGCGCCACCGAAAGTGTCTTGATACTCTAACATAGAGCTAATGCTAACAAGCTGCGGAAGGCCATCGGCATCGCGCTCTAACGTTTTTTCTGTGTACCCGATGAATACAGGAACCGCTGTGGAAACTTGTGCGACGGAAGGAGCTAGCGTCGAGGTTTCCTTGGTAAAGACACCGGGAGTTTTATGATCGTTCATTGAAGATCCTCGTAAATTGCAGAATGGTGCAGGTTTTTAACAACGTGACGCACACTTCGAGTTCAGCGCTCGCCACACATGAAAAAGCAAGGATGGTGAGGCAATAATCCGTGCTGGTTAATCGATGGATTTAAACGAAGAAATTTCTGACGTTAGCACTGGCGGGCCAACAAAGATTTCATCAAACAGATGCATGGAAGCCGTAATATAAGCGTGTAAACACAATGCTTTTGCATCGTTCAGGGCAATACCAGCAAAACGCATCGAATGGATTTCATTGGCGTTTTCTGTTTGCGCAAAGCTGCCAAGTAGATAGCCCGATAAGGCGTGTACGTCCGCTTCAAATAAGTTCACCAACTTACTTAGCACCAAGGCGTTTGCTTGGGTGGGCGATTGCACTTGTTCAAAGAAGCTGTCTTCGCTTTGTGCGCTTTCGCCCACGCTGACTTGAATCTCGAACTGACAATCCAACCACAAAGGCGCTAAACGACGATATTGATGATGAGAAGCAGCGGTGCGAACCGTTTCCCCTATTCCGCTAAGTGCGGTGTTTTCTTGGGCACGCGTTAACTGAAGATGGATGTAGGTTTTGTCTTGCGCTAAGGATTCAGGTTCGGCACCTGCGTGCACAATTAAAGACGGTATTAAAGGTGACATCACGCTTTGAATATACGCGATGATAGACTGCTCAAGATCGACCAGCATAAGGGCTCCTGATTTCGATAAAACTTTATCTGCTTGCAGGCTCCGCCATCTCATCTCTTTATTAGACAAGGGCGAAATTCATGTTTTGTACGAAATAGACAGTCGCTCTCAATCAATGTGAAAATTATTTTCTACGTGATTATTTCCCATATCCGTGTCGTCGCAATGGGAATCAAAACACCTACCCGCCGGGCCTTAGTCCCACACACAGTGTCTTCACGCTTTTTTACGATATCTCTCCCTTTGTTACCTTGCTTAGATAGGCCAATTCGTACTACCCTAACGCAAGGTAACTAATAGGAATTTTTAGCTGATCCCACGATGGATAATTTAACGCTAGAAGAAAAACGCGAACAGTTTCGTGAGTACTTTGCGGTAAAACACGAAACCAACATCAACATCACACCCGTTGCTGATAATCAGCCATTGCCAGATGTTGAGCATCTCACCGAGCACATGCCCTATGCATTTCGCATTGCCAGCGATATTTCTACCATCGAAGCTAAAGCCATTCGACCACTGCGAAATCTTGGCGATCATGCCTCTGAACTCGCACAGTTTTTAAATCACCAATCCCATAAAATCGATCTCATTATGTCTTATGTTTTAAGGCAAGAAGACGCAGAGGATTACCAGTTTCGCACCCACTCCTTTGGTGGCAGCGGCGTCACCGTTACGATGGCAGAGCCGTTAACCCTAGGGTCGCGACACGAAATAAAGGTGTTTTTGGATGTCGAAGCCAGCGCGGTATTTTGTTACGGCGAAGTGGTTGAATGCGAACAAGTCACCCAAACACAATCGGAAGATGAAAGCACATCAGAAAACGCACAAGCAGCAGAATATAAGGTGTCTTTGATTTTTACTCGCATACGAGAACAAGATCAGGAGTTATTGGTACGTGCCAGCCTTCATCTACAAACGCTACAGCTACGTAAAAGCCGAAAGCCAAATTCAAATTAATAGTAAAGATTTAGTCTCCACAATCCATGACCAGTAGCATTTTCGCACCTGCCCTGCCCAAAAAAGCAGGTGATCATCAGCATTGGGCAAACCTTCACGGCAGCGCTGCGGCGCTGTTAATTAGCCAAGCAGCAAAGGCCAGTAAGCACCGAACATTATTGGTGACCGCCGATACGCCAAGTGCGCTTAAGTTAGAGAAAGAGATCCGATTTTTCTCCGATGCGTCGGTGCAAGTGTTCCCCGACTGGGAAACGCTGCCTTATGATAATTTCTCGCCGCATCAGGACATTATTTCTCAGCGCTTAGAAACCCTGTACCAGCTTACTCAACCAGGTTCTGGCATTTTTATTGTGCCCGTTAATACCCTGCTGCAACGCATGGCGCCCGTGGACTATTTAGGGCAATTCCTGTTGATGTTAGAAAAGGGGCAAACGCTGGATATCGACACCTTTCGTGCGCGATTAGAAAAAGCCGGTTACACCCATGTAAATCAAGTGATGGCGCACAGTGAATTTTCCGTGCGTGGCAGCATCATTGACCTGTACCCCATGGGGAGTAAGCTGCCTTATCGCATAGATTTGTTCGATGATGAAATTGATAGCATTCGCCTGTTTGATCCAGACAATCAACGCTCTCAAGAAACGGTCGACCAAATCCGTATGTTGCCCGCTCACGAATTTCCGACGGACGATGCCGCTATTGAACGGTTTCGCAATAATTACAAAGCGCACTTTGATACGGGTTTAGGCAAAGGCTCAATTTTTCATGATGTGAGCAATAAGATGTTGCCGGCGGGCATAGAGTATTACTTGCCGCTTTTCTTTGAGTCGAGCGCCACGCTTTTCGATTACCTTCCCAAAGAAACCCTCATCCTTACGCACGGTGATTTGCAATCTTCTGCCGAGTTTTTCTGGGCTGATTTAACCGAGCGCTACGAGCAACACCGCTGGGATCCGCTAAAACCCTTGTTGCCGCCAAATGAACTATTCCTGCGTATCGAGCAGCTTTTTGAAGCATTAAAAAATTGGCAACGCGCCTCTCTATTTGTAGAAGCTGGCGATACCGACAAATCCCAAGTCTGTAATTTTCAAATCGAGCAAGTGGGCGATATTGCGGTTAATCCCTCGCTAAAAGTACCCACAACGAAAATTCAGGAGCAGGTTAAGCAGTGGCATCAAAATGGCCAAAAAGTGCTGTTTTGCTCGGAGTCCCAAGGTCGTCGCGAAACGCTGCAAACTCTGCTGAAAAAAGCGGATATTCGCCCAACAGAAGTCGCCAGTTTCGAGGACTTTTTAACTGGACATGATAATGTCGGCATTTGTGTGGGCCTAGTAGAGCACAGTTTCATTATTAATGAATCTGATGCGCCACTGGTACTGGTTACCGAAACCGAATTGCTTGGCCATAAAGTGAGTCAGCGACGCTTGCGCGACAAACGCGAAGCCACCGACGAAAGTGCTGTGATTCGCAACTTGGCGGAACTTGCTCCCGGTCAAGCCGTGGTACACCTTGATCACGGCATAGGCCGATTCAAAGGGTTGCAAACCTTAGATGTAGGCGGCATCGCCACCGAATATCTCACCATTGAATACGCCAAAGAAGCCAAGCTGTACGTGCCCGTTAGCTCTTTGCATTTAATCAGCCGTTATACAGGCGGCGAAACCGATAATGCCCCTTTGCATTCACTGGGCGCTGAATCGTGGAGCAAAGCAAAACAAAAAGCCGCCGAAAAAATCCGAGACGTTGCAGCACAATTGCTCGACGTTTATGCCCAGCGCGCCGCCAAACCGGGCTTCTCATACCCTGTTGATTGGGACGGTTACCAAGGTTTTGCCGATAGCTTCCCGTTTGAGGAAACCGCAGATCAACAACAAGCTATCAGCGCCGTGTTAAATGACATGCAATCGCCCAATGCCATGGATAGACTCGTGTGTGGCGATGTGGGCTTTGGTAAAACAGAAGTGGCCATGCGCGCAGCTTACATTGCCGCAAGCCAAAGCAAGCAAGTGGCGATTTTGGTTCCAACAACCCTGCTTGCTCAGCAGCACTACGAAAATTTTGTCGACCGATTTGCCAACACGCCTGTGCGCATTGATGTGATGTCGCGTTTTAAGTCTGCAAAAGAGCAAAACCAAGTGCTCCAAAACTTGGCGGAAGGCAAAGTGGATATTGTGGTCGGCACACATAAGCTGATTCAAAAAGACGTAAAATTCCACGATATTGGCTTAGTGATTATTGATGAGGAACACCGTTTTGGTGTGCAGCAAAAAGAGAAGCTCAAAGCCCTGCGCGCAGAGGTAGACATTCTGACGTTGACCGCCACGCCCATTCCTCGAACCTTGAACATGTCGTTATCTGGTATGCGAGACTTATCGATAATTGCCACACCGCCAGCCAAGCGCTTAGCGATTAAAACCTTCGTTCGACAAAAAGACAAACCCTTGGTGCGCGAAGCCATCATGCGTGAAATTTTGCGCGGCGGACAAGTTTACTTCTTACACAACGAAGTGGACACCATCGAGAAAACCGCACAAGAAATCGCTGAGATTATTCCCGAAGCTAAAATCGATATCGCTCACGGGCAAATGCGCGAACGCGAGCTAGAGCGGGTCATGTCGGACTTCTATCATCAACGTTTTAATGTGCTTGTGTGTACCACCATTATCGAAACCGGGATTGATGTGCCATCGGCAAACACCATTATTATGGACAGAGCTGATCACCTTGGCTTAGCCCAGTTGCACCAACTTCGAGGCCGTGTCGGTCGCTCTCACCACCAAGCTTACGCTTATTTGCTCACGCCTCACCCTAAACGCATGACCAAAGACGCCAAAAAGCGTTTAGATGCCATTGCCTCTTTGGAAGACTTAGGGGCAGGCTTTGCCCTTGCCACACACGATTTAGAAATTCGTGGCGCGGGTGAATTGCTTGGTGAAGACCAATCCGGCCAAATGCAAACCATTGGTTTTAGTTTGTACATGGACATGCTGGAACAAGCCGTAGAGTGCTTGAAAGAAGGCAAAGAACCCACGTTGGATTCGGTACTTGCGAAACAAACTGAAATTGAACTGCGCATTCCCGCACTACTGCCGGAGGATTATATTCCTGATGTCAATACGCGCTTATCTCAGTATAAAAAGATTGCATCGTGCAAAAATGTGGATGAGCTAGAGGACGCCCAAGTTGAGCTTATCGATCGCTTTGGGTTACTGCCAGACGCCACTCGTAACCTGATTTCCATTAGTGAAATGAAGCTGGTTGCGCACTCATTAGGCATTGTGAAAATCGAAGCAACACAGGCAGGTGGCACAGTAGAATTTGCACAAAGCACCAAAGTGGACCCCGGATTTTTAATACAGCTGCTACAATCTCAACCGAATATTTATAAATTTGATGGTCCACAAAAACTCAAATTTAAAATTCCAACGGAGAATGCAAGCGAGCGTGTTAAACTCATCAGCGGAATGTTGGAAGAATTTGAAAAACAGCAGGTAGCCTAAGTTTTTTATGCAAGCTTTGTTTAGTACTCACCGAAAAACACGCTCTGTGTTAACGCGCTCAGTAAAAGCCGCCTTATTGACATTAGGCGGCATAGCGAGCTTAGCCAGCCAAACGGTTCACGCACAAAGTGATGCTTGGTGGTTTGATGTAGAGGTGATTTTATTCAAACGCATAGTAGACGGCTCCCAGCTAAACGAGTCCTTCCCTTACGCCATTGAAAGTGTTGATTTGAATCGCGCAGTGGATTTATTTAGCGCCAAATTGTCACCCAAAACGGATGGTTTCGAAAAGCTGCTGCCGCGCTGTTATCAACAAAGCAACAGCGACATACACTTACCCCTGCAAACCGCACCGGGCTTTAGCATTAATGAATCGTTGTTTCATCCTTTACCGCCGGATCCGGCTCCCACTTTTGAAGAAGCGTTTGAGCAACTCGAAGACACGGCTGCCGCTTACAATGAGTTTGAGCAATTAGCCCAAAGCGAACAGGCACGACAGCTTTCACAACAAGAAAACAACGGCGAAGCTGGCGCAGAAGAGCCTTCGCTAGAAAGCCTACAAATGGCCTTTTCATTGCCGCCAGACGACAGCGGTTTGGTACAAAGTGAAACATTATCCACCGACGTTGTGGATGCAAATTATGAACAATTTGAACCCAAAGAGACTACCGATACATTGGCAGCAATCGTCTCTGAACTTAATGATGACGCTGATGCTCTAGCAGCAACAGCCTCTGAAACCAACGATGACGCTGATACTTTGGCAGCAATAGCCTCTGAACCTAGCAATGACGCTGATGAGTT
>CAXRCC010000237.1:0-15941 GCA_964228975.1 Paraneptunicella sp. | reverse complement strand
ACACAAGGCTGGTGTCGAGTCAGTGCGTAGCTCAGTAAGATTCTGTCGTAAGAATGATATTGAGTCCTTAACTTTATTCGCCTTCAGTAGCGAAAACTGGTTACGTCCGGCCAAAGAAGTTAGCACGCTTATGGAACTGTTTAACTTCGTTCTTGGGAGCGAAGTTAAAAAGTTGCATAAAAACGATGTGCGACTGAAAGTCATCGGAGATAAGTCTCGCTTCGACCCCAAATTAATCAAAAAAATTGAAGAAGCAGAAGCCCTCACTCGAGATAACCGCTCTTTAGTTTTGAACATTGCCGCAAACTATGGCGGTAAATGGGAAATCGTTAATACCTGTAAAAAGCTCGTTGAATCAGTCCAAAAAGGTGATATAGACGCAGAATCTATGAACGAACATTTGTTCAACGAGTTGACCTCACTTGCCGATCAGCCTGATGTCGATTTATTGATTCGTACAGGGGGCGATCAACGTATTAGCAACTTTTTACTCTGGCACATTGCCTACGCTGAGCTGTATTTTACCGAGACATTATGGCCCGACTTCAATGAAGAAGCGTTTCAAGTGGCAATTGATGAGTTTACTTCGCGACAACGTCGTTACGGTAAAACACCAGAACAGCTCGAAGATGAATAGTGCAAGGGGATTAGCGTGTTAAAGCAGCGTATTGTTACGGCATTGATTTTGGCGCCACTCGCCCTCTTTGCCATTCTCTTTTTACCCCTTCAAGGATTTTTATTTGCCGTTGCCATCGTCATGGCGCTTGGTGCTTGGGAATGGGCAAACCTCACCGGATTAACCATCGGTATTTTTAAATCAATTTATACTGCCATTATTCTCGGTTTGTGCCTCTTCCTCATCTATTACATTCCCACCGAGCAAATTTGGTATCAGGGCCAGCTTAATGCCATTTATCGCTGGATATTATCCGTTGCGGCGTTGTGGTGGCTTGTTTCGCTTGCACTTATAATTGTTTATCCGCGTTATAACGCATTTTGGCGAACAAGTGTCTTGTGGAGAGGGCTCTTTGGCATTTTGACCTTAATCCCTACTTGGGTTGCCATCGTAACGTTACGTACAAGCTTATACGACGTTGAGCCGCTTTATGGCGCATCACTTATTTTTTATGTGCTGGGTATTGTATGGGCAGCCGATATTGGTGCGTTTTTTGTTGGAGTCAAGTTTGGACGACACAAATTACGTCCTAATGTTTCACCGGGCAAAACCCTTGAAGGGTTGTTTGGTGGTATTGCCGCTTCATCAGCTATTATCGGGTTTGCTGCCTTACACTATCAGGTGGAATACAGCCGCATCTGGATTCATTTATTGATTGGTGGGTTAACCGTTGCGGTTTCCGCGTTAGGGGATTTAAACGAAAGTATGTTTAAACGCTCTGCAGGTTGTAAAGATAGCGGAAATCTACTGCCCGGCCATGGCGGTTTGTTGGATAGAATAGACAGCCTAACCGCGGCTTTTCCTGTTTTTGCACTTTGTTATGTTTCTTGGATGGCGTAAATGCAAAAGCTGTGTGTATTAGGTTCGACAGGCTCGATAGGGGTGAATACTTTGGATGTCGCTCAGCGACATCCTGATAAGTACGATGTTGTTGCCATCACCTGTTTTTCCCAGCTTGATTTAGCGGTAGAGCAGGCCAAAGCGGTTTCTCCTAAATATATTGTTTGCGCGAGTGAAGAACACTATTCAACATTACAAGACAAGCTGCAAAGCGCAGGTGTTCAAAACGTTGAAGTGCTCGTAGGGCAAGAAGGGCTGATCACTGTTGCAACCTTGCCTGAAGTCGACATGGTCATGGCGGCAATTGTGGGGGCGGCAGGTTTAGCGCCAACTTACGCAGCGGCCAAGGCGGGTAAGAAAATTCTACTCGCTAATAAAGAGTCTTTAGTTATGTCGGGTAGCTTGTTCATGCAAGCGGTAGAGCAAAACAACGCGTTGCTGCTGCCCGTTGATAGTGAACATAACGCTATTTTCCAATGTTTACCTCAGGCTATCCACAGTACCAAAGAAGTTAAACAGCTTGGTATTGCTAAGGTACTGCTTACCGGATCCGGTGGCCCTTTTCTACAAATGCCCATCGCGCAGCTTGAAAGTGTGACGCCAGAACAAGCGTGTCGTCATCCGAATTGGGATATGGGGCGCAAAATTTCAGTGGATTCGGCAACCATGATGAACAAGGGGCTAGAATTTATCGAAGCACATTGGTTGTTTCACATGCCAAAAGAGATGATTCAAATTGTTGTTCATCCGCAGAGCGTGATTCATTCTATGGTGCAATACACAGATGGCTCCGTGTTAGCGCAGATGGGCCGTTCAGATATGCGTATTCCTATTGCGCATGTCATGGCTTATCCTGAAAGAATTGATTCTGGCGTCGAAGCGTTAGACTTCATGCAATTGAGTGAATTAACCTTTTGTCCCCCTGATTTTGAACGTTTCCCTAATTTGAAGTTAGCGACCGATGCGGTTGATGCGGGTCAATGGGCGAGTACAGCCTTAAATGCATCGAATGAAGTTTCCGTTGCTGCTTTTCTTGATAAGAAAATCCGTTTTACCGATATTGCCAAAATTAACGCAGGTGTTGTTGAGAGAGTCTCAGAGAGACAACTGGACTCTATCGAAGCGGTTATTTCGCATGATCAAGAAAGCAGAAGCATTGCTAATCAACTGTTGAGAGGTTTGCAGTAATGTTTGGTTTTTTCTGGAGCTTTATCTTTTTTGTCATTGCGATTGGTATTCTTATTGCCGTTCATGAATGGGGGCACTTTTACGTTGCTCGTCGTTTAGGTATTAAGGTGCTGCGTTTTAATATCGGATTTGGTAAACCGCTTTGGAAAACCACTGACAAACACGGAACTGAATTTGCACTTTCGGCCATCCCACTGGGTGGCTATGTGAGAATGCTAGATAGCCGTGTAGACGATGTAACAGAACAAGAGCGAGCTGTCGAGTTTCACGCCCGTCCGGTCCCACAGAAGATGGCCGTATTTGCCGCTGGGCCGCTGGTTAATTTACTCTTTGCTGTGCTTGCAATGTTCTTTGTTTATCTTATCGGTGTTGAATCGGTAAAGCCGGTTATTGGTGACGTCACCCCAAACAGTATTGCCGCGCAAAGTCGTATTCCTATTGGCAGTGAAATTATTCGAGTAGATGGAAAAGAAACCCGCGATTGGGAAGCGGTTAACTTTGAACTGGTGTCTCACATCGGTGATGATTCGATGGAAATTGAAGTACAAGATCCGACGAGCTTTGCCACATCAAAAGTGATTTTAGATATCCGTCAGTGGCACTTCGACCCCGATAAAGCATCCCCCTTATCAAGTTTAGGTTTGATTCCGTTTCGCCCACCCATCACGACGCAAATTGGTTTAGTTGCAGATAATTCACCTGCTAGTCGCGCGGGTTTACTGAAAAATGATAAAATTGTGCAGCTCGACGGAACTCCTGTTGAAAAATGGGAACAAATAGTGGAGTACATTTCAGCGAGACCCGATAAAACCGTTGGCATAATGGTGGAAAGGGAAGGGCGAAATGTACCTGTTATGGCTGGCATCGGTGTTCACCCAGATCGCGAAGGACAAGGCTACTTGGGTGTGATCCCTCAGTCAGAGCCCTGGCCTGAACAGTATCGCTTTAATCAGCAATACGGTTTTTTTGGGGCCATCGGGCAAGCTATACAAAAAACGTGGCGCTTAATCACTCTTAGCATCGAAATGATAGGAAAACTATTAACTGGCGATGTTTCGGTGAAAAATTTAAGCGGTCCAATTTCCATTGCACAAGGCGCTGGCGCAAGTGCAGGGTTTGGAGTCGTATATTTTTTAAGCTTTTTGGCGTTGATTAGTGTCAATCTTGGGATAATCAACCTTTTACCGCTTCCGGTGCTTGATGGCGGGCACTTACTCTATTATTTTATAGAGCTTTTGCGGGGCAAGCCGGTTCCTGACCATATTCAGGAAATTGGATTTCGAATCGGTGGTGCGGTGATAATGCTGTTAATGGCTGTGGCTATTTTCAACGATATTGCGCGGCTCTAACGCTTTGGCATAACCGAAGCCGGATTAAATAGGTAAGAGATTGCCGTTACTTATTAACTTTGATTGGATAAAAATAATTAAATGAAGTTTATTCGTTTTGTAGCAGCTATGTCATTGCTGTGCACAGGGACAAAAGCCTACGCAGCCGCATCCAGTGATTTCGTCATTCAAGATATCAAAATTGAAGGACTACAAAGGGTCGCCCTTGGTGCCGCGCTCACTTACATTCCCGTCAAAGTCGGCGATTCTCTTAACAGTTTTCGTACGACTCAGTTAATTCGCTCGCTGTATGCTTCTAGCCACTTTGAACGTATTGAAGTACTCCGCGACGGCGACGTTTTAGTTATTAAGATAAAAGAAAGGCCAACGATCAGTAATATTATTTTCGATGGCAACGATGATATTAAAGACGAGCAGCTTCAAGAAAGTTTGGACGGCAGTAATATCCGAATTGGTGAGCCGCTTGATAAAACCGTTTTAACCTCTATCGAGAACGGTCTTAAAGACTTCTATTACAGTGTGGGCAAGTATAACGCTGATGTTTCTGCCATTATCACACCGCTGCCGCGTAACCGTGTTGATCTTAAATTCTTATTTGAAGAAGGTGATGCTGCAGATATTGCGCAGATCAATATCGTCGGTAACGAAGTGTATTCAGACATTGAACTATTAAAAACCTTTGAACTTGAGTTCGATGCACCTTGGTGGGACTTCTTAACGGAAACTCGTTATCAGAAGCAAACACTTGAGGGTGATATTGAAACACTGCGCAGTTACTACATGGATAGAGGTTATTTGAAATACAACCTCGATTCGACGCAAGTGTCTATGACACCTGATAAAACCGGTGTTTATATTACGTTAAACCTTACGGAAGGTGAGCAATACACGGTATCCGGTTTTGAGTTGTCTGGTGAGTTGTTAGGGCACGAGAAAACGTTAGAGTCTGTTATTCCATTAGCTGCTGGCAAGCTTTATAACCAAGCTGAAGTAACCTATACAGAAGAGTTTATTAGCAAATACTTTGGTCGTTTTGGTTATGCCTTCCCAACCGTCACCACAATTCCTCAAATCAACGAAGAAGAGAAAACCGTAAATTTGGTTATCTCTGTTGATCCAGGTAAACGTATTTATGTACGTCGTATTAATATTGCGGGTCACCAAGTAACAGCGGATGAAGTACTGCGCCGTGAAGTTATCCAAATGGAAGGTGCTTGGTTATCAAATACTGCACTTGAAAACTCTAAAGCCAACATGACGCGTCGATTGAACTTCGTTGAAGAAGCGGAGTTTGAAACGGTGAGATTGCCGGATCACGATGACAAAGTAGATGTTAACTTTACCGTTAAAGAGCAGCCATCAGGTTCATTTAATGCGGGTATCGGTTTTGGTGACCGTACAGGTTTGAGTTTGCAAGCTGGTGTTCAGCAAGACAACTTCTTAGGTACGGGTAAACAGGTTGGTTTTAACATCAACACTAACCGTTTCCAACAGCGCGTTGCGGTAACCTACAACGACCCTTACTTCACAATAGACGGTATTAGTTTAGGCGGTAGCATCTCTTACAGCGAGTTAGATGCAGGTAATGTAAACCTTATCCGGTTTAATACGAAAACTTACGCAATTGGCGCAAACCTTGGTTTCCCAATCGACCAGTACAACCGTTTGAGCTTTGGGCTTTCTTATCGTAATGAGGAACTTTCTCAGCGCGATACCTATATCCAAACCGCTCGCTTCTACGATTTGTTTGCTGATCCAAATGACCCTGATGCACCGATTAAGTACGACACTTTCTTGTTAACGGGTGCATGGAGCCGCTCAACACTTAACCGAGGTGTGTTCCCAACAGCGGGTTCAAATCAGCGCTTAACGTTAAGTGTGGCAACACCGAATTCCGATGCGAAATACTACAAAATGGAGTTTGATTCTCGTTTCTACTTCCCTATTTCGCGTGATCAGCGCTGGTCATTCTTAACCCGCATTAGAGCGGGTTATGGTAACGGTTATGGCAGCCTCAATGGTCGCGATCACTTCTTACCGTTTACACAAAACTTCACCGCAGGTGGTAGTGGAACCTTGCGTGGCTTTGAAAATAACACCGTAGGTCCTCGTGGCGTACAGCGTGCACCGCAAACCATTACGGCTCCCGACGGTTCATCAGTGACATTAGGACCTGAGTCTGATCAAATCTTTGTTACTGAGCGCTCTATCGGTGGTAACGCAATGGTATTAGGTGGCATGGAGTTGATTGTACCAACGCCGTTCATCTCTGAAGATTTCTCTAACTCTGTTCGTACTAGCTTGTTTATTGATGCTGGTAACGTTTGGGACACTGAGTTTGACTATGACGACATTAAGGATTTAGAAGCGAGTGATATTTCTTCTGAGCGCTTAATGGACTTTAGCGATGAAACGATGTTTAGAGCGTCATACGGTTTATCGGTACAATGGTTGTCACCAATGGGGCCGATGACTTTCAGTTTCTCACGCGCTATGCAAGAGCGCTCTGGAGACGAAGTGAAGTTCTTCTCGTTTAATATCGGGCAAGCTTTCTAAATTAAATTTATATAAACTTGGGGACGAAGTCGGCTGAGTCTTCTTCCCTAATAAAAACGAATAAAAAATAAATAAGGAGTATCACTTGAACTTTTTAAATAAAACACTCGTTGCAGTAGCGGTTATGTTGGTTGGTTTAGCACAGGCTCACGCCGCGCAAAAAATCGGTGTGGTTGACGTGCAATCTATTTTCCAATCATTGCCTCAAGCAGCAACTATCCAGCAAGATATTGCCACTGAATTCAAAGACCAAATGGAAGAAATTAAGCGTTTGGAAAAAGACTTGCAGTACTACTTGGAAAAGCAAAAGCGTGATACTGCAACGATGAGCGAAGCGGAAATTAAAGAACTTGAAGATAAGCTAATTGCTTTACGTGACGACTATGCTGCAAAAGCACAACCTCTGCGCCAGCAAATGCAAGCGCGTGCAGGCGAAGAGCGTAACAAGCTTTTAGGTTTGATTAAGCAAAGTGTTGACGCGGTAGCGGCTGAAGAAAATTACGACATTATCTTAAATGCAGGTGCCGTTGCTTTCATTAAAGATGGTAACGACTTGTCTCAGAAAGTCGTTGATAAAGTAAGCAAAATTAAGTAATCCGGCTTTTTAGCAAATAACTTTAACGAATTGTTATTACTATGCCATCATACACTTTGGCTGAATTAGCCGAACACGTTGGTGCAACCGTTCAAGGTGACGGAAGCATCAAGGTGGATTCAATCGCCACTTTGAGTAAAGCTCAAAGTGGTCAGATTTCATTTCTTTCCAATAGCAAATATCGTAGCCAGCTCGCTGCCACTCACGCCTCTGCTGTGATATTACACCCCAATGATGAAGCGCATTGCCCGTGCCCTTGCTTGGTGATGGAGAATCCCTATGTTGGATTCGCGAAAATTGCGCAACTTTTGGACGACACGCCTGAAATTGCACAAGGTATTGCTCAAGGGGTTAATATTGCTGAAACTGCTACTTTAGGTAACAATGTTTCCGTTGGGCCTAATGTTGTTATTGAGTCGGGCGCCATTATTGAAGATGGCGTGCAAATTGGCGCAGGGTGTTTTATCGGTCAAAATGTAAAAATTGGTCGAGGCACACGTTTGTGGCCGAATGTCACGATTTATCACGGCTGTGAACTCGGGCATGAGTGTTTAGTTCAGTCCGGCACTGTTGTTGGTGCGGATGGCTTTGGCTATGCGCCTAATGCAGGTCAATGGGTGAAAATCCCACAAGTCGGTAGAGTGATTATCGGTAATAAAACCGAAATTGGTGCAAATTCTTGCATTGATAGAGGGGCGCTAGATGACACCATTATTGGTGATGGCGTGATCATCGATAACTTATGCCAAATTGCTCATAACGTTGTGATGGGCGATCATTCTGCATTAGCGGGTTGTAGTGTTATTGCTGGAAGTGTGAACATTGGTAAACACTGTGTTATTGGTGGCTTTGTTGCTATCAATGGGCATACTGAAATTACCGATAACGTGCATATTACTGGCTTCTCGATGGTAACAAAAAGCATTACAGAACCTGGTGTTTATTCCTCAGGTATGCCTGCGACAACGAACAAAGAGTGGCGCAAAAATATGGCAGTGCTTCGTAATCTTGGTGATCTTCGTTCCCGAATTAAGGCGTTAGAGAAAAGATAACGTGCCGCCCCGTGCTGGACTCTAGTCCGGCACCCATTCTAAATTTCCATGTTAATCTTGAACCGGATTAATGTTCTGTATAGGAGACATTCGATTGAGTGAAGTAATCGATAAAATTGAAATTGAAGAGATCTTGGCATTGTTGCCACATCGTTATCCCATGCTCTTGGTTGATCGAGTCACTGAAATTAAATTAGGTGAAAGCATTAAGGCATACAAGAACATTACTTTTAATGAGCCTTGCTTCACAGGTCATTTTCCCGGTAAGCCTATTTTCCCAGGTGTATTGATTCTAGAAGCCATTGCACAAACTGCAGGTATTTTAGGATTTAAAACGGTGGGTAACACCGATGATCTATACTTGTTTGCAGGTGTTGATAATGCGCGCTTTAAACGACCAGTGACACCAGGCGATCGCATGGATATGGAAGTCTTCTTTGAAAAAGAAAGAAGAGGCATTTGGAAGTTTACCGGTTACGCTTACGTAGACGGCGTGGAAGCCTGCTGTACTTCATTTATGTGTGCAATGAGGAAAATGTAAGCCGTGATTCACGAAACCGCTATCGTACATCCTGATGCAAAATTAGGGAACAATGTCTCCGTTGGTCCCTACACACTTATTGGACCCGATGTTGAAATTGGTGATGATTGCCAAATTCACTCTCACGTTGTGATTAAAGGGCCAAGTAAGATTGGTAAGAACAACCGTATTTTTCAATTCGCCTCCATTGGTGAAGATTGCCAAGACAAGAAATTTGCAGGTGAAAAAACCACGTTAGAAATTGGCGATAACAATATCTTTCGTGAGTCCGTGACGGTTCACCGTGGAACAGTTCAAGATCGTGGCTTTACGCGTATCGGCAGTAATAACCTGTTTATGGCTTATGCGCATGTCGCTCATGATTGTATCGTTGGCGATGGGTGTATTTTCGCGAATGCGTGTACGCTGGCGGGCCATGTTGTCGTCGGCGATGGTGCAATTTTAGGTGGCTTGTCTGCGGTTCATCAATTTTGTCAAATTGGTTCCTACTGTTTCGCCGGTGGCGGCAGCATCATCCTTAAGGATTTGCCTCCCTTTGTCATGTTGGGTCATGACGGTAAACCGCACGGCATTAACTCCGAAGGTTTACGCCGTCGAGGGAAATCTAAAGAAACGATTATGGCCATTAAGCGTGCGTATCGCACCGTATTTCGTTCGGGCAATACAACGGCGGAATCTATTTCAGAGCTTGAAAATGCGGCGCAAAATGAACCGGATGTTCAAATGTTGTTGGATTTCCTAAAAGGCTCGACCCGAGGGATTGTTCGATAGGCGCAAAAGTGTTGCGCAATTACACTGAACCGAGAAGTGTTCCGTATGTCTGAAAAACGTATCCGCATTGGTATTGTGGTTGGTGAGGTATCCGGAGATATTCTCGGTGCAGGTTTGCTTAAAGAGCTTAAGCAACGCTTTCCTCATGCCGTTTTCGAGGGAATTGGCGGCCCTCTCATGATTGAACAAGGTTTTAATACCTTGTTTGATATGGAAGAATTATCTGTGATGGGCTTAGTTGAAGTCCTAGGCCGAATTCGTCGGCTTTTCCAAGTTCGTGCAGAACTGGTTTCCCATTTTACACAGAACCCTCCCGATATTTTCATAGGAATAGATGCGCCGGATTTTAATCTTGGATTAGAAGCCAAATTGAAGGCTCAGGGCATCAAAACGGCTCACTATGTTAGTCCAACAATATGGGCGTGGCGCGAGAATCGTGTTCATAAAATTAAAAAGGCCGTAGATTTAGTATTGTGCCTTTTCCCCTTTGAGCCTGCGGTTTACGAACAATACCAAGTGAATGCAAAATTCATTGGTCACACAATGGCGGATCAAATTCCAATTGTTGTAGACAAAACGGCCGCACGACAAAAACTTGAGCTCCCTCTAGATATACCCATACTTGCCATGTTGCCGGGTAGCCGAGGGGGAGAGGTGGCAAAGCTGTTAGCCGTGTTTGTGAAAAGCGCCGAAGCGCTTGCGAAAAAGCTACCAAACTTACGTGTGTTGATCCCCGCTGTTAACCAAAAACGTCGAGAGCAAATCGAAACGTATCTCGAACAGCACCCTGTTGACTTCAACTACAATGTGATTGACGGTAACGCGCGTGATGTGATGCTGGCATCGGATACAGTGCTGTTGGCTTCTGGTACGGCAACGCTAGAGGCAATGCTGTGTAAACGCCCAATGGTAGTGGCCTATAAACTGGCACCTATCACTCATTGGATTATGGGGTATCTGTACAAGCCCGATTATTTCGCATTGCCGAATATTTTGGCGGACAAAGAAATCGTACCTGAGCTATTACAAGATGAGGTGAATCCCGATACAATCTGTCGCCATTTAGTTCAGTTGATGACGAGTGATAATCAGGCATTAATGGATACATTCACTGAGTTACATCAAAACTTAAATCGGCATGCAGATAAACAGGCTGCGGATGCCATTATTGAAGTGATGCAAGGAAAATAAATCTCATGCTAATTGCTGGTGTTGATGAAGTCGGTCGCGGCCCCTTGGTTGGAGATGTGGTGACGGCAGCGGTTATTTTACCGCCTGATCACGGCCTAGAAGGGCTGACGGATTCTAAGAAATTGTCTGAGAAAAAAAGGGCGATTCTGGAACCTCGAATCAAAGAAGTGGCAATTAGTTGGGCGATTGGCATTGCAACCAACACAGAAATTGACGAAATCAATATTCTGCAAGCCACTATGCTTGCCATGACCCGCGCAGTTCAGCAATTAGATAAGCAACCTGACTTTGTAAAAGTGGATGGCAACCGCTGTCCAAAGTGGTCCTACGCAAGTGAAGCTATTGTTAAAGGAGATGGCTCAGTGGCGGAAATTTCCGCAGCATCCATTCTGGCAAAAGAGTTTCGCGATAGGCAGATGCACGCACTTCATCAGAAATACCCAGCGTTTGGTTTTGATAAACACAAAGGCTATCCAACCAAACTGCACATGGAAATGTTGCAGATCCACGGTGCGTTGCCGGAGCACCGCCGCAGCTTTAAACCCGTTCAAAAAGCATTAGATTTAGCGCCAAAAGCCTAACTGTTCAGAGGTTATCGACCCATGCAACAACCCGAGTTTGTCCACTTACGAGTACATAGTGACTTTTCCATGAGCGATGGTTTGAATAAAATCAAACCGATTCTGGGGAAGGTTAAAGATCTGAATATGCCAGCAGTGGCTATTACGGATCAGATGAACATGTGTGGTTTGGTTAAGTATTATGGCACGGCGCATGGCATGGGGATTAAGCCTATTATTGGCACCGACTTTTGGGTGCAAAATCCGCAGTTACCCGATGAAAACCTCACTCGTTTAACGCTGCTAGCACAAGATAATGATGGCTATAAGAACGTCACCCTGCTCATTTCACGCGCTTATCAAAGAGGGTATATTGGCGATCGTCCTGTCATTGATGTTGACTGGTTAGCTGATCATCGCGAAGGAATTATTGTTTTATCGGGTGCAAAAGACGGTGATTTAGGGGCTGCTTTACAAAAAGGCAATTTAGCTCAGGCAGCCACGATCACTGAATTCTATAAGCAACACTTTCCTGAGCGCTACTATGTAGAATTGCATCGAACAGGGCGAGCAGGGGAAGAAGAGTACCTTCATGCTGCCGTGGATTGGGCCGCGAACAATGATTTGCCTGTCGTGGCAACGAACGAAGTGGTATTTAATGAAGCGTCTGATTTTGATGCCCATGAAATCCGGGTTTGCATTCACGACGGCTACACATTAGAAGACAGCCGTCGTCCTAAGCTCTATAGCGAACAACAATATATGCGCTCAGCAGAAGAAATGGCTGAGCTTTTTTCCGATATTCCTGAAGCCATCGAAAACACGGTTGAAATTGCTAAACGTTGTAATGTTACCGTCCTGTTAGGAACCTACTTCCTGCCCAAATGCCCAACGGGTGATTTAACAGAAGATGACTTCCTTGTACTTAAATCTAAAGAAGGTTTGGAAGAGCGTTTAGCGTTCCTGTTTCCTGATCCGGATGTGCGAGCAGAGAAGCGCGGCGAGTATGATGAGCGCCTTGATATTGAACTGGGCGTGATTAACCAAATGGGTTTCCCCGGTTACTTCTTGATCGTTATGGAATTCATCCAATGGAGTAAAGATCACGGGATTCCTGTTGGACCGGGAAGGGGCTCGGGTGCGGGCTCACTTGTTGCTTATGCACTTAAAATCACCGATCTTGATCCGTTAGAATTTGACTTACTATTTGAGAGATTTTTGAACCCTGAACGGGTATCAATGCCGGACTTTGATATCGACTTTTGTATGGATCGTCGAGATGAAGTTATCGATCACGTTGCGGATCTTTATGGACGCGATGCAGTGTCTCAGATCATTACATTTGGAACCATGGCTGCAAAGGCGGTGGTTCGCGATGTTGGACGTGTTTTGGGTCACCCCTATGGCTTTGTTGATCGCATTTCTAAATTAATTCCGCCAGATCCTGGCATGACGTTGAGTAAAGCCTTTGACGTTGAACCCCGACTTCAAGAAGCTTACGACGAAGATGAAGAAGTGAAAGACCTCATCGACATGGCGCGTATCTTGGAAGGGGTTGTTCGTAATGCCGGTAAGCATGCCGGAGGCGTTGTTATTGCGCCAACCAAGATTACTGATTTTTCTCCACTTTATTGTGATGATCAAGGTAATAACCCCGTCACCCAGTTCGATAAAAATGATGTTGAAACGGCGGGGCTCGTTAAGTTCGACTTTCTCGGATTAAGAACCTTAACTATTATTCAATGGGCATTGGATATGGTGCGAGAAGGCCGAGGTAAGGACATTGATATCTCGGCGATTCCATTAGAAGACCCCGAAAGTTTTGCCATGCTGAAGCGAGCGGAAACAACCGCCGTTTTCCAGCTGGAATCATCGGGTATGAAAAACCTGATCAAACGTTTACAGCCAGATAACTTCGAAGAAATTATCGCTTTGGTCGCGCTGTTTCGACCGGGACCGTTGGACTCGGGCATGGTAGATAACTTCATCCTGCGTAAAAAAGGGGAAGAAGAAGTTGCCTATCCGGATCATGAGTATCAACACGATTGTTTGAAAGATATTTTGGACCCAACGTTTGGCATTATTGTTTATCAAGAACAGGTGATGCAGATCGCTCAGGCGATGGCGGGGTACTCGCTCGGTGGCGCTGACTTATTGCGTCGTGCAATGGGTAAGAAGAAGCCTGAAGAAATGGCGAAACAGCGCGGCATGTTTGCCGAAGGGGCCGAGAAGAATAATATCGATCCTGAGCTGGCGACAAAAATCTTTGACCTTGTAGAAAAGTTCGCAGGATACGGATTTAACAAATCTCACTCAGCGGCTTATGCCTTGGTTTCGTACCAAACCCTGTGGCTTAAAGCGCACTATCCGGCTGAATTTATGGCGGCGGTTATGTCGGCGGATATGGATAACACCGATAAAATCGTCACCCTTGTGGACGAATGTCAGCGTATGGGCTTGCAAGTGCTACCGCCTGATCTAAATACAGGGAAATACAAGTTTTCAGTTAATGCGCAAGGTGACATCGTTTACGGTATTGGCGCAATTAAAGGGGTGGGAGAAGGCCCGATAGAAGCCATTATTCACGCGCGAGAATCACAAGGTAAGTTTGCCGACTTATTTGATTTTTGTACCAAGGTTGAGCTTAAGAAAGTTAACAAGCGAGTTTTAGAAAAATTGGTGTTGTCTGGGGCAATGGATGAGCTGCTACCGCCACAAGAAGAGGGGCGTCGCAATCATGGCTCGCATCGCTCAATATTGTGGGAAACCTTACCAGACGCTATTGCCGCTGCGGATCAGCACGCAAAAGATGAGCTTTGTGGTCAAAGTGATATGTTCGGACTAATGACTTCTGAGCCAGAAGACACAACGCGTCAGTTTTCTGATGTGCCTAAATGGCCGGAAAAGCGTTGGCTAAATGGGGAAAAAGAAACATTAGGGTTGTATTTAACCGGTCACCCCATCAATCAGTATCGTGAAGAAATTAAGCACTATTGTTCAGGCCGCTTAGTCGACCTTAAACCTACGCCAAGAGATGGCAATATTACCGCGGTTGGCCTTGTGATTGGCGTTCGCGTGATGGTGAATAAAAAAGGGCGTCGTTGGTGTATTGTGACTTTAGATGACAAAAGTGCCCGCGTAGATGCGCGCTTCTTCCCGGATGACTTTGAGCGTTTCGAGGAAATCTTACAAACCGACAAAGTATTGGTCGTTACAGGCTCTGTGAGCTTTGATGACTTTAATGGTGGCCATACTATTTCAGTACGTGAGTGTATGGATACCATTGGCGCCAGAGAAAAGTACGTCAGAAGAATTCGAGTCGGTATAGAAAAAAGCTGGTGTACGCCCCAGAATATGTCTCACTTGCAGGCGACAATGCAAGAATACGCAGGTGGGACATGTCCGATCAGTCTTCATTATTGGCAAGATGAGGCGGAAGTCGTTTTAGACGTTGGGGCAATGTGGTATCTTGTGCCGGATGATCAGCTGCTACATGAACTGAAACAAATGCTGGGACAAGAGCAAGTCCAAATGGTTTTCCACTAGGCGCTATTGGGTATCCAGTAAAGATAGTTTTTTAATTCAGGGAATTTAAAAACCGCACGGGTAAAATAATTTGTTGTTTTGCTGGCGGGGTGTTAATTTACCTGTCTGTTCTAACCGCAGTCAGAACGAATAATAAACGATAAGATAGTAGTAGGAACCTGAATGAGTTTACATTTCCTTGAATTTGAGCAACCTATCGCTGAGTTGGAGGCGAAGATTGAAGAACTACGTTCGGTCAATCAGGGTGGTGAGTTTGATTTAGGGTTAGAAGAAGAAATTACCAAGCTGCGTGAGAAAAACGCGGAATTGACCAAGAAAATCTTCGACAACTTGGGCCCGTGGCAAATTTCTCAGCTAGCCAGACATCCTATGCGTCCCTATACATTGGATTATATCCCACGCATTTTTACCGAGTTCGATGAGCTTTGTGGCGATCGCGCGTTTGCGGATGATAAAGCCATTGTTGGCGGCTTGGCAAAACTTGATGATCAACCCATTGTTGTCATTGGCCATCAAAAAGGGCGTGATACGGCAGAGAAGATTAAACGTAACTTCGGCATGCCAAAGCCAGAAGGTTATCGTAAAGCACTACGCCTAATGGAAATGGCGGATCGCTTCCAACTTCCCATTATTACTTTCATTGATACACCGGGAGCTTATCCGGGAGTCGGCGCAGAAGAGCGCGGACAAAGTGAAGCCATTGCACAAAACTTAAAAGTCATGGCTGAGCTTTCGGTACCTATTATTTGTACCGTTATTGGTGAAGGTGGCTCGGGTGGTGCTTTAGCCATTGGTGTGGGCGATCGCGTTAACATGCTACAAAACAGCACGTATTCAGTTATCTCCCCTGAAGGCTGTGCTTCTATCTTGTGGAAGAGTGCAGAAAAGGCAAACTTAGCGGCTGAGGCGATGGGGGTTTCAGCTCCTCAAATCAAAGAGCTGGATTTGATCAATAATATTATTGATGAGCCATTAGGCGGTGCGCACCGTGACTACGATACGGTAGCCGCTAACATTAAAGCGTGTTTGAAGCAGCAGCTTTCACAGCTTAAAGGTTTATCAAAAGAAGACCTATT
>CAXRCC010000236.1:0-7311 GCA_964228975.1 Paraneptunicella sp. | reverse complement strand
GACGATAGAAAGCGGTTTACACTTTGTTGTATTAAATTAGGCTGCGTTCTGGTGTAATCCACCGTTATTCCTTATTAACAACTTTTTAAACTCACAAAGAGCGAACAATGCGATTTTTATATGTGATGGACCCCATGTGTGGCTGGTGTTACGGGTTTCAGCCTGAATTAGAGCAGTTTTTAGAAGAATTTCCTTCAGCGGAAGTGAGTTGGGTAATGGGTGGACTCGCGCCTGATAATGATGAGCCGATGGACGATACCTTAAAGCAAGCAATATCATCCTACTGGCACCAAATAGAAAGCAAAGCGCAAGTCACTTTTAATCACGATTATTGGCAACGCAATACCCCGTACCGTTCAACCTACCCAGCTTGCCGTGCGGTTATCGCAGCTGAAATACTACAGCCGCAAAGCGCTAAAAAAATGGCAAAGGCGATACAATCAGCTTACTACTTGCAGGCTAAAAATCCGTCGTTGGAAGCCACATTGATTGAGTGTGCGCAGTCTATTGGCATTGATGAGTCAGCGTTTGTATCCATGTTTAAATCAAAGGATGTCGAACAAGCGTTTCAGCATCACCTTGCAATGAGCCGTCAATTACAAGTGCAAGGGTTTCCAGCGTTGTTCTATGTGAATGATAACAATACAGCTTACCCGCTCGCCATGGGGTTTACACCTGCGAAAGATTTAGCACAGCGTTTGTCGCAAATACCCGGAGCCGTGAAGAGCTAGTACAAAATCGTATCAATACTGGTATCGCCGCACGCCGTTTGATTGAGTGCGGCTTGGCGCTCTTCTTCGGTAAGAATGCCAACGAAGGGCGTGCTGCGCCGGAGTTTTCTCATTCTGGGAGAGTCTTCAAGCACACCATTTCGAAACAAGGCAGCATCCTCGATGTTGTCCATCAAACTAAACCACGTCATATAGCCGCCGTAGCGCAGCTTTCCTGCTTCAAGGCGCTGTTCGAGCGTGTCGAATACGTGTTGATGCAGTTCTGGGTGATGCAAAAGCTTTTCCACCATTGCAGCGTGAATCGCCAGAATTTGTTTATCGATAAACTCATCTTTCACGCTGGTTTTTCGAATTTGATAACCGCGTTGATTACGGCGTTCTTTCTTTTTGTCTCTGTGTCTGGAATTGAACATACTAAGAATGATAAATGTCGATATCGCTGGTTGGGGCAAAACGCACCGTATTGGTGTTTGCGTACAATTTACTTCTAATGTCGTGCCAATGCTTCATAAAATCGGTGCTAATTTGTTGCTCGATTTTAACCGCTTCTTCCGTTGGGCAAAAGATGCTAATTTCCGTTTCAAATTTACCGAATTTGTTTGTGGTGATCCGCACCGCAGGCTCTAGCATGTGTAAATCTATCTCCATGCGCTTTTCAATAAAACTGCGATAACGCTCGGCAACATCGTTAAAGTGACTGCAATGTTGGCTGGCTAACGCTTCAAGGTGAGCTTTTAATTTAAACACATCCACATCGGAATCGGTCACAATCACAAAGTGATGTACGGCGTAACGGCGCATAAAGTTTTGATTAATGACCGGATTCGTAATTAATTTATTGTTGGGAACATAAACGTGTCGCCCTGTGTACTCATAAGTGTGAGCATCTACTTCAAGCATGACCGTTTTTAACCAGTTTGTTTCCACCACCTCGCCAATGGTATTGCCAATTTGCACCCAATCCCCAATGCGAAACGGGCGAGAGCTAGCAAGGTAAACAAACCCTAACAAACACTGAATAAATTCCCGTGTTGCCAGCACAAACGCCACTAAAAACGCCGTCACAGACAAAGCAAACTGTTGTAACTCGGTCGACCAAAGTAGCAGCATCAGAATAAAAATACCGATGTTAGACACGTTCTTTAACGTATTCAGTTGGTGCCGTTTATCTTCGCCTTTAAGCTCGCTTACACGGTGTACATGGCGTACCACCAATCGCTTAATAAACAGCACGACAGAAAGCAACAACACAGAACTTATTACCTTATATTGATGAATGAGCTCGATGACTTCTGGAAATTGAGATTCTAACGACACCATATAGACTCCTATGGTCAGCTTACCTATTAAGTGTAGCCAAGCTCATAAGAGTCTGGAAAAGTCTTAGAAACGAGATGTGAGATTAGCGTGAAATGAGTTTACGCGGTGCGTTGTCGCCTGCGCTTAACATTAGCCGTGCTGACGAATAAAGAGAGGATGCCGACAAAAACTAAGTAAGGAAAGAGTGCGGCGCAAATTGAAAATTGCGTTTTCGTTCTGTTGAAACAGTTTGAACAATGCAAAGAAACACGTTCAAACCATGAATTCAGTGAGGGGTCGTCTGGAGATTGCATAGTATTCCACCTTTATTGGTTAGAGTTGTAATGATTAGAGTTCGATGTAATTTTAGAGGGTGATAGTTAGAGGTCAAATTAAATTTTATATTCTGTTATCTTCGCTCATAACTAAAGCTACTTAACCTAATGAGTTAAAATAGGGCTTGTTATCCGTGAAAATGGTACGTAAACGTGAATGTTTGCTTGGGGGTTAGAGACGTTTTATATCTTGTAAAAAAATTAGAATTCAAATAAACAAGGTTTATCTATTTAAGAAAATAAAAACGTTATTGCGTAAAGTAGACGTTAACGAAATATGGCTAAAAGCTTGGTGTTGCGCGGGCAAAGCGCCGGGAGAATACATCTGTTTACTTGACAGGAGAGACGTAAATCAGCATGGTACTGACCACTAAATTCGGATTCGCCGAGATTAAAAAATAGCCTTAATAGAATGAATTAAATGCAAAGACGTAAAATTTCATGTTTTCTAATCGTTTGCAATGAAGCGGATCGCGTTGAAGCAGCGATTAAACCCTTGGCAGGTTGGGTAGATCAACTCATCGTTTTAGACTCCGGAAGTACCGATGGCACCGTCGAAATCTGTGAAAAATACGCCGATAAAGTGTACCAAACCGATTGGCCAGGATACGGTCCACAGCGCAATCGTGCATTGAGCTATTGCGAGCATGATTGGGTAATGAACATCGATGCAGATGAAGTGGTGACCGAAGCATTAAAAGCTGAAATTGATAACGTGATGTCTCAGCCCGACCTTGATGCCACCATTTTAGAAATTCCGTGGCACACTTATTTATTCGGCAAGCCCCTTAAGCGCGGTCGTTATGCTTCTCCGCAAGGGAAAATCTTCTTTAAGGAAGGCGCGAATTTTAAAGATCGCAGCGTACACGAAACCCTTGAAATGCCCGTTGTAAAAACCAAAGTGCTGAAAACAGCGCTATTGCATTACAGCTGGCGAAACTACTATCACGCACAAGAAAAACACCTAAAATACGGTGTTTTAGGCGCACAAGAAAAAGCCAAAAAGAAGAAGCGCACCTCGTTAAGTTACTCGGTACTACGCTTTTTTGTCGACTTCTTGCAGCAGTACATTTTCCGCCTTGGTTTTTTAGACGGCAAGCGCGGCTTTTTAATGGCCATTATTTTGGGGCAGTACGCGTTTCACAAGTACGCTGCGTTGTGGTCTATCAATCAACAATCGTCAACGTCGTCGCAGGAGTAGTCCTTTGTCCCACACTCCTATTAGTGTCTTTATCATCACGTTAAACGAAGAAGCGCACATTGAAGAAGTGCTTCAATCCGTTCAACATTTCGATGAAGTGGTGCTTGTGGACTCAGGCAGTACGGACAAAACCCTTGAAATTGCGGCCCGTTACGCGGTGAAAATCCATCATCAAGACTGGCTTGGCTTTGCTAAACAAAAAGCACACGCGATGAGTTTATGTTCAAACGAGTGGGTGTTTAACATCGATGCCGACGAGGTGATTTCACCAGAGCACAGTGCGTTAATACAACAACGTGTTGACGCGCGCAGTGCGGATGCTTATCGCATTTACTTTGAAGATTTATTTTGGGGCAAAGAAATGTCTCCTTCTTCGGGTAAACGCTCCATTGTACGCGTTTATCACAAGAACAAAGTTGCCTTCCCAACAGACCGCCTAGTGCATGAAAATGTGGTGCTTGAAAAGGGCGCTAAAACCGAGTCGTTACTGGGTTTGGTGAAGCATTATGGTTATCACAGCACCGATGTGCTAATGGCGAAACAAAACAAATATTCCACCCTTAAGGCGCAGGAAAAATTCAACAAAGGCAAACAGCCTTCTTATTTAAAATTACTGCTGATTTTTCCGGTGATGTTTATTAAAGCCTACTTTCTTAAAAAGATGTTTTTATCGGGAAAAAGAGGGTTGGTTCACGCGACCATTGATGCAATGTACGGGTTTTTAAAAGAAGCAAAGTTACACGAGTTGCACTATCTCAAAAATAACCGTGAAGATAGCGTTAAAAACAACCACAAAGAAAGCCTTAGCGACAGCCATAAAGATAGCGTTAACCACAGCCAAAAAAGCAGCCGTAAAACGAGCGATAACGAGCATGATTGATAAGCTAGAGCATACCCAAACGGCAGTCGCCCGTCGTATTTATCAGGTTTTTCAGTCTTCTTATAAAATTGAAGCTGCGCTTATTGGCGTAACGGATTTTCCACCTTTGTCTCGCACTGTTAGTGATATTGAGCAAGCTCACACCCAGTTTTATGGTTTTTATGAGCATGAGCATGAGCATGAGCTGGCGGCAGTGGTTGAAATTACGTACCGGGAATCGGTATTACACATCAACAGTTTAACGGTGTCTCCTGATCATTTTAGAAAAGGCATTGCAGGAAAGTTGCTCGCTTTTTTGTTTGATACATTCGATTTTCATCAAGCCATTGTTGAAACCGCTGTTGTGAATACGCCAGCCATTGAATTGTATAAAAAGGCGGGTTTTGTTGAGGTTAAACAGTACACACCTTCGCACGGTATTCCTAAAACGGTGATGAGTACCCAGTAATTATGTCTGACATTACATTTTCATCCCAAGAAAAAGAAGCCATGGTGGCAAAACTACAGCGTTATTTTGAAGACGAGCTAGACCAAGAAATCGGGCAGTTTGACGCCGAGTTTTTACTCGATTTTATCGGCAAAGAAATGGGCGCGTATTTCTATAATCGAGGTGTGCATGATGCACGTGCCATTGTTGCGGCAAAAGTCGAATCTATTGATGATGAGATTTACAGCATTGAAAAGGACGTGTTTTAGCGAGGAAACTTGAGTGTTGTTATTGATTCAGTGATTGCTCATTCACAGGAGGCTAGCCTGCTTTGAAAATGCACACACAACAACACAGAGCAGTAAATGAAAAAAGGAATGTGGTTACTTTTCATGGGTTTGAGTACTTCCGCTTTTGCAAATCCATCCCCAACGCAGCGTAACTCCGACGCGACTCAACAGGTTCAGGCGGCAGCGGCAATTAACACCGCTAAAGCGCACATTGAGCAGGTTGTAGAGCAGTTCAAATCCAGCATTATTAATAAAGACAAAGCGACGTTTGCAAGCTTGTTTTACAGCGAAGACATCCCTTTTATTGCGGTATTTAGCGATGCAATGCTCGCGCGCAAGCGGGCGGAAAATCCAGATTATCCAGCTTCTGTTAACTTTGGTCAGTTTGGTTCGGTGCTGAAAATGATTTCCGACGACGAAGCGCAGGAAGAAAAGATTTGGGATCTGACGATTCAAACCGACGGTTATTTAGGCAGTGTTCACTTCAGTTATAGCGATCATGTTAACGGTAAAATGCGTGCGTGGGGCACGGAGTCATGGAGCTTGGTGAAGGTAGAAGATGATTGGAAGATCACATCGATATCGTTTACCGTGACAGAGGTTGAGAACGAGAAATAGCGGTTGAGCCTCCCATAAAAGGAGCCGTGCTAAAAAGCGATTGGCTCCTTTGCCTACATTTGTGTTTTTAGGCTTGGGCTCAAAGCGAATTGAACGCTAATCAGGCTTTGTAAACGGAAAAACTTCCGCACAGATTGCGCGTTCAAACATGCAATCTTGCCTAGGGAATACCGTCACATTAAGCTCTTTGATTATTGTGTCGTATAACACTTTGAGTAGCTGCACAATGCCAAAGCTGAAGTCATCCTTTAATTCGTCTTGGCGAAGCTGTAATTCTTGCGACGCATTGATGAGCGATCGCTTGGAATGGTCGGTTGTAACCACAGCGATGCCGTTAAACATAGCAATAGAAACCTCGGTGCCTAGCCTAAATCGTGTAGGCAACACCGTGTTTTCATTAATGGGCAAGCCTTCTTCCGTTACTTTCAAATGCATAAACTGCACTGAATCTGCCGAGGTATCCATGCCCGGATACACCTTGCTCCTATCAGACTTAGGGTGATAATTATTATCGAATTTCAGCTCCGTTCGAACTTCGACAATAGAGGGGGGCTCGGGCGACTGCTTGGATGGCTCCACAGTGGAATAAGAAGTAGACTGCTTGTTTAACTTATCACCAATTTTCTCACCAAACTGCTGTTGAGAAACGTCGTTAATATTACGCTTATGCGTATTTGTGCTAGCTAAGCTAGCTTCATGATGTGTACAATCACACATAGTCAAATTACCTCCTGTAAGGTAGTTTTGATTAGCTGAGTTATTGGGTTGCCGCCCGATAACTCAGCGCCAGCGCCTAAAAGGCACAAATTCAGTGCTTGTTCTTGTTATTCATTCTTTCTTAGTTTCTTATTTCTTTTTCTGTTTTTCTTTTAACTCTTCTTCTCTTCGTTCTTTTCATCATTCTCTTTGAACTGGCTTACTGCTTTTTTGATGTTTCTACTTCGTTGTTTTGGCATTTTTGATTTCGGTTACCTTTCTATCTCGTTTTTCCTAATGCTTATTTTGCAGAGCGTTGTTAGGTGAACTCATTCACTAACGTTATTAATTAACCGCATTGCATCTTTTAATACTCAGCTTTGATATCCAATCAAAAATAAACGCACAAAAATAAAAGAGAAGTTGAAAAAACTCTTAACGCAAAGAGGCTCAAAGCAATAGAACTTAAGACAAAAACAAGTAAAACATGCGTAAATAAAATTGCTAAAGCAGATAAATAAAGCCTTTGCACTTGCTGCACCCACTCCGCCGAAAAACAAGGAAAACAGACAATGGGTGAAAGTTAGACACAATACTAACCTGATAAGGCGGGATAATCACCTTAAAAGTGAGAAAAGGGATGAAATAAAATGCTGTGCAAATGTACAGCTTTGTTGGCGGGGGAGGGGATAAGAACAGTCATAAAAACTGCGAATGTCAACATATAAAAGAGTGAAATATTTAGTTTTGACCTAACTAATTTGTTCAGTGTTAATTGGATAGTAAAGTATTCATATGCTGGTTTTGAAAGTTTATACTTTTCATTATTATAAC
>CAXRCC010000235.1:0-16542 GCA_964228975.1 Paraneptunicella sp. | reverse complement strand
CCTCCCACGATTGTGCCTTTGGCCACAATCACGCCAACGTTTTGGCTTTCTAAATCAAAAGGTAACTGCGTAAGTTGAAGATAGTCATCTAAACCGATGTGATTAAAGCCCAGTTTAGTGTCGTTTTCACCCACGAGTTTGATCATTTCCGCGCGGATAGCTTCACGTGTTTTCAGGGCATCAACCCAGTTGTTATCTAGGGCAAATTGCGCAAAATCATTATTGGATTGAGTGAATTTCTCTTTGAAAGTGATAACGTTTTCGTCGAAATTGCTCATGTCGAAGCCACGTGCTTTGGCAACGTCCTGTTTATATTGTTGCCATAACGCGCCCAACCATTCTTTATTCGCTTCTTTTGCAGCTTCTGACATGTCGTCGCGAATGAAAGGTTCGATGGCTGATTTAAATGTACCAACACGGAATACGTGTGCTTTAGCTTTGAGCTTTTCTATTGCCGATTTGAAGTACATGCGGTAGCGACCGTAGCCTTCAATAAGTACCATTCCCATTGGATTGAGATAGATATGGTCAGCATGGCTAGCAAGGTAATATTGGGTTTGAGAATAGAAATCACCGATAGCGTAAACAGGTTTCCCGGAAGCTTTAAAGCGTTCAATTGCGCGGGCCACTTCACGCAATTTATCTTGTCCTGAATTTTGTAAACCACCGAGTGATAGAATCATTGTTTTGATGCGTTCATCTCCAGCGGCGTGGTCAATCGCAAAAACGACATCTTTGAGTAGGACTTCCGGGTTTTTGGGCTGATCGTTGGTCGCTTCTGTTAGGATTTCATCGAAAGGGTCAACCATTTCCTTTTGAATCACGATGTTGCCATGTAAGTTAAGAATGAATGCAGATTCTTCCGGCACGCTGACTTTACCGTCGTCTGCTAACATCGCAGCGGCAATAAAGAGAACGATGATGATGAAAATTGCATTAAAGAATAGTCGGCGAGAGAAGTTTAGTACTCCCCAAATACCGATGAAAATTCGTGAAAACCAATTTTTTTCTGATGCCATAAATAAACACTTCTATTATGTTATGTGTTGATTCCGCTACGAAGTTCGCAGGAACAGATATATGCATCCTATCTAAAGAGCTTCTCTGAGGAAAATTTCAATTGTAATTTTTTATATAAGAAATTACTTCACATGTTAAATAGTTGCGTTACACTAGACCCAACACAGGTAAGACCAGCAGAGTTTTATGAGCACAAATCCACATTTTCCAAACTTATTCGCGCCACTTGATTTGGGGTTCACAACCTTGAAAAACCGAACTTTAATGGGCTCTATGCACATTGGGTTGGAAGAAGAATCAGATGGTACAGATAAACTTGCGGCCTTCTATGCAGAGCGTGCAGCCGGTGGGGCCGGGTTAATTGTTACGGGCGGTGTTAGTCCGAATTTTGCCGGTTGGGTTGGGCCATTTGCTTCTCGTATGACTAAAAAGTCGCATGCGAAAAAACATCATGTTGTTACGGATGCTGTTCATGAGCACGGCGGCAAAATCTGTATGCAAATCCTTCATACTGGTCGTTACGGTTACCATCCATTAATTGTTGCACCATCTGCAATCAAAGCGCCAATTAATCCATTCAAGCCTCGCTCTTTGTCTAAGTGGGGGATTAAAAGCACTATCAAAGATTATGCAAATTGTGCGCATATGGCCCAGTTAGCAGGTTACGACGGTGTTGAGATCATGGGATCTGAAGGTTATCTCATTAATCAATTTTTATGCCCTAGAACAAACAAACGTACGGATGAGTGGGGCGGCTCTTTCGAAAAGCGCGCTAAGTTTGCATTAGAAATTACTCACGCTATCCGCCAAAAGGTCGGCGAGAAGTTCATTATTATTTTCCGTGTTTCTATGCTTGATTTAGTGGAAGGTGGAAATACGTGGGAAGAAGTTGTTCAGCTTGCGCAGTTACTAGAAAATGCAGGTGTTTCTATTATCAATACAGGTATTGGCTGGCACGAAGCTAGGTTACCTACTATTGCCACAATGGTTCCACGAGCTGCATTTACTTGGGTAACAGAAAAGCTAAAAGGTGATGTTTCTGTTCCGCTCATTACAACTAACCGTATTAACACACCTGAAGTTGCTGAAAAAGTGTTGGCGGATGGTCATGCAGATATGGTGTCTATGGCGCGTCCATTCTTGGCCGATGCTGAGTTCGTTAATAAAGCTGAGAAAGGGCAATCGGACCGAATTAATACGTGTATTGCGTGTAACCAAGCCTGTTTGGATCACGTTTTTGAACAAAAACGCGCTTCGTGCTTGGTTAACCCACGTGCTGCCTATGAGACAGAGCTTAATTTCCCATTGACTAATCATAAGAAGAAAGTTGCGGTTGTTGGGGCAGGGCCTGCTGGTTTAGCTTTCAGTTGCTACGCCTCTGAGCGTGGTCATGAAGTACATTTGTTCGATAGAGCAGAAGAAATCGGTGGTCAATTTAACTTTGCTAAATTGGTTCCGGGTAAGGAAGAATTTTACGAAACGTTACGTTATTTCAAAAATCGCTTGGCGGACACAGGGGTTAATGTACATCTGGGCAGTGAGCAAACAGCAGAGTCATTAAAAGAAGGTGGCTTTGATGAAGTGATTCTCGCCACAGGTATTATGCCCCGCAAATTAGACATTCCAGGCATTGATCACGAAAAGGTATTGAGTTACCTGAACGTATTGAGAGATAAGGCTGATGTTGGCAAACGCGTAGCGATTATCGGCGCTGGTGGAATTGGTTTCGATATTGCTGAGTTTTTATCAGAGAAAGAATCGTTAAGCACGAATTTGCCTGAATGGTTGAAGTCGTGGGGAATAGATACCGATTATGCGGAACGTGGTGCGTTAAAAGAACCTAATATTCACCCAAGTGAAAGAGAAATCTTCTTACTTCAGCGTAAAGAGTCGAAAGTGGGCAAGAATTTGGGTAAAACAACGGGCTGGATCCACCGTCAATCACTGAAACAAAAGCAAGTTCAAATGATACCTGGCGTATCCTATGACGGTATTGACGATAAAGGGTTGCACATTACTGTTAATGAACAACAAAGAACGCTTGATGTTGATCACGTGATTATTTGTGCAGGACAAGAGCCGAATAAGGTTTTGCTAAGTCAGCTAACGGATTTAGGGGTTAAAGCGAGAGTGATCGGTGGCGCTGATGTTGCTGCCGAGCTTGATGCAAAAAGAGCCATTCGCCAAGGTGCAGAGCTCGCTGCTGTTATCTAAATTTTCTTATTACTGAGAGTATCGACGGCTGACACTGTGTGTTGGCCGTTTTTGTATGTAAATAAAATGGAAAGCTCAGCACACATAGGCTAAGTTTAAGAGCTATTGTCGTTTTCTAAGCTACAGAGGGATTTGCTCCTTTCCGTTTTTATGATCGATTTATTCATGGTTTCTTTTTTAGCAAATGTGAAAAATAAGGAGACTTTTGTCTGCTTGGAGGAAGAGTTTGTATCCTCGCAACTGAAGCGTTTTTCAAGCAAAGAAATAGCGAAAAGTTTGATATATATTCTGCGATTCTAGTTTCTGTAAGCCTAGGATTATAGTATTGTTTATGCTTTAAGACTGCGTAAATCATTGTGTCTGTTACAGTACTAAAAAGGCCATGTAATATTGTTTGTTTATTGAACAGTTTCGTGTGGGGTAAGCAAATTCTAGCCTTATCAATTCAATTGAGAAAAAAATATTTCCTTTAATGTCAATAAGTTATCCATAGTAATAGTAAAAATATTACCGTGTGGAACGCATTCCACTTTATTTTTACTACACTTAATTACGTCTTTAGGAAAAAGACTAACACATTAGAATAGAATTGAATTTAGATGAGGTGCGTAACATGTTTATTAATGGTGCAGACTTAAGAAAAATGCGTTTGACTGCTGGTATGACTACTGTACAAATGGCTGAGTTCGCCAGCGTTAAAACCCGTAAAACCTACGAGAATTGGGAAAAGAATGTTGGTGCTCCAAGCATGAACCAATATTTGGCTATGGCGACAGCGTGTGGATTCAAACCTGCTGACTTGATCAAAATGTATGTTGATCGTAACGATGTTGAGCAAGAGTTGGATCTAACAACGGCTTCTGCAAAAAAATAAGTATTAGCATTTAATGGTAATACTTGTCTCTTTACCTGTTTAAATTTTTATACTACTTTACCTGGCTGACTTGGTAATAACGTTTTAGACAAGGGGAAGAGCAGTGCAAGCATTTAGTGGTAAGAAGCTAAAAGAAATGCGCAAAGAATCTGGCTTTACCCAAGCTGAATTGGCTATTCGCTTGGGTATTAGCCGAGAGACTGTATTAGCAATAGAAAATGAGCATCCTGGTACAATTGATTCACTGGCTTTAGGTACGTTAAAGCAATGGTGGAAGGTGTGTAACCAGCGTATTTCTCAGCAGTCTCGAAATGATTTTGTCGAATACGTCAAAAACTTCCTAAATATCGTATAACTAGAAAGCTCATTAAGTTGTACTCAATAATTACTCCTAACATAAGCAAAAAAGTCGTTTTCTTAACTGGACTTATCGCCTGTTGTATCGGTGTGTTTAGTTTCGGTAAACCTTTTGTCTTCGACCGAATATATTTGATTTTATTGATTGGGGCAGCAGCATATAGCTTCCATATAGATAAGAACATATTCGGAATTTTTGTCATTCTATCGCTAGAGCGAATATTTGAAGAAACCATGTTTATGCTGAATTCGAATGATCTCAGCTTTAAATTACTGGTTATTTCTCTGTGTGCATTTGCCTGTTATAAGCTTCGTTATGATCGCATGATCTGGGTTGCTGTAGGGGCGTTAGTATCCTTGTTGCTCGCAGAAATATATTGGCTTTACATTGGTTATAAAACGCCTGCTATATATTGGAGCTTTGTGATTTTGTTCCAAAGCTTATTAGTACGGCACTTTATCTTCTTCAGACCCGCAATAATGGAGCAACGTTTTCCTGAGTGGAAAGAAGTTCGATGGATTAATACGGATTGGCAGGTGTATCAGCTAATGTTTGTATTTGTCGTCATCGAGTCTGCTCGCTTGTTGGAATACTACGTCCGTCATATCTTAGGTTTTAAAGACATCGTTATTGTCTACAACCTATATCCTTATTTAGCTCAAGTGATTGCTTGTGCGATTATTTGGATCATCCTTAATGAAACCGTTCGAATGACACGGGAAAAATATTTAATGGCATAAGTTGCTGTTTTAAAGATATTTTTCAATAACTACTTATATTTTTTGATAATTAAGGTGTGGATTACAGTCCACACCTTTGTCTATATATGTGTATTACAATCCACATTGTCAAAAATGTTACGAGGAAAATATCATGAAAAATGTAAAAACAATGGCAACAATCGTTCTAATTTCTGGTGTTTTAGCTAGCGGATCGGTATTCGCTGGCGGAAGTAAGCCAGGTGGTGATCCTGTATTTGGTGAAACAACAATGCCTGCGCCTATTCCGGCTCCTAAGCCAATTTTATTACCTGAGCCAGAGAAAGAGTCGCTAATTGATCGAATTCTGAAAAGCTTAAGCCTCTAAACTTAGGCTTAACTCTCAAGTGCCCCTGTCTCTTCCAGGGGCATCTCAACTTCCTAAACACCTCCTCTCATCCATAAGCACTTCCTCATTAACAACGTATACTCTTGCCAACAGTCTGCTTAGCTCAAGCACTCATATAATTTGTGGAAATTATAATCACCTTATTAAAGAGGAAATAAATATTAACCTTTAAATATCAAATGTTGTTTTAGATCTTGCATTGACCTCTATATACTCTCCCGTTCATTAATACTTATTTGAAAACTGGTGTGTAAAATAACACTCAGAGAGTATTTCAAAGGAGATGTTTGTAGGTGAGTAGATGAAAGTAAACTCATCATTTCTCTGTCTGTGCAATTAGTTTTTTACATTGGAAGCTAACAATGAACTTACTGGAAAAATATATACCTCTACATAACATGCTAAACAGTACAAAGGTGGTAGAAGGAATTGCCCCACTTTTGTTAAGGTTGTATTTAGCACCCGTCATGATCCAGGCTGGATGGAACAAATATAGTGCATTTTCAGACACTGCTGCTTGGTTTGGTAATCCAGACTGGGGATTAGGCTTACCAATGCCAGAACTTTTAGCGGGTTTAGCAATTGCTGCTGAATTAATCGGGGGTATTTTGCTGCTAATTGGATTAGCGACACGCTGGGTATCAATTCCACTTATGATTACTATGCTTGTTGCGGCATTTTCTGTTCACTGGGAAAATGGTTGGCTTGCGATTGCAGATTCTAGTAGCTGGTTAGCGGATGGTACCATTTTCTATAACGAATCAATTATGAATGCGCCTGACAAGCTAAACGCAGCTAAGTCTATTCTTCAAGAGCACGGAAATTATCGTTGGTTAACGAGCAGTGGTAAATTCGTCGTACTTAATAATGGTATTGAGTTTGCGATGACATACTTCTTTATGTTGCTATCATTGTTCTTCACTGGCGGTGGTCGCTTTACGAGTATCGACTATTTCCTTTCGAAAAAATTTATTAAAGATTAATTTCGATAGACTAGAGGCGTTGTTCGTATGAACATCGTCTCGATACAAATCTCATTTTCTACACTTGCTGTCTACTTTCATTTCAGTCATATTAACCGCATTCAAATTTACTTTGTAAACTCATGAAAGCTTTAGACTTGTTGTTAAATAGGGTATCAAGCCCACGTTTACAGTCACCAGCTCCGCAAGGGGAAGCTTTAGATGCTATTCTAAAAGCGGCCATGCGAGTTCCTGATCATGCTGCATTAGCACCTTTTCGCTTTGTTATTTGTGAAGGCGAGGGATTGAAAAAGTTAGGTCATATTTTTGAAAATGTTGCGATAAAAAGCGGTATGTCTGAATCGGATATTGCTAGAGCACCTGAACTGCCTTTGCGTGCGCCGATGGTCGTTATTGCTATTGCAGACTATAAATCGCATCCAAAAGTTCCTCGTGTAGAACAGGTATGCACAACAGCATGCTCTGTTCACGCGATGCAAATGGCAGCCGTTGCGCAGTCATTCGCAGGCATATGGAGAACCGGATCGTACGCAACAAACCCACTAATGAAAGAAGCGCTTTCTTTAAAAGAAGAAGATGAAATTGTTGGGTTTTTATACTTAGGCTCACCAACTGATTTTAAAGTAACTAAACCAACAAGGGATTATGAACCTTATGTTGAAAGGTGGTCATAGTATTAATTTCATTAATGTAAAAGTATCTTTCGATTTGATGAAAATAATTACCCCTTAGAACCTTTTTAGTAATAAATCATTAATATTTATACTGATAAAGTTTAACAACTTTTCAACTGGGTAGGATATAATAATTACCTGTCGATAGATTTTTGTTATAATAGCTCGCAAATCGAACTTTAAAGGTACGTTGTTATGTTTATCACAGGTAATGATTTGAGAAGAATGCGCCGAAAAGCTGGTATGACTACCATGCAAATGGCGAAGTTAGCGGGAGTAAAAACCCGTAAAACATATGAAAACTGGGAAAAAGATATTGGTGCTCCAAGTATGAACCAATTCTTGGCGATGGCAATTGGTTGTCAGTTTAATGCCATGAGGTTGGTTACAATGTATCTAGAGCGCCGCACTTTAGAAGATGAAGTCAATCTTACCGAAGCTCACCTCAAAAACTGAAGTCCTTTCAGTCCTTGGTTATGTATGTATAGCGGCCTTAGCGGTCGCCTTCATGCATTCCTCAATGACGTTCATTCTTATCTTTTTATTGGCGTGCGTGTATTCTATTTTTCAAAACCGCCATTACGCTAATATTGTCTCTCTCTTATTAATCCTATTAGGCGTTAAAACCGCCGAGTTAACTATTATGAGCTTGGTTGCTGAAACTAACAGTAACTACGTTATTTTTTCATCTTTCTTTTTAGTGGATGTTCCTGCCATTATTCTCATTGCCCTACGCGTTCCTATATGTCGCTATTTCGATTTTAAAAGGAAAGGGGTCATTGATAATGGTTCTAAATTCGTTGTGACTAACGCAGATTTACTGGTGGGTAAGATCTACATAACTTACTGTATCATCAATTTGCTTGCGCTTGTTGAGCATGCGTTTAGGCATTTAGAAGATTTTGGTTTTCCTGCCGATGCAAACTATACAATTTTCTTATATGAAAACTTAAGAGTCATATGGGAAAATTATGAGTATATTAAGCACACTTTAAACATAATCGAGTTTATTGCTGTCTTCGCTACCATATCTAATTACATGCGGAGCGAACGAGTTTTACAGGCTTGAGCCAACCTCACGCTCTTTTCTATTTGAGTTAAACCTCCTTTTTACTGAGATAAAAAACTTCTCTCTTACCGGGTTCTTATACTACTATGTATGAACAATATTTTCCTTCGAGGTAAATAAATATCACTTTTGTCTGGCATTTTAGAAAGAAAGTGTCATAATTTATAAAGAGGGTAAAAAATTACCCTCTTTATAACAGTGTATGGAGGAGCTTATGCGTCGAGTCATAAAACAATTTCTTACTGTATCTGCGGTTACATCATTTTTAGTACTGCCCATTCAAGCACATGCTGTAGAGACGAGTTCAATTTCAGATTTCTGGAACTCATTGCTTGGAACCACATTGAGTTCTGATGGAGAACTCAGTTCTGGTGGAACAAAAGGAGATCCCAGCCAAGGACAAAACTCAACGGACAAAGATACGACTTCAGGGGGCACTAAAGGAGACCCTATTTAAATGTCCTCGAGTTAATATTTTTGAAATCTAGCCAGCTGCTTAGCTGGCTTTTTTATGCTAAATTTGTAATTGCATCTTAATTGATATTTCTGTTTATTATTTCTCAATAAGTTCATCTTACATTCATTTTAATAATAACTTTCATAGCAAGTAGCAAATAAAACCAATAAAAATCAATCTTATTTCGAAAAAATATAACTTATGGTTTATTTGTTTTTGTAATTTAATTGTCATTCGTACACCATTTCACCTGTGAAATATGTAACGTTAAATATAATTAAATTACAAAATATTACATTTCACAATGTGGTAACTCCCGACAAATGGGGAGCCCTCTCTGACAACAATATAACTATAAAAGTAATCATCCATATGCCTCGCTGTAAGTTGTTATGAACATCTGGTTTTACCAACACAGCTAAACACTCGCGTCGATCAACAAACCCTAATGGGAAGTTGAACTACTTTAGGGATTAAGTTATCGCTTTCGTTTGTGCCAATAAGGCTATGTCTTTGCTGTTTCGCTTCGGCTGTATTCAACAAATAATGATCACCGTTTAGTCGTTTGTTCAGAGTTCGGTACAAAACAAATAAAACAAACAATAAGTATTGAAGGAAAAACTATGAAAACTAAGCTCACCTTGAGCGCCATTTCTATGGCGTTAATTGGTGCGTCTTGCGTAGCAAATGCAAGCTCGCTAGTGCCTATGAAGAATGTTTCCGTTGAACAAAACGTTTCAAACGTGACTAAGTCTGAGTTTGCAACGTGGTATGCCGCTGAGCAAAATAAAAAGCGTGCAGCTGTAACGGACCAAATCATTGTTCGTTTCAACGATAGCTCTACACTTGAGCAGCTTAAATCTATGGCATCAAATAAAGGTGCTACAGTGGCTTCTCGTAAAGGTGGTTTCTCTTCAGCGCAAGCTGTTATGCGTTCTTTGAGCGCCGCTGCCGGTTCTGAAGTTGCTTTCTTAAAAGCTACGAAGAATGGTGAAGCGATCATGAAGCTTTCTGGTGACATGCCGCTTAAATCAATCGAGTTCATGTCCCGTGTTCTTGAGAAAAATGCACTGATCTCTATGGTTGAAGCAGATGCGCGTCGTTATCCGTTAGCGCAAAACTCTCCTTGGGGTTTGGCTGATGTTCAAGCAGGTCAATTGTCTGATTCTGCCGCGGGTAACATGACAGTTTGTATCATCGACTCTGGTTATGAGCGTGCTAACCCAGACCTACCTTCAGGTAGCAATGTAAACGGTACAAACGACAGTGGCACTGGTAATTGGTACCAAGCAGGCGGTTCTCACGGAACACACGTTGCGGGTACGATCGCTGCATTGAACAACAGTGAAGGTGTGAAAGGTGTTTTACCTAACAACAATGTAAACCTACACATTATTAAAGTGTTCAATGAGTCTGGCTGGGGTTACAGCAGTGGCTTAGTTGCTGCGGTTCAAGCGTGTCAAGATGGCGGTGCGGACGTTGTTAACATGTCACTAGGTGGTCCAAACTCGACTACTTCTGAGCGTAATGGCCTTCAAGCACTTGCTGACGCAGGTATGTTACTTATCGCTGCTGCCGGTAACGATGGTGATTCAACGCACTCATACCCAGCATCTTATGATTCTGTTATTTCGGTTGCTGCGGTTGATGAAAACAATCAGCACGCCAACTTCTCTCAGTATACCAACCAAGTAGAGCTGTCTGGCCCAGGCGAAGCGATTTTGTCTACCGTAGCGGGCGACGGTCGTCAAGGTTATCTAACTTACGGTAGCACTTCTTTGGGTGATGACAGAGTTGTACCTCAAACGCGTTACACGCCAAGTGGTTCTAGCTTTAGCATTAATAACTACAACGGCAGTGCTTCAGGTGAGCTAGCCGCTTGTACACGCAGTGGTAGCACGTATAACTGTGGTGACATGACTGGCAAAATCTGTGTTGCGGAACGTAATGCAAACCAAGCAGGTAGTGATTACCCTGAAATCAATGGTGCAAAAGCATGTGCGGTAGCAGGAGCGGTTGCGGTTGTAATGTACTCAAACGCAGAGCGTCCTGGACTACAAAAACCGTTCATGGTTGACCGCGATGTAGATCTTGCAAGCATCCCAACTGTATCTGTTAACAGAACAGTCGGTCAGCAACTTGTTGCAGCTGCAGGCACAAACGCAACATTGAACGTATTAGGTAACCGTGATTACGATTACTACAATGGTACGTCAATGGCAACACCTCACGTTGCAGGTGTAGCGGCGTTAGCATGGAGTAACAACAGAACCTGTACCGCTGCAGAAGTTCGTACGGCACTTAAAGAAACGGCAATTGACTTAGACGTTGCTGGTCGTGATAACCGCACAGGTTACGGCTTAGTTCAAGCTAAAGCGGCTTCTGATTACATGGCTGCAAACTGTGGTGGCTCAACTGGCGGTGGTAACACGGGTGGCGGTGACTCTGTACTCGAAAAAGGTACAGCTAAAACTAGCCTATCAGGTGCAGCAAGTAGCCAAACTTACTTCACGCTTGAAGTACCAGCAGGTGCAACTGACTTAACGTTTAACCTATCTGGTGGTTCTGGCGATGCTGACCTATATGTTCGCTTCGGTAGCCAACCTACAACAGGTACGTACGACTGTCGTTCATGGGCAAGTGGTAACACTGAAAGCTGTAGCTTCAGCACAACTCAAGCAGGTACATACCACGTATTAGTTAATGCATATTCTGCGTTCTCTGGTGCGAGCTTAGTTGCTGACTATACAGCGGCTAGCACAGGTGGCGGCGCAACAGGTGATACGTCTACTATCAGCAACTTAAGCGGATCTCGTAACGAGTTCTTGAACTACACATACGAAGTACCAGCGGGTATGTCTACACTTGAAATCACTACAGCAGGTGGTTCAGGTGATGCGGACCTTTATGTACGCTTTGGTTCAGAGCCTACTACTTCAACTTACGACTGCCGTTCATGGGCAAGTGGTAATGCGGAAACATGTACGTTCAATAATCCAGCAGCAGGCACATACCACATTGGTATTAGAGGTTACAGAGCATTCTCTGGCGTAACGTTAACAGCAACTCGTCAGCCTTAATTGCTCAAATAAACTTTTTAGTTCCTAAAATGAAAACCGCGCTGAAATAGCGCGGTTTTTTTGTGCTTCGAGGACGGCTTCAAGCATTGAATAACACCAATAAAAAAGGCGCTAATAAATAGCACCTTTCATAAGAAGTGATCGTATTGGGATAGGAGTTAAACCGAAGCAAGCTCTTTTGTAGCGAGCTTTTGAATGGTTTGGCAAAGGCTCTTTGCAGACGAAGTAAGGTAGAAGTGGCCTTCATCGTACATATGAACGTCTATCTTCGGAGCAAAAAATGCTTGCCACATCCATAATTCATCTTCCGGTACTTTCGCGTCGTTTATTCCACCGATAATGGTGGCTTCACAATGAATTGGCGTACTTGGTGTTGGCTTATAATACTCAACCACACCAATATCGTTACGCAAAATTGGGGTCAGAAGCTCGATAAGTTCTTGATTGCTCGCAATGTCTGGGTGCAATCCCCCTAAACCATCTAACTTATCAATGAAATCATCATCGCTTAATTTACTCCAACCATCCATAGAAGGCAGGTCAGGGGCTTTTCTTGCCGATGAAATAAAATGGAACGGAGTTGGCTTATTGTTCTGGTGCAAATGCAGCAAAAATTCATAAGCAAGGAGACCGCCCAAACTGTGCCCAAACAACATAAAAGGTTTATCAAGGTATGGCTCAAAATAGTGAAAAGCATCTTGAACCATGCCAGACATTGAGTCGATCAAATCATCGGCAAAGCGACTACCTCGACCAGGAGGGGTATAAGCAAGCACTTCGACATTTTGGGGCAGGAATGCCTTCCACTTTAGAAAGGCATTTGCATTTCCCCCAGCAAAAGGGAACGCAAGCACTCTGACATCTTTAACCGAGCTAGTATCACTAACAATTCGCGTAATGGCTGGGGAATCTACATGCACTTTAACACTTCCTGTATTTCAATCGCTTAGTAATTCGCGCTGCCCGTTGCACGAGGGAATGGAATAACGTCACGAACGTTTTGTACGCCAGTCACATAAGCCACTAAACGTTCAAAACCTAAACCAAAGCCAGAGTGAGGCACAGTGCCATAACGGCGTAAATCACGGTACCAGCTGTAATCTTCAGCCACTAGATCCATTTCTTCCATGCGCTTATCAAGCACATCTAAACGCTCTTCACGCTGAGAGCCACCGATAATTTCACCAATACCCGGTGCCAACACGTCTAAGCAGGCAACGGTTTTGTTGTCATCGTTCATGCGCATGTAAAAAGACTTAATATCTTTCGGATAGTTTTGCATGATGATGGGCGCGCCTACGTGCTCTTCTGCCAAGAAGCGCTCGTGTTCAGAAGCCAAATCGATACCCCATTCAACAGGGAATTCGAATTGCTTGCCGCTCTTAATGAGGATATCGATAGCATCGGTGTAATCCATGCGTACGAAATCTTGCTCAATAACTTGTTTTAAACGGGTAATCACATCTTTATTGACGCGTTGCTCAAAAAACGCCATATCGTCAGGGCGTTCTTCTAACACTGCTTTAAATACGTACTTCAACATATCTTCAGCAAGCTGAGAAATGTCGTTCAAATCAGCGAACGCCACTTCAGGTTCTACCATCCAAAACTCGGCTAAGTGACGGCTTGTATTGGAGTTTTCTGCGCGGAAAGTTGGGCCAAAAGTGTACACGTTAGACATTGAACAGCAGAAGCTTTCAACGTTTAGTTGACCAGAAACCGTTAAGAAGGTTTCTTTTCCAAAAAAGTCTTGAGAGAAATCTACGTCACCTTTATCGGTGCGTGGCAAGTTCATCATATCGAGTGTTGATACGCGGAACATTTCGCCAGCGCCTTCGGTATCACTTGCAGTGATAATAGGTGTGCTGATCCAGTAGTAGCCTTTTTCGTGGAAGAAGCGGTGAATCGCTTGAGATAAGGCGTTGCGTACACGCGTTACTGCGCCAATAATGTTTGTGCGCGGACGTAAATGCGCGTGTTCGCGTAGATATTCAATACTATGGCGCTTAGCTGCCATAGGGTAGGTATCCGGGTTTTCTACCCAACCTAATACTTCAACCTCAGTTGCTTCTAACTCAAGAGATTGGCCTTTACCTTCTGAATTTTTAACTGTGCCTGTTACCGCCACTGAACAGCCTGTTGTTAGGCGTTGAATTTCTTCATAATTATTCAGTGTATTCAAAGCAATGGCTTGAATTGGGTCAAAGCAGCTGCCGTCGTGAACGGCAAGGAAAGAAAGACCTGCTTTGGAATCTCTACGGGTACGAATCCAACCTTTTACAACGATTGATTCGCCTACGGCATATTTTCCAGCTAATACATCAGCGATAGTGGCGTGAGCCATTGAGTGCTCCAAAAATTAAGTTGCTCTGGGGTAAGTCCAGAAGTGTGAAACGAAATGGTGTAATCTTACTTACCCAGTGAGAAGAAACAAGCAAAAACAGCGCGCTTAATCAGAAAATAGCTGTAAGGTCTCAAAAATGGCACTTGTGAGTTGTTGAATGTGAGAAGAATCGGCAATAAACGGTGGCATAATGTACACCAACTTACCAAAAGGACGGATCCACACGCCTTTTGATACAAAGTGCTTTTGCAAGGTTGCGACATCAAAGGCGGTTTTGGTTTCAACCACACCAATCGCCCCAAGTACGCGCACATCTTCAACGCAACTTAACGCTTCACAAGAGGCTAACCCTTGCTTCAATTCTGCTTCAATGCGCTTTACTTGTGCGCGCCACTCTCCCGTTTCAAGCAGGGATAAGCTGGCATTCGCAACCGCACACGCGAGCGGGTTGCCCATAAAAGTCGGACCGTGCATAAATACGCCGGGCTCACCTTGGCAAACGCCCATCGCCACATCTTCTGTACACAGCGTTGCTGCAAGCGTCATGTAACCGCCCGTTAGCGCTTTGCCTAAGCACAAAATATCCGGAGAAATATCGGCATGTTCGCACGCAAACAATTCTCCTGTTCTGCCTAATCCCGTTGCAATCTCATCGGTGATCAGTAACACATTGTATTGGTCACATAATTGTCGGCAGCGCTGTAAATAATTGGGATGATACAAGCGCATGCCTCCTGCGCCTTGCACGACGGGCTCTAGAATCACCGCAGCCACTTCGTGATGATGTTTTTGTAATAGCTCATCTAACGCGAGCATTTCATCTTCATTCCACAGCGCATCAAATTTGGTTTGTGGGGCAGGGGCGAAAATCTGTTTGGGTAAGACGTTTTTAAATAAGCTGTGCATACCGTTAATGGGATCGCAAACAGACATGGCGTTTAGGGTGTCACCGTGATACCCATTTCGCGGCGCAATGAACTTGCATTTATTTTCACTGCCTTGGCACGCCCAGTATTGGATTGCCAGCTTCATTGCCACTTCAACGGCAACCGAGCCTGAATCGGCCAAAAATACGCGCTCTAACCCCTGCGGTGATATATCAATCAGCTTCTTGCACAGGTCGATTGCTGGCGCATGCGTTAAACCGCCAAACATCACATGGGAAAAGTCGTCAATTTGTGATTTTGCCGCTGCATTGAGCACTGGATGATTGTATCCGTGGATGGTCGACCACCAAGATGACATGCCATCGACCAGTTTCACTCCTCCTTCCAGTTCAATATGAACACCATGTGCTTTTACTACCGGGTAACAGGGTAGAGGCGTTGTTGCAGAAGTGTATGGGTGCCAAACGTGCTGCTGATCGAATTGAATATCCATGATTAAAAAATGCTCAATTGTAAACTTTGGTAAGTTTGATTAAGTTGACAAGCTTAAGTGGAGCAATAGACTAGCAAGCAAAAAGTAATTGTAAAGGATAAAGAGCCATGTCCGCCAACATTCGTCACGACTGGAGCATTCAAGAAGTTAACGCCCTTTTTGCGATGCCATTTAACGACCTTTTATTTAAAGCGCAAACGATTCATCGCGAAAACTTCAATCCAAACGAAGTGCAAGTTAGCACGTTACTTTCGATTAAAACCGGGGCTTGCCCTGAAGACTGTAAATACTGTCCGCAAAGTGCGCGCTACGACACAGGCCTTGAAAAAGAGCGCTTGATGGAAGTAGAAAAAGTGCTTGAACGAGCAGCCGATGCCAAAAAAGTGGGCTCGACGCGCTTTTGCATGGGCGCAGCGTGGCGAAACCCAAAAGCGCGTGATATGCCATACCTTGTTCAAATGATAGAAGGTGTGAAAAAAATGGGCATGGAAACGTGCATGACTTTAGGCATGCTCACGCGTGAACAAGCCCTGCAATTGAAGCAAGCTGGATTGGATTATTACAACCACAATCTCGATACTTCGCCTGAGTTTTACGGCGACATTATTACGACTCGCACCTATCAAGATCGTTTAGATACACTGCAAAACGTGCGTGATGCGGGAATGAACATTTGCTCTGGTGGCATTGTAGGCATGGGCGAGGGGATTTCCGATCGCTCTGGCTTACTTGTGCAGTTAGCGAATCTAAATCCACAGCCAGAAAGTGTTCCCATTAACATGTTGGTTAAAGTTGAGGGAACACCGATGGATTCTCAAGAAGACTTGGATGCCTTTGAGTTCATTCGCACTATTGCGGTTGCGCGTATTTTGCTGCCGAAGTCCTATGTGCGTTTGTCCGCCGGTCGTGAAGAAATGAACGAGCAGATGCAGTCCATGGCCTTTATGGCTGGTGCCAACTCTATTTTCTACGGTGAAAAACT
>CAXRCC010000234.1:0-17845 GCA_964228975.1 Paraneptunicella sp. | reverse complement strand
GTTAACTACTTGAACACTCACGGCTGTGCTGGTGACCCTAACGGTGGTGGCAACAACGGTGGTGGCGGTGACGTTGACCCAGTATCTGGTCAGCTAACTAACCTATCTGGTACAACAGGTAGCTGGGACCGTTACACTTGGGAAATCCCTGCTGGCGTAGCGCAAAACACAGTTTCTATCTCTGGTGGTTCAGGTGATGCTGACCTTTACATGAGATTTGGAAGCCAGCCTACTACATCTTCGTATGATTGTCGTCCATTCCGCATCGGTAACAACGAAACATGTACGTTCACTAATCCTGCTGCAGGCACATGGCACATTGGTCTACACGCTTACAGCTCGTATAGTGGCGTAACAATGGATTACAGCTACGAGTAAGCTGTAATACCTCAGTGTTTTAAAATCCCTGTGTGAATAAAAAGCCCAGCATTAGCTGGGCTTTTTTTCGTTCGAAAGTGGGCTTAGAAAAGAGGCTGACTACTTCTGCTTTTTGCGCACGTAAATGGTTTTATTAACTTTAGCAATAAGATTACCTTCTTCATCAATAATATCGACTTCATATTGAGGTAGATATTTGTCTCCGTTTGCTGTTTTTTCCTTAATATCTTCAAGTTGGCTATCGGTAATCGTAAAAATAGCGTGTACAGGTGCTTTGGTGGCTTTGATGAAATCAATGTCTGCGGACTTATCCCAAATGATGTAATCCTTTCCGAGAACTTGGGTAAGTAACAACACAATATGAGGATCCACCATCGAGTACAAATTCCCACCAAAGTGCGTTCCGAAATAGTTTCTATTGAACCAACGGACTTTTAGACTAACCTTCATCTCACGCCAGTCGTCAGTTATATAATCAATTTTAACACCCGCACCGATATAGGGCGGATAAAAATTAAGCAGTTTTGCGAGCTTCTTTGCTGTTATAGTCATAGTTGATTTATTCTGGTCCGATGAGTGAGGTTACGTTACCAAGTTAGATGCATATTTAAAATAGCCCACCTAACAAAATATCCGAGCATATTAGGGTGGATGTGAATCAGCTGCTAAGTTTATGTTATTACGTATTTATAAGACTAATTGGTAGCTGGTACTTTATGCCGTTGTCTGATGTAATACAGCAAATTTTTAATAGAATGGTTCTAAATGCGAATTGGTTGGCGAAAACTTTTAGGATATTTAACACGAAAGCCCTCTGAGTTTTACTCAGTTGGGGTGGAAGTGGATGTAAATGAAATATCTTTATCTGTTTTTAAAGTTATCGATAAACAACTAACTTGGGTTTTGTCCGAATGCTTTCCTATTAATAATTGGCAAGAGTCAATTAAAAAGTATGTTGCCGATAATAAGCTAGAAAACACAAATTGTGTCATCGCTTTCGCGGCAAGAAAGTACCAATTATTGCAGGTGGATCGTCCTCCTGTTGAAGATTCTGAGTTGAGCCAAGCGTTGCAGTGGTCCGTTCAAGAGCTGCTTTCTGTTCCCGATGAAATGCTCGTCGATTACTTTGATTTACCCGCACAAACTTTTGGTGCGAGTAAGGTGAATGTGACAGCAATTAAAAAAGATGATGTCGACGAGATATGTAAAGGCTTCTTAAATGCAGGTTTGTTTATAAAAGGAATCACGGTCGAAGAGCTAGCATTATGTGACTTGCTTCCTCAGTCAAATGATGCGGTTTTAACCTTGGTTCAAAAGCCTAAATCGGAAATATCGTTAAATATAATCAAAGATGGGAAGTTGTATTTCAATCGCTCTGTAAGAGGTTATGAAAGCCTAGGTTCTTTTACCGAGATAGAATTACAAATGGGCGTCATCGATAATTTAACGGTAGAAGTGCAACGCTCAATGGACTTTTTTGAGAGTCAGTTGAGGCAAGGCAGTGTTAAGCGAATTTTACTTCATCTTGATACTGAGCATTTAGGCGTGGTGATTGACCTCGTTAAAAAGTCGATGCTTATTGATGTGGACATGATTCAGTTAGATTTACCCAAGTTGCCAGAACTCGATGCCAATGTTACCTCGTGTGCGAGTTTGGGGGCTGCATTATTAAAAGAATTTGATACTACGGTTGCTGACGAAGGTGGTGCGCCAGCATGAAGTTTCGCGTAAATCTATTTCCAGAAGAGTTAAAACCAAAGCTTGATCTCTTCACTTTGAACTTTGTTGTGACAGTATGGAGTTGTGTCATCGCAGCGATATTGGGACTCAATATTTATTATCAAAATCAGTACAGCGACGCGCAAATGCGTACAAAAGCAACGCAACAAGAGTACAAAACAAAAACTAATTTGCACCAAACTTTGCAACAAGCGAGAGATGAGCGCAAGCAAGACACTAAATTGTTGGAACTTGTGCAACAGTTGCGTAAGGAAGAGCGAGATAAGTACCTATTATTGACTGAGTTACAAGGTAGAGAGCGATTGAAGAATCAGGGTTTCTCTTTATTAATGACCGATTTATCTGAGCACCATGTTGATAGTGTGTGGTTAACCAGAATTAGTGTGAACGAAAAGAAAGTACGTATGGAAGGGGCTTCGTTAGACTCTGCTCAAGTACCTGTTTGGGTTAGCATGCTAAAAGAATCGGCTTACTTTGCAGGAAGAAGCTTTGCTGGAGCGCGTATGTATCGCGATGAAAGTGATCAGTTAAATTTCATTATTAGCTCTGAAATTGAAGAGCTTGCAGCGCCCGCAACGTTAGATGTCGCGACGGAATTACAATGAAGTTGAACATCGAAGGGTACATTAACCTAACACATAAATTTGCTCATCTCAGTATGAGGGAAAAGCTGTTGTCATTGCTAAGCAGTATTGCACTAACGGCAATGTTGGGCTTTTTTTGGTTCATTGAGCCAAAGCAGCTAGAACTAGAAGGCTTACTGAGAACAGTTGAAAGACAAAAAAATGATTTGGTTCGACTAGAAACGCAAATTAGCAATATTGAAAAAGAGCTAATGCAAGATCCAAACGAGCCGTTGCGTAAAAACGTGGTGAAGTTGCGTGCCAGTATTGAAAAAGTGGATGAAAGCCTGCGAGAGCAAACGGTTGATTTGATTCCAGCGAATAAAATGCCGGAAGTGCTAGAAAAAATCTTAGAGCGTTCCTCTAAGTTAAAAGTCGTACAAATGAGTTCGATCCCACCTGTGAGAATGATGGATATCAATGCCACAGATGGAGAAGATGTAAACTTATTCCAACACGGCGTATCGTTAGTCCTTCAGGGGCAATATATGGATATTCTTAACTACCTTGAGGAGATAGAAGGTTTAGAGTGGCGCTTTTATTGGAAGCGATTTGATTATTTAGTGGGTGAATACCCTGTCGCTCAAGCCGAAATTGAATTATACACACTGAGTACAAACGAAGCCTTTATTGGCGTATAAAAAGAATGAAAATTAGGTTTTTATTACTAGTATGCTTGGCTTGCAGCATAGCGCATGCGCAAGAATCTCGTGACCCTACACGTCCTCCAGTGACAACTCAATCTGGCGTTCCTGCGTTAGGCACCGACGATCCGTCTCAAGTCACTCAAGCGGGTGGAATTCCAGATGTTGTTGTTTCCGCCATTTTTTTCTCCGATGACCACCGTTTTGCCATTATCGATAATAGTATGGTTGCGGAGGGGGAAACTTGGAATAATGTGCTGTTAACTAAGGTAAACAAGGACAGTATCGAATTAGAAAGCGGTGACTACCGCCGGGTAGTCAAAGTGTTTAACGCAAATATTGCAGAAGAAAGAGTTTATGTTTATTAGAGGTTTAGGCGTTTTTATCAGCATTATTGTACTGAGTGGTTGTCAAAGCACTGAGCCACAACCAGTGGAAAAAGCAATGCAGGACGCTTTAGCTGAAGTTGCGGATACACAAAACAAAAACAAGTCAGCAGCCCCTTTAGGGGAGTTGCCTGATGAAGTGGTGCAAGCAATACAGCCTCAAGTGCCGCAACAAAAAGAGCGCGCGTTATTTGGCGAGCCTCGTTACGATATCAAAGCTGATGCAACACCTGCTTCCACTTTCTTTGCTGGCTTAGTTCAAGACAGTGCCTTTTCTGTGGCAGTTCACCCAGGTGTTAGCGGTTCGATTACCCTTGATTTAAAACAAGTGCGTTTGGCTGAAGTGTTTGATCTCGTCAGTGAAATGTATGGTTACGATATTCAAAAGAAAGCGCAGGTTTACCGTGTTTATCCTGCTGGTATGCGCACCGAAACTTATTCTGTTAACTATCTTCTAATGCAAAGAGACGGGCTCACTTCAAGCAGTATTAGCTCTGGTGGGGTTTCTCAATTTGGCAACAACAATAACAATAATTCGAATAACGGCAATAATAACTTCACGGGTAACAACTCAAGCAACCAATTCAATACCGGGAATAACAACAATTCTGGTAACGGTACTAACATTTCAACAACAACACGCACTAACTTTTGGGAGCAACTGTCTCAATCGCTAGGTGCTTTGATAGGCACCGAAAATGGCAGAAGTGTCGTGGTGTCGCCTCAAGCTGGCTTGGTGACCGTTAAAGCAATGCCAGATGAACACCGAGAGATTGCTAAGTTTTTAGATGCATCGGAAAGCAATATTCAAAGGCAAGTTATACTAGAAGCAAGAATCATCGAATTAACGTTGAATGATGATTATCAGCAAGGTATTCAATGGACGGAAATATTGTCTCATTCGGGCAGCACAGATTTTCGTTTTACCACAGATGGCAAGATAACAAATAACACGATCACTGGCGCAATTGGCGGTGTGTCGAGCTTGTCTTTCGTGAATCAAGACTTTAGAGGCGTCGTCAGTTTGCTGTCGACGCAAGGCAATGTTCAGGTGCTTTCTAGCCCACGTGTAACGGCATTAAATAATCAAAAAGCCGTGATTAAAGTTGGCAATGATGAGTACTTTGTGACTGATGTGTCGAACCAAAGTACAACGAATGCTAGCACAACGTCGAATACACCGGATGTAGAGTTAACGCCTTTCTTCTCTGGTATTGCACTGGATGTAACACCACAAATCGATGAAACTGGTAATGTGCTGTTACACGTTCACCCTTCTGTTGTTGAAACACAAGAGCAAGAGAAAATCGTCACCATCAATCAAGAACAGCTTATTTTGCCTTTAGCGCGAAGCAATATCCGTGAATCTGATACTGTAATTCATGCTCGCTCTGGTGAAATTGTGGTGATTGGTGGCTTAATGCAAACCTCCACCACAGAACAGCAGTCAAAAACCCCTTTACTTGGTGATGTCCCGTTATTGGGAGAGCTGTTTAAAAGTCGTCGTGAAATTGAGCAGAAACGCGAGTTGGTGATTATGTTGAAGCCGACGGTCGTTACTCCGCGTACTTGGAAACAACAAATCCGCCAAAGTCAGGATTCTATGGCTGAGTGGCTATACGTGGAGTAGCGAGTGTACCTATATCATTTTGGTATTTCAGAACTACCGTTTACGTTAACGCCAAACACAAGCTATTACTATGGTTTGCCAACGCATAAAGAAGCGTTGCAAGTTTTGAATACCGCGCTTCAATCTGGCGAGGGGTTTATTAAGGTTACTGGTGAAGTGGGCACGGGGAAAACGCTACTCTGCCGTAAGTTACTCAATGAACTGCCGGATTACTTTGTTTCGGCTTATATTCCCAATCCATTCCTGTCGCCAGAAGAACTGCGCCGCTCTGTTGCTAAAGAGCTAGGCGTAGAGCTTGGTGAGCATTCCGATCAGCAAGAATTTACGCAACGAATACAAGAGAAACTCATCGCCATCAATCAGTCTGGCAAAGCGGTGGTTTTAGTCATCGATGAAGCGCAAGCCTTGCCTGTTGAAAGTCTAGAAGTGTTAAGACTGTTTACTAACCTAGAAACAGAGTCTCGCAAATTATTGCAAGTGGTTTTATTTGGTCAGCCTGAGCTTGATGAAAAGCTTTCTCGCTCTGATTTACGTCAGTTACGTCAAAGAATTACCTTTTCTTATAGTCTGGATAAGATGGACCTAGATCAGCTTTATCATTATGTTAAGCACAGGTTGACGGTTGCTGGATACAGAGGTGTTGAAGTTTTCAACCGGGGTGTGTGTAAGGAGCTATTTAAAGCGACACTGGGTACACCGCGCATGGTCAATGTGCTGTGCCATAAATGTCTGATGCTGGCTTATGGTGAGGGGGCAGAAGCGGTTAGCAAAAAACACATGCAATTAGCCATTAAAGATACCGATGCTTGTATTCAAACACCGCGTTTTAATTGGCATTACGCGTTCGGTTTGATGTTAGTTTTAGCCATTGCCACTGGCGGTTGGTTTTATGCGAAAGGAGTTGGGTTAGTTTGAGCGTTGTAAATAAAATGCTGCAAGATTTGGAAGATAGGAATGAGCAGCTTGGTGAGGCGCCTGCCGACTATCAACCCTCGAAAAAATCGCGTTTTTCCAAACGGGGTATAGGCGTTATTGCGGTTTTAACTATCGTTGTTGCAGGTTACGCGGCAATGGAATTTTTTGCGCTGAATCAAAAGGCGACGGATTCGCTGCAAGAAGCGTCTAATCAAATTGCAGAGGCAAAAAACACCACTCAACCTGCACAAAATAAGGGTGATGCAGAAATAGGTTCCGAAGCACAAGCGGAATTGAGTGCTCAAAGTCAGACTGAACTCGCTAAACCCATGAACAACGATGAACAGGGTAACCCTATTCAAGTGGCGGAATCATTGAGTTCTGATGATGTGTTATCTCAGCTCGATGATGATATTCATCAAAGGGATCCAGATTCTTTTTCAGAAAGCTTTGAAAAGTTGGCAAGTACTTACTCAGAAACGGCACAAAGAGTACCTTTAGATGGCTCTGTGATTGAAGAAGAGCAAATAGTTGAAACAGGAGAAGCGCAGCAAGAGGGTGAGCAAGCAGAGCTAGGCGAATTACGCGTTTCGCGTGTCGGCGAGCAAACACGTGAAGATAAGCTGGCACTGATGTTGGATGAAGCGAATGCTGCTATCAATGCCGAGCAAACGAGTACGGCTATTCACATTCTTGATCAGGCTTTGGAACTCGCGCCGGATAGGCACGATATTCGTAAACGTTTAGCTGTAGTGTTATTTGCTAATCAACAAGACAAACTCGCCGAAAGCGTGCTTACCGATGGTGTGAGATTATCCCCGGAGCGAGTAGATTTGCGTTTGATGTTGGGGCGTATGTTGCATCGTCAGAAGAAAATGCAGTCTTTGTATCACATGTTGAAACCACTTTCGCCAAACGTGAATTTACATAGCGAATACTTAGCGCTGAAAGCCGCAGCTGCGCATCAGCTGGGTCAATATGAGGAAGCCTCGTTGCTGTTTGCTGAGTTAGTCGAGTTTGATGACGCTCGCTCAAACTGGTGGTTAGGACTGGCCATTGCCAAAGATAAGCAAGGTAAAACAGAAGACGCCTTGAATGCGTACAGAAAAGTGATTCAATTACAGCAAGTTTCGCAGGCCGTTTTGGACTTCGTTGAAAACAGAATTGGGGTATTAGAGAACTAATATGAAACCTAAATTAAAAATGCGACTTGGGGACCTATTGGTTCATGAGTCCGTTATTACCGAAGAGCAATTAAAACAAGCGCTGAGTGCTCAGCGTGAATCTGGCCGTAAGCTGGGTCAGGCGCTCATTGATTTAGGTTTAGTTTCCGAAGATGGCTTGCTGAATTTCTTATCGCAGCAATTAAATATTCCGCTGATGGATATCTCTCAAAAGCAGATATCGCCAAATGTCATTAAACTGATTTCCGAAGTTCAGGCTCGTCGTTTAAAAGCCATCGCGATCGAAGATTTAGGCGATAGAATTTTGGTCGGTATGAGTGACCCTGCCGATTTGTCGGTGGTTGACACACTGGCTGGCATTTTGCCAAAACCACTGGATCTTGCCATCGTCCGTGAAGCCCAGCTTTATAACGCTTTTGATACGTATTATCGCCGAACCGAAGATATTGCTTCATTCGCACAAGCGCTTGCAACCGAACATAAAGATGATGAAGAGTTTGATCTGAATGTTGTTGCCGCAACGGATGAGGAAGACACGACAGTCGCCAAGCTGTTGCAGTCGATTTTTGAAGATGCAGTTCAGATGAATGCATCCGATATTCACATTGAGCCAGACGAAGGAGCGCTCCGTATTCGTCAACGCGTGGACGGTGTTTTACAAGAGAGCGTGATCAACGAAAGTAATATCGCGAGTGCTTTAGTGCTTCGATTGAAGTTGATGTCAGGTTTGGACATTTCTGAAAAGCGCTTGCCTCAAGATGGGCGAACAAACATCAGGATCAAAGGTCGTTCTATCGATGTTCGTGTTTCAACAATGCCCGTTCAGCATGGCGAATCCGTTGTTATGCGTTTATTGGATCAATCCGCAGGCATTTTGACATTAGAACAAACCGGTATGCCTGATAGGTTGTTGCACCGTTTTCGACTTCTATTGCATCGTCCTCATGGTTTGATTTTGGTGACAGGGCCAACAGGCTCGGGTAAGACCACATCTTTGTATGGTGCATTGAGTGAGTTGAATCAGCCGGCGAAGAAGATTATTACGGTAGAGGATCCGGTAGAATATCGGTTGCCTCGTATTAATCAGGTTCAAGTTAACAGTAAAATTGGCCTGGATTTCTCGAACGTACTTAGAACCACTTTGCGTCAAGACCCCGACATCATCATGGTGGGGGAGATGCGTGATCACGAAACCGTGGAAATTGGCCTTCGTGGCGCATTAACCGGTCACTTAGTACTTTCTACGTTGCACACCAACGACTCTATCAGTAGTGCAATTCGTCTTTTAGATATGGGGGCGCCGGGCTACCTTGTGGCAAGCTCTCTCCGCGCAATCATTGCTCAGCGCCTGGTTAGGCGCGTATGTGCTAACTGTAAAGTCGAGCATAAACCGACTCAAGAAGAGTTGTTCTGGTTGCGCAGCATCGAAGGAGAGTACCCCAAAGAGACTTTCTATCGAGGTTTGGGTTGCCAGTCTTGCCACCAAACTGGCTATCACGGCCGTATTGGTGTGTTTGAGCTACTTGAAATGTCCGAAACCATGATGAATACACTCAAAGACAGCGATACTTCTGCGTTTTCCATGGCTGCAAAAGACAGCCCCGGATTTGTGCCCTTGGCAAAGTCTGCACTGGATTATGCTAAACAGGGGGTAACGACGGTAGAAGAAGTCTTGAAACTCGTCGAAATGGTGGCGGATGATTCCGAAAAGCTGGAAGAATTAGAAGCACTTCCAGATGGTCATGTTGCGCCGGATATTGGGGAGCACAATGCCCCAGTTTGATTATTCCGCTCGTAACCAGGATGGCAGCCTAGTTCAAGGGCAGATTGATGCGCCGGATAAAAACGCGGTCGCACAAGCGTTGATCAAGCGCAGTGTGATCCCGGTTAGCATTGAACCATCGAAGGGAAAAGCGTCGAAAAATCAAAACAGTGCTGATTCTGCCGGGCTGAATATTGATGTAAAAGAACTGTTTGCGCCAAAAGTGTCGCTGGATGATTTAGTGATTTTCTCTCGCCAAATGTATTCGTTAATGCGGGCAGGGATTCCTATTTTAAGGGCGGTTAAAGGGCTTGCTGAAACAAGTAACTCTAGACGAATGCAAGCGGCGCTGCTCGATGTAGGGGCCCAACTTGAGCGAGGACGCTCGTTTTCTTCCGCATTGAATCAACATCCAAAAATATTCGATCAGCTGTACGTCAGTATTGTTCACGTTGGTGAGAACACAGGTAAGCTTGATGAAGCTTGCATGCAGTTATCTGAGTACTTGGAACGAGAGCAAGAAACGCGGAAGCAAATTAAATCAGCCACGCGCTATCCAACCTTTGTACTTATTGCCATTGCGATTGCGTTGGTAATTATGAATATCTTCGTTATCCCGACGTTCGCAGGCATGTTTGAAAAGTTTGGTGCTGAACTGCCAACAATGACCAAATTTCTGCTTGCGATGTCAGACTTCTTTATCAACAAATGGCATTGGTTGTTAATTGGTTTGAGTGCTGCTTTTTTCTCAATTTATAAATATTTAGATAGCCAACAAGGACGCTACAACTGGGATAAGTACAAGTTGAGCCTGCCAGCAGTTGGTAGTATTTTTGAGCGCTCGTTGCTTGCAAGGTTCAGCCGCAGTTTTTCCATGATGTTAAAAGCAGGAGTCCCCCTTACTCATGCACTAAACTTAACAGCGGATGCGGTCGATAATAGTTTTATGTCCTCACGAATTGTGGGTATGAGACAAAATATCGAAAAGGGTGAGAGTTTGTCGAAGGTTGCTGCCGGTAGTGGCTTATTTACGCCTTTAGTCATGCAGATGATAGGCGTTGGTGAAGAAACGGGACGTGTTGATGAGTTATTGCGGGACGTTGCCGTTTATTATGAGCGTGAAGTAGATTACGACCTCAAGGGATTAACCGCAAAAATTGAACCTATTCTTATCGCGATTGTATCGGTGATGGTACTGGTTCTCGCTTTAGGCATCTTTACCCCAATGTGGGATATGATGAACGCTGCTAAGGGGGGATAAGTTAATGAGAACGGATCCTGATCGCAGTAGAAAGCTATTCATGCAGATTATCATTGGCATCATTTTTTCTATTTTTATGATGACATTTGTGTGGTTCGCAAGTGAATCTGAGCCAGCGGTACACAAAGTGGCCATGAATACCGCAGCAGACTCATTTACCACGAGTGTGGTGAATGCCCATTGGCAATGGCGAGCGGAAGGAAGCCCTAACCGCATTATTCTTGTGGAATATAACCGAGCGCAACAGGAAGTCGATCGTCGTCCTGTGAGTATGAGTCATTTGGGGTGGCCCAAAGTGGAACCGAACCAAGATGGTTGTGAAAGATTATGGCGTTCTATTCTAGGATTACCGTTAGAAATCAACGGGTTCAAAGTGCAAGCTAATTACTACAATGGCTTGAATATCAATGGAAAAATCCTAGATTCGTATTGTCGTTTTGGTCTATCGATTGGGCCATACTTTGAATATAAAGTTTTTACTGGCGTGGTGACTAAGTCCGATGGTTAATTGTCATTAGACTTTTTGCTTATTTATTAATTTCTTGCAGGCGTTAATATCTAGCGTGTTAATTGCAAGGAGCACTTTTGATTTTTGGAGTTAGAAATTTATGCAGCGTGGGTTTTCATTAATCGAATTGGTTATCGTTGTTGTTGTGTTAGGCTTGCTTGCCGCAACGGCATTACCTCGCTTCCTTGATGTTACGGATGACGCTGAAGATGCAACGGTTGAAGGTGTTGCAGGTGGTTTCGCGACGGGTGTTGGGCTAATTCGTGCGCAGTGGGAAATTGAAGGGAGACCAAAAGAGAATTCAGGGGCTAACGTCACTTTTGTTACGTTAGATGGTATTCAAATAGGTGTTGATAAAGATACTGGATACCCAACTGGACAAGCTACGAATAACACAGAAGATGCCAACATCACGAGTATTGACTGTGAAAGCATTTTCAATTTGATTATTCAAAGTGCCCCAACAATTACATCGACTTGGGATTCAGGTAATGAGCCGTTTCAAAATTTCCGCTATTTCACCAATGTGAACACTGGCGCAGGCTCAGGTGGTAACGATTTGTGTCAATATTACTTAACACAAACGGTGAAAAATGAAAATAATGAACCAACGAGTAATAACGTTGGTAACGGATTCGTGTATGATTCACGCATTGGGCAGGTCACCGTCTTTAGTAATAATTAGCAAGAATAAAATATCCATGTATTCGTGAAGGTGTATGGATTAATATACTCAACATATTCAATTAATCTACTTAGTTAAGGTACTAATATATGAAGCAACAACGTGGTTTTACATTGATCGAATTGATCATCGTAATTGTTATCTTAGGTATTCTAGCAGTAACAGCGGCACCTCGTTTCATCAACATTCAAGATGATGCAGCTGAGTCTGCGGCACAAGGTATTGCAGGTGCAATTAATAGTGCAGCTGTAAGCATTCGTGGTGCGGCTCTAGTTCGCGGTGTAGCGGCAGCGGGTGGTAACGTGAGCGCTTCAGGTGCAAACGTAACAACGGTTGCTGGTGGTTTCCCAGCAGCAACTGCAGCAGGTATCGCAGCAGCTGTTGATATCGATGCAGCGTGGACAGGCGCAGTCAGTGGCGCAACTTACGTATTCCAGAATGGTTCTGGTAACTGTACTGTTCAATACACGGTAACTGCTGATGCAGTTAACCCTCAGTTTGATACAACTGTTGTAGACGGTTGTGCAAACTAATTAGCTTTCTTTGCAGAGTGCGTTAATTTAGCGCACTCTTGCTTAGGAAAATAAAACTCATATCGCTTACAATCTTCCTTCGTTAGCTCCCCTAGAAAGTTTTTTAAACGAATCATATTTTCAAAATATTGTTGCTTAGGATGATGCTCGACTTCTTTTTCGGCCCATCTAATATACTCTTTCACACCTTCAGTATTTCCTTCATTAATTGCAATCCTTGCTTTGTGAGCCATGATATTGCTCCAATATCTATCGTGATGCACTAAAGGGTTAATGATGTGTAGATACGCTTCTGGTGAGGCGCCGCCTGCTTTTTCATAATCCAAAACAAGGCTTATTGTATGAAGCCCAGTTAAGCAAAAAGCGCTAACAAGTAAAGTCATAATGAGTGATAACGGGCGGAACAAAAGAGCAAGATTGGTAGGTATTTGAATTTTACGAGAACTGTTTTTCAGTATGAAAAGGCGGGTTAGTAAGAGCAAAACAACAAGATGAGCAACGGATGCGTGTAGTGGGTATTCCGTGAGGGTATGAACGCCTATTGGGGTAAACAAAGCGAGTATTAGCCAAAATTTAGAATCGTTACGTTTGATTAACCAAACGAGCAACAATAAAAGCAAAATAGTCACACTTAGTCCTGCAACTACACCGCCTTCTGCAAACCAATATAGCCCCTCATTATGCGGGTGAGACATATTGTGGCGAACTAAATTAGGATCATTTTGCTGCTCTGCAACCGATGCGCTGTACTGAGTGTAAGCCGCTTCGAAATTACCATAGCCCACTCCAGTGATAATATTTTTCGATATAAGATCCAGCGTTTGTGGGTAGAGTATTTCTCTATCGTAATCCTGCTGAAATTGAGACAAGCTTGGTGCCAAGTTTGAATTCGATTGAGTATTTGAGGCGTTGAAATGTTGAGCAATAAAGCTAAATATGAAGCTCGCAATAATGACAACGAATGTATGGTTGCGCTGCCTTTGTTTTAAGTAATAGAGAACTGAAAATGCTGTAACAAGCAAAGCACTAATTTGAGCGCCCCTTGAATTAAGCTCATAGTTAATAAATCCTATGCCAAAGCTAATCAAAGCGAGAATAACAATGAAAGCCAAGCGCTGCTTTTTTGAGCCAAAATCGAGTGTGTTGACAAGAAAGAACAGACAAGCGTAGCCCGTTGTAAGGTATGATCCCATTAAGTTTTTCTGTTGGAAATGACCAAATGGTGGAAAAGGATGACTCGTTGATGTGTGCTGATAAATACTAATAAGTAGATGCACACTGACGCTAAGAAATATAGCAACGACACCGACTAACTTTGTTTTTTGCGTTACGCGGAATTGAAGGCTAACTAGCAGAAATAAATAGATTAATGGAATCGCTAAAAATCGGAACCAAGTACTTAATTGTGGTGTGCTTTTTCCGTATAAAAATGGAATATAGAGTACAAATAAACATCCGCCAATGATCAATATTTGATTATTAAATTTAAGATAACCCCTTAAATAAAGCTGCCACAATCCTATGGATACGCTTAGGCTGATAAATAGCCAACCTACAAGGTTAATGGGCAGATCAGTACCAGTGCCGCCCATATTTGGCTGATAATATTGCAGGCCTAATAAAAGAAATAAAAAGGTCGGTATCCAGAAAAAGTGAGTGTGGTTTGAGTTTAATTTTTGACGGATATATTGTTGCATTAGGGAAATGGGTATCGACCAAAGAATAATGTTAATTGGCCTTAGAGTAACATATGCTTAAACTGGCCAATAACTCCATAAGATAGTTTAATGAAATATAAAAGAAAATTAGCAAAATAACGGTAATTGGCAACACTAGAGTATTAGCCGCATTTCGAATTGTTTGTTGTAGAGGATGTAAACAAAATTGAGGTATCAAATTCCAAGCACAGGAGGGTTTACTCTCTTTGAACTAATTATCACTATGCTGATACTTGGTGTGCTTGTCGCGTTTGCGATTCCTCGATTTAGCGGCTCAGCAGGATATGATGAATTTGCCTACCAAGCACGTTTGATTTCCACCCTCCGGCATATGCAGACTCGCGCTTTAAATGACACCCGCGCCAATTACTGTTTTCAAGTGAATTTTGATAATGCCAATGATGCTTTTGGCCCGCCTACACTAAAATATCTCGCCACCGCTGGCACCCCTGCACGAACTTGTAGCGCCACAATTGATATAGATGGCTTGCTAGCAACAAATGAAAGAACAAAATATCAGCATCTATTTGCGTTATCCGCAGAATTACAAACCGACGGTGTTGATTTAACCGCCCAGAATTCTTCGGGTGCATCCATCACATTCATTGGGTTTGATCACTTTGGGCGTCCATTGACGAGTGATGCAGGGAATGACAATTGCGCACAAGGGTGCACAATCCGGTTTGCAAGTGTGGTGACAAGCGCTTCTGTGTGTGTTGAGTCTCAAGGTTATATCCATGCAGGAGAGTGCGGTGGTTGATCAACAAAATAAATCAATCGGTTTTACGCTCATAGAGATGGTGATTGGTATCGTCGCATTTAGTGTTGTGTTAACCATTATTATTGGTGTTTTATCTCCTCAAGCAACACGCAGTGTGACACCTATCATGAATGTTAGGGCATCCGAGCTTGCTCAATCCTTATACAATGAAATCAGCGCTAAAGCGTTTGATGAAAACTCCGGCAGGGCCGGCTCTATTGTTCGTTGTAATGAGGATCTTGACGGTGACTCAGCATTCGACGGACCCGGAGAAATGGCATGCAGTAATGTGATGGGGCCTGATGCGGGCGAAGCGGGTGATAAGGAGTTGTTCGATGATGTGGACGACTATCATGGTTTTAGCGCCATAGTAAACTCGTTTAGTGATGTTGTTTCGCAAGATGGTCGCGATTTATATGCCGGATTTGGTGTGTCGATTACCGTGTTTTATGACGGGGACTTCGATGGAGATGATGATTTACTCGAAGACCCTAATGCCATTGGTAGGCATAAACTCGTCACAATCAATGTGACGACACCGCTTGGACAAACTTTCGTATACAGTACTTACCGGAGCAACTATTAATGTCAGCTCGTCGCATGAAGGGTTTTACTCTCATCGAGTTAATCTCTGTCATCATCATCATTGCGGTGGTGATGCTGGGGGTGACGAGCTTTATTGGTACAGGGGTGCAAGTTTACTTAGATGTTACCGAGCGAGATCAACTTTTGGGTGATAGTCGTTTTGTTGTTGAGCGAATGAACAGAGAAATTAGAACCGCCTTGCCCAATAGTGTTCGAATTAGTGGTAATATAAATGCACATTGCTTGGAGTTTGCACCTGTTCGTTGGAGTACATTCTATGAAGATATTCCCGTCGCGCCTGAACCTGCAAGCAGTGCCGTAAGTGCCATTAATTTAGTTGGGCTCGGAACCGAAAATTATGCCGCCAACGTTGACCCCAGCGATTTCGTTGTCGTTTATGCAACGGATGATGCGCATGTGTACGATTCCAGTGAGACTTCGGGTACATCACGTCGGTTTGGTTTGAGCAGTGTGACCAGCTCAGCAATTGCGACGGTAACATTAGATAATTCAGTACAGTTCGCAACCGACTCTCCCTTGTCTCGGTTATATGTCGTTGATGGCCAGGCGGTGAGTTACTGCGTTAGAAATGAAGGCGCTCAGGGGAATTCCGGTCCTAGTAACATGTACCGGCATGTTGGAAATTACCAAGCGACGCAAACCATTTATACCAGTGGTGGTGTATTAATGGCTGAAAATATCGACAATGCATTGTCGGGTAACCCATTACTGACGCCGCAAAACGACGATCCATTTCGAGTTTATGCATCATCGCTACAGCGAAATGCTTATGTCAGGATCAGATTGAGGTTCTTAAGAAATGATGAAGTGGTAGTGTTTAATAATGAAATACACATACCTAATTCCCCGTAAATTGCATAAAACGGAGAGAGCAAACGCAAAGAATAAACAGCAAGGTAGTATGCTGTTTATTAGTGTATTTGTTATTCTGGTAATGGGGATGTTGGGGATCACATTAACCAATATTTTATCAACGTCAGAAGATTCAATCGTTTACGAGAATTTGGGTTTGAAAGCGCTTAATGCTGCGCGTTCAGGGCTCGATATTAAAATTTCAGAAGCGTTTCCCTTGCTTCAAGGGGAGCCTGAGCAATGTGATAACGGCCCGGTAAGTGTGGCGTTTGTTAATGTAGTGGGTTTAGAAAACTGCTCTTATACTGCGGTATGTCAGAGTGACAATAGCATTAGCGGTATAAGCTATTTTCGATTTTCCAGCACAGGTGTATGTTCAGTCAGTGATATAGTGGTAAGTAGAACGGTTGCCGTTGATGCACGAAAGCTGTGATATGACCTACAGCAACGTAAATGTAAATTCAGGTCATTAGATGGGGTTGTGGTACTAATGAAAACATCAATTAAACAACGATTGTTATTAGCAGGGGCCTTATTGGGCGTCAGCCTTTCTGCTTTTGCTGATCAATGTGCGAATGTATTTAGTGGTGGTGTTAGTACTTTCTCATCAAATGGCACAATTGAAATAAAGCGTGATGCTCAGATCCGCGGTTCCGGTGCCGTTCTCGACTTCCCATTTGGAAACATCGAGGATAAAACACAGAATAACAGCTGCTTCACCACGGCCTGTCAGGCCTCTGGCAGCAATGCCAGCAGTCTCGATCTTCCTAATTTCAAATACTCCAGTTCCAATCAAGATATCTCTATTTCACGCTTTAGCTTTGGCTCTTTATCATCGGGTCATTATGACAAGGTCGAATTAAAAGAAAGTGCAAGTATCGAATTCACAAGCACTAATGCAGAGTATCGTATCAAGGATTTAAAAGTCGGCCGCAACTCAATTGTTAACATGCGTGCGGGCGATTATTGGATAGAAAAGGCCGATTTTAACGAAGGTTCTCGGCTCACGGTTGTGGGCGCAGGTACTGTTCGAATCTTTGTAGAAGATAAAATTGAATTTAAACGCTTAGCACTCGCTAATTCTGGTCGTGATCCCGCAGATTTAGTCATCATCAGTTATAAAGACATTGAGTTTAAAGAAAGCACTTCTGGCTATGGTTTTTTCTATGCTCTTGAAGAATTCGAGGTTAAGCGCCTTGGGCGTATTACGGGCGGAGTATCGGCTGAACATATTGAAATGAAAGAACTCTTACAAAAAGACATCGTTTGGCGCCCTTTGGTGATTGTGCTCACCCTACTGTTCTCGTTTGGTGCGATTCAAGGCATTAATAAATCAAATCAAACATCTCTTGTTCAACCACTCGAAATTATGGCGCGTGCCGCCAGCTGGGAAACTCAGCGTTGGCTTGACCAGCAATACGAAAAAGCGACTGATCTTGCAGGTGATCCTCGTTTAGTACAAGCTTTTGAATCAAACAACTGGGAATCTGCAATTCTTCTTGTGCGGCGCGCGCTTTATGAATTTAGTTATCTAAACGACTATAAAAACGTTTACGCTTTTAACGAAAACCGAGAACCTGCGCTTATTCGCACCGCAAATGCACCTGTCATTCCACATGGTTTATTTACGGTTATGCGCCAAACCCATACCGCCGATACC
>CAXRCC010000233.1:0-4986 GCA_964228975.1 Paraneptunicella sp. | reverse complement strand
CAAAACGGAAATTCGAGGTTGCAGTGATACCCAACAATAACGAATCAGCAACGATTACGATACTTGCCCCTTCAATTCAACGATTGCAAAGTCTCGGTGCTAACCCAGCGGCAAATACGTCGAGTGATAACGCACGTACACTGCTTGAATGTGCCTTATCGCTTTCTCCGCAACAAGCATTTAGCGATGTAACCATAGCGTTTTTGTCGGCGTTTTCTCAGATGTTGCTGGCAGAAAAGCCGCCGGAATTGAAAGCCCTTGGGTTTTGGCTCAGAAAAAGCAAAATCAAACAGTGGTCTTTGGAATATCAGCAGTCGCTTGAACAATCCAAGCACAGCTTGCGTGCGCCGATTGGCAATGTATTGCACTTTACGCCAGCGAATGTCGATACCATGTTCATTTATAGTTGGGTGTGCGCATTAGTGCTTGGCAACATCAGTGTAATAAGAGTCTCACGCCAAGCGTCACCTGTTAAAAATATACTGCTGAATATGCTTAACCAATTGTACGATGATCCGCAGTTTAGTGAGTTAGCATCGCGCAATGTGTTTATCACTTATGACCATCATTCAGATATTACTAACTTGCTTTCTTCTTATGCTGATGCACGAATTTTGTGGGGGGGAGACGAGGCTGTCTCTTTGATAAAACAATCTATTGCTAAACCTAAAACCCGAGATATTGCATTTTCTGACCGCTATTCAGTTGCTTATATCGATGCACATTCGGTCTCAAGTGAAGCGGATTTGGCATCCATTGCGCAACTGTTATGGAAAGATATAGAGCCTTATCAGCAACAAGCCTGCTCATCGCCTCGAGTCTTATTCTGGAATGCAGGTGGGTTATCAGAAAAAGCGAGTCAGGCTGGTGGAAACGGGACAGCGTTGGCAGATGTCGCCCTTGAAAACCCTTTGCTTAAGCTGGTTACGTCATTGAACCGCTTGGCTTCACATGCATCATCGTCTTCAGGGGAAGCGGATATTGCCGCGAGAAACAATCACCTTGTTACAGAACAGTTGGCGCAATCATCTGGTAAGGTAACAAATGTTCTTTTATCTGATCAGATTTCTGTTATCGAAGTCGATTCCTTAACGGATGCGCTTCTAAAGTGGCACGGCGGCGCGGGATTACTTTATGTTATTCGAGTTGAAAATATTGAACAGGCACTCTCTAACCTGAGTGAGAAATGCCAAACCTTGTCTTATTGGGGTGTTGATTCAAAAGATTTAATCAAGCCGTTGCAACAAGGGTCGATAACCTCTTTAGACAGAGTTGTTCCGCTTGGTCAAGCGTTAGATTTTGATGTTATTTGGGATGGCTATGATCTCATTCAACAGCTGGAAAGAAAAATAACCGTTCTTTAATTGTGATGCAGGGCAAAGAAATGTTGCAAGATAACCCAAAGCCAACGGCAATCATTTTTGGTGCGAGCCAATCCGGTATCAGCGCCCTGGAAAAGTTGCAAAAAGACTACCAGGTTGTGGCTTTTGCGGATAATGCGATGGATAAAATTGGCGATATGCTTGCAGAAATTCCGGTCATTGCCCCTGCTGAAATTAGTGAAAAGTCTATCGACAAATTATTCATCGCCAGTGAGTTTTTCGAGCAGATCCAGTTACAGCTGGTAGAAGAGTTGGCATTGAGTCCCGAGGTGATTGAAATATTGCCTACCTCTGTGATTAAACCTATTTCTCTTGGCGAAAGTGAGGCTGTGCTGCAAACTGCCGAATCGATTCTTTTCCTTGTTTGCGATGCTCTCACACAAAAAAAAGTGCCGTTTCATATCGATGCAGGCACCTTGTTGGGCGTTTATCGGGATGGAGGGTTGATCCCCTGGGACGATGATTTGGATATTGCCGTATCTTCGGACTACGTTGAATTGGCACAAGCGGCGCTTGAATCTATTTTATCTGTTTTGAAACAGGAAACAGGGGCTCCTTGGGAAGTGCATGTACACCTAGCTAATCAGAGCTTTGGTGCGGTTCGTGAAGGCGATATTCGCGGCATTAAATTGAAGTGTGCTAATGAACAAGCAAAATTGCCGATGCTCGACATTTTCTTTAAATATATCGCGGGAGAAACCATGGATTATGTGTTGTCCTCTCGAGGCTTAACCATGCCGAGTTATCACTTAAAATCCACTGTAATGCACCCATTCAAAAATAAACTTTTGCCTATTCCTACTGATGTGGAGTCGTACTTAACTCGTCACTATGGTGATTGGCGCACGCCGGTAAAAGATTGGAATTTGGGTATGTTAAAAAATGCCACTGTATTTGAGTAATCCTTTTATAAAATAAGGGATTAGGTAAACTGCTGATATGACAAACTTCAATAGCTCACAAACACCACTGATATTCGGAAAAACGGTGATTACCTACGGCACATTTGACCTGTTTCATATCGGTCATTTGAATATGTTAGAGCGTTTAAGCGAGATGGGAGAAACCCTGATTGTTGCCGTTTCTACAGATGAGTTTAATGCTAAAAAAGGTAAAGAGAGTTTCTACCCTTATCAAGAGCGCGCCAAGATTGTAAGTGCCTTAGGCTGCGTTGATAAAGTGATTCCAGAGCAATCTTGGGAACAAAAGGCAGATGACATTAAACAGTACTCTGTTGATATTTTTGGCATTGGTGACGATTGGAAGGGGAAGTTTGACCACCTCGACGCGCTGTGTCAGGTTATTTACCTTCCTCGTACACCGAGTATTTCTACCACATCGGTGAAAAAGAACTTATCAAATCTCGATTCCGATAAAATTCAGCAAATTAAGGCTGGTTTAGACAGTGTATTGAGCATTGTGAAGGCTATTGAGTAGTAAATGTATGGAAGATTATTTGTTCTTGTCTTCAGCGGATGTTGATGCTAACACCACTAATCCGGGTAATACTCAATGTGATGCCACTCATCCCATTGCGACTGTTCATGATAACGCTAAGCGCGTTTTGCTATATGGAACGGGGTCTTCATCAAGGTATTTTGTTGAGCAATATCAACATCGCTGCCAGATTGTTTTAGTGACCGATGCCCATATCAGCAAGCCTGAATTTGAGGCAATGCCAACAGCGCCACTTTCTGAAGCGTTAGCCTCTGAATTCGATGTCATCGTTGTTGCGTCTTGGGCGATTAGCGATATTGCCGAACGATTAATCTCTCTAGGTGCAGAAAAAAACACTATTTACTGGTTTCAACACAATAAAAATAGAGTTGTGCCTTTTAATCATGAAGATGCTCTATCCGCCCATCGAGAACTTGCACCCGCACAAATTCTTTATGCTTTTTATGATTTAAATGTGGCACGAGCGACCTTTGATGTACTGGGCTTTTTATGTTTAGCAGAAAGGCAGCGGCGTATAAGGGGATGTGATGCTATTCATGTTGTTATGGTAAACGCCTCAAATAATGATTTTAACGTGGCTGCGCGGGGCATTATTTCAACACAGGAACATATCTGGCGAAAACGACAAATTTTGGCTCAGAGCTGCGGCTTATTGGCATCGTGTTCAGGGTTTTCCGTAACAAGTTCTCGGGAAGAGGCAGAAGCCCTCGTAAAATCTGCGGCTTATGTTTTTCCTGAGGACTATCGTGTAGATACGCCTGTTGCGTGTTGGGAGTTCGATAATCTCTTTCGAGTTACAGATAATGAAGAAAGCGTGGCCTTTCTTACTGCTTCAACGCAAGCCAAAGCGCAAGTTCAGCAGTATTTAAACGCTGTTAATCCGCAACATAATGGACAAGCCAAGAAAGTGGTTTGCATCACGTTACGGGAATCGGATATCAAACCTGCGCGCAATAGTTTGTTCGACGAGTGGACAGCGTTTATTCAGCAATTAGACAAAAATATTTATTTTCCGCTGATTTTGCCCGATACAGATAATAGCTACTCAAAGGCACTTCAAAAGCTGGTGCAAGAAACAGGCTGTGAGGTGTATCGAGAGCCTTGTTTTAATGTTGAGCTGCGTATGGCAATTTATGAATTGAGCTATGTCAATTTAGGCGTGAACAACGGACCAATGCACCTTTGTGCGCTAAGCCCAACGTGTCGGTATTTGATGTATAAACAGGTGACGGAAGATTACGCTCACACCTCTACTCAGTCATTTATTGACAGAGGGTTTACCATTGGTGGCGATTTCCCAGGCGCAACAACCGTGCAAAAGTTAGTGTGGGAAGATGATACGTGCGATGTGATCAGAAGTAGCTTTGAAGCATTGGTGCAAATCATTCAAAAAGAAATGACGGAATAATATCGCTGAGCCCATTGGGCAAGCAAGAATGGGTAGTCTTACTTACCCGATGGACGTAAGTGTATAGGTAATTTAATGAATAGTGACAAAAAGATTGCGATCTGGGGAACAGGCTCACTTTGCGAACGTTATTTAGAAGCGACGCAATCGCTTACGCAAGTTGTTTGCTTTATTGATTCGAATAATGCGGGTGAGTTTAAACAAAAGCCCGTTATTGTGCCTGCTCAGATCGCTCAGCAAGACATTGATAGTATTATTATTTGTTCCACATTTGTTGATGAGATTGTCTCATTATGTCTAAGCGTTAATGTTGAGGAACACCGTATATCTGTTGTGTTACCTCGTTCCCTGCAACATGTCGCCCTTTCTGAGTTCATAAAACTGGATGCAAACACTTATTACTACCTTCCTTGGAAAGCGCTGGAAGATACGCTATCTCCTTCCTTAAGCAGCGATATCGTTTTTCCGGATGTATACAAAGAAATAGCGAAAAGCATTGCTTACGTTTTTATTTCATCAGTGGACGGTGATTTTGCTGAGTTTGGTACCTGTTCAGGCTATTCGAGTTCGCTTATCTCAAGAACAATCGACTATTACTCCAAACATTTAGCGAACCATGAAGATATGCATAACATGACTCCAAGAGAGCTTTGCTTATTTGATAGCTTCCAGGGCTTTCCCGCTTCTACAATGGAAGAAGATTTAGCTTCACCACATGTTGCATCAGGTGCATGGGGT
>CAXRCC010000232.1:0-8445 GCA_964228975.1 Paraneptunicella sp. | reverse complement strand
ACATTGCCACGAAGATCGTTAATGACTAAGTCCGGGCGGCTCGCTTTAATCTGGCACTGACGGCGCAAGCTTGATGTACCTACAACGCTACCTTGGGGTAACTCATCTAAATTATTGTAGGTATTGCTCACAAACGCATCGCGCGGGTCTTCGCGCGGGCAGATGGCGTGAATGCCAAAACCATCGGGTAAGTCTACCGGCATGTCTTTCATCGAGTGAACCGCTAAATCTGCACGGCCTTCTTGCATGGCGATTTCAAGCTCTTTAATGAATAAGCCTTTTCCGCCAATTTTAGCTAAAGGAGAATCTAAGATGCGATCGCCTTGTGTGCTCATCGGCAACAATTCTACGGTTAGGTCAGGATGATGTTCCTGCAACTTTGCTTGTACGTATTCTGCTTGCCACATCGCTAATGCGCTTTTTCGGGTGGCAATTCTGATCGTCCTTTTGCTCATTCGGTTGCTCTATCTTTGTTGTGTAAATTGAAAAGATAACGCCCAAAAACGTAGGGTTGGGCATGTCGCGTACTTCAACACTGATTAATGCAATATTTTGTCACTAAATTGTGGTGAAAGGAAATACCCGCTTGGGCCTTATTCTCTAATTTGAAATGTAAACTCGTGGGATTGAAGCTTTTTATCATCAACCCAAACTTGTACTTCCCAATTGCCTTGCAGCACGCTGTTTAAACGCTTACTGGAGTAGGTTCGCCAGCTATTGCTCGCAATAGGGAGTGTCACAACGGCTTTTTCTTCGCCGTTTAATAACCATTTGTGCACCACGGTTTCACCGTCCATATTGGTTAGGTGATTAAAGAAGTAAACAGTGGTGATTGCGCCGGGTGTTCCTACCACGGTATCGAATAAATCGTCGGTAGGCTCTCTTGCCTCGATGGCGCTAGTGAGTTGGCTTCGTGCCACATCCGCTTGAGCAAAACCACTTAGGATTAAGCCGATAACTCCCGGTATTAAAGTGAGTAAATTACGCATGGCACGATACCTTTATTAAAACTGCATTAAACCTTTTTTGAGTAATTTTTGAGCTAAGCCAATTGGGTTTGTAGCCAGCGGGAAATGTCGTGCAATTGTTCCAAGCACACATTGTGTTGCATTGGGTATTCTTTCCACGAAATCGCAAAACCATTGCTCTTCATATTGTCATACGCGGCTTTACCTAATTGAATGGGCACCACATCGTCAAATTGACCGTGAGCGGCAAAAACGGGGGTGTCTTTGTTCACGTCCGACCATTCTGTAAATTGTTCCGGCCCATCTGCCATATAAGTAGAAAGGCAAATCATGCCTGCAATTTTTTTCTGTAAACGTGTGCCAAGGTGATAGGTGATAACGCCACCTTGAGAGAAACCTGCCAATACAATGCGCTCTGCAGGAATGCCTTTTTCGATTTCCGAATCAATTAAGGCTTCTACCATTTTTACCGATTCTTCCACGCCTGCTTTGTCTGCGCGGTCTTTAAAATCGAGCGATTTGATGTCGTACCAAGCGCGCATTTGAAAGCCATTATTAATGGTCACTGGACGAATTGGCGCATGAGGAAAAACAAATCGAATAGCACTTTCTGCTGGTAAGTTAAGCTGCGGCACAATGGGTGCAAATCCATTACCCGAATCGCCAAGACCATGAAGCCAGATCACGACTGCATTATGTGGTGTTTTTGGGTTCACTTCGACAAATGGGAGTAATTCAGCCGACATGGTTTCTCCTGTTTAGGCGGGCTTGTAAACAATTTGATTAACGGACCTTGCTCGGTCTGTTTGTAATTTACTACGCATCCAGATGAATGCAAGTTATCATAGAGGGATGTTTTGAATTACGATGTAAAACGAAAAAGTAACTATGTCGACTACGCCTGGCAATTTATTCATTCTTTCAGCCCCTTCGGGAGCAGGCAAATCCAGCCTAATTAAAGCGCTATTGGAGCGCTATAAAACCCACTCATCACACACACTACAAGTGTCCGTTTCTCATACCACACGCGAGCCCAGACCGGGCGAAGAAAATGGCGTGCATTATCACTTTGTGAGCCGCGACGAATTTAAAGCGCTTATCGATAAAGGTGTGTTTTTTGAATGGGCAGAGGCGTTTGGCAACTTTTACGGTACATCCAAAGAAACCATTGAGAACACGCTTAGTCATGGTATTGATGTTTTTCTCGATATTGAATGGCAAGGCGCGCGTCAGGTAAAAGAACAAATTCCCGATGCCAATACTATTTTCATTGCCCCCCCTTCCAAACAAGCCTTGCTGGAGCGTTTAACAAACCGTCAGCAAGACAGTGACGAAGTCATCGCTGGGCGCATGGCAAAGGCAGAAGCTGAAATATCGCACTACAATGAATTTGACTACATTGTGATCAATGATGATTTCAACCACGCCTTAAACGAGATTGAATCTATCGTTGTAAGCCAAAGGTTGAAAAGAAGCCGTCAGGTTATTCGTCAAAAGGCGCTGTTTGACGAATTGTTAAAATAGAATATTATCGAGAATCGCGTCGGTTTTTACTTGGCTATTGGTTAAATAATGAGTAAACTACGCGACCTTTTTTGTATAGATTAAAAAATCAACGGAGAATTGCATGGCACGCGTAACCGTAGAAGATGCTGTTAATAAAATGGGTAATCGCTTTGATTTGATTATGGTGGCAGCTCGCCGTGCTCGTCAAATCGCGACAGAAGGCAAAGAGCCTCTTGTACCTGTAAGCAATGATAAGCCTACCGTAACAGCGTTACGTGAAATTGAACAAGGCCTAGTAACGGCAGCGTCAATGGATGTGGCTGAATTACAAGAGCAGCAAGCGGCAGAAGAGCTAGAATTCGCCTCTGTTGGTAACATCCTATCTGACCAATAATTCTTCTCCTTGCTAAGAATTTGCTAAATGCCGATTTTATCCGGCATTTAGCCTTTGCAAGCACCCTAAATCCTCGTATGCTTTAAGCAAGACAACAAACATCCGCATATTCCCACGTGTATCTTTTTGAAGGCTTAAAACAAAAAATTACTGAGTACCTTCCGCCACAAGAAGTTAAAAGGGTGGAAGCCGCGTTCGTCTTGGCGAAGCAGGCTCACGAAGGACAAATGCGCTCCAGTGGCGATCCTTATATTACACACCCTGTTGCCGTAGCCGGGATCTTAGCCAATATGCGCATGGATCACGAAACCCTCATGGGGGCGTTGTTGCACGATGTAATAGAAGATACCAATTATTCAAAAGAAGACTTAGCCGGCGAATTCGGTGAAGTGGTTGCCGAATTGGTAGAAGGGGTTTCCAAGCTCGATAAAATTCAATTTCGCAGCAAGAAGGAAGCGCAAGCAGAAAACTTCCGCAAAATGATGATGGCAATGGTCGAAGACATACGCATCATCCTCATTAAGCTCGCGGACCGAACCCATAACATGCGCACCCTCGGTTCCTTACGTCCTGATAAACGCCGTCGCATCGCCCGCGAAACCCTCGAAATTTACGCCCCCATTGCCCACCGTCTTGGTATTCACGAAATCAAAAATGAGCTTGAAGATTTAGGCTTTCAAGCCATGCACCCGATGCGTTATCGGGCGTTAAGCTCAGCAGTGAAACAAGCTAGGGGCAATCGTAAAGAAATCATCGAAAACACCCGTGAAGAAGTGGTGAGTCGCCTGCAAGAAAAAGGCATTAAGGCTGAGGTAATTGGGCGCGAGAAACACCTGTATTCCATCTACCGCAAGATGAAAAACAAAGAGCTAATGTTCAACCAAATTATGGACATTTATGCGTTTCGGGTGGTGGTAGAAAGTGTAGACAATTGCTATCGCGTATTGGGTTCTATGCACGGTTTGTACAAACCCATTGAAGGGCGTTTTAAAGATTACGTTGCGATTCCAAGAACCAATGGTTACCAATCTTTGCATACCTCCCTTGTTGGTCCTCACGGTATTCCTGTTGAAATTCAAATCCGTACAGGCGATATGGATGAGATGGCAGACAAAGGCGTTGCTGCGCATTGGAGCTATAAAGAAACGGACAGTCATCAGTCCACCACTTCACAAACGCGTGCGCGTAAGTGGATGCAGTCTTTATTAGAGCTTCAACAAAGCGCCAGTTCTTCATTCGAATTTATTGATAATGTAAAAGCCGATTTATTCCCCGATGAAATTTATGTGTTCACGCCGGAAGGAAAAATTATTGAGTTGCCGATGGGCGCCACGCCAGTGGATTTTGCCTACGCGGTGCATACCGATATTGGCAATGCCTGTGTTGGCGTAAAAGTAGAAAGAAGTAATTACTCACTTAATAAGCCGCTGGAAAACGGCCAAACGGTTGAGATCATCACATCGCCACGGGCGCATCCAAACGCTAATTGGTTGAACTTTGTGGTTACCGCTAAAGCCCGTGCCCATATTCGTCAATTCCTGAAAAAGCAGCGCTCTGAAGAAGCGGTAACGCTGGGTACTCGTTTATTGCGCCATGCGTTAGGCCCAGTAAAACTCGATGATATCCCAGAAGAGGATATTCAACGCGTGGTGGGCGAAACGCAACATAATGACTTCTATTCATTGTTGGCTGATATTGGCTTAGGTAATGAGCTTAGTGCCATTGTGGCGCGTCGTTTGATTGGCAGCGACACCAAAAGTGATGCGCTTAGCGACAAGAAAACCAATGTGGCAATCCAAGGCACAGAAGGTTTATTGGTGTCGTATTCGCGCTGTTGTCACCCTATTCCGGATGATCAAATCATCGCGGTCCTTAGCCCAGGTAAAGGGATGCTGATTCACCAAGTCGGTTGCAGTAATATTCGTCGTTTGGTGAAAGAAGAGCCGCATCGCGTATTGCCGATGAAATGGGCAGAAGATGCTGCGGGTGAGTTTAAGGCGTCGATTCGAGTTGAACTCATCAATCACCAAGGTACGTTAGCTACGCTAACAAATAGCGTATCAGCTTGCGAATCCAATATCATCGGCCTGCAAACGGAAGAAAAAGAAAGCAATATTTACTATGTGGATTTGGAACTAACCACAAAGAACCGTTACCACTTCTCTAAAATTGTGCGTAAAATTCGCGCCATGCCTGAAGTGCAATCGGTCTCTAGGCACAGTAAAAACAAGCAATCAACTTAGGAACCTCTTATGAGCAGAAGTATCATTCAAACAGATAACGCGCCTGCAGCTATCGGTACGTACAGCCAAGCGGTAAAAGTCGGTAACACAGTTTATTTGTCAGGTCAGATCCCTCTTGTGCCAGCAACAATGGAAATGGTGTCTGATGATTTCACTGAGCAAGCACACCAAGTTTTCAAAAACCTAAGCGCAGTGTGTGAAGCGGCGGGTGGCAACATCCAAGACATGGCCAAAGTGAACATTTTCCTCACTGACCTTGGTAAGTTTGCGACTGTAAATGAAGTCATGGCACAGTATTTTGATGAGCCTTACCCTGCGCGCGCGGCTATTGAAGTTGCAGGTTTGCCAAAAGGGTCTCAAATTGAAATCGACGGAATCGTTGAACTGCCGTAACCCCGTTTTTTCTATTTGCTGGATACCTTGTATCCAAGCATGTTTTAACGCCTTTAACGCTGTTTAAAGGCGTCTGATCCAACCGCCAACCAAGTAAGAAATTGTTGTGTCTCCAGAACGTTATCGCCGAATTCGAGAAGTATTAAGCCGACGCCAAACCGATTTAACGGTGTGTTTAGAAGATGTTCACAAGCCCCACAACGTGGCGGCCATTCTAAGAACGTGCGACGCTGCGGGCATACACAAACTCAGCGTGATTTGGGACACAAAAGCACAGATTCGCCGGGGCACAAGCAAAGGTAGCCACTTGTGGGTTAAACGTCAGGTTCACGATAACATCACAGATGCGGTGACGACGTTCCAGCAAGAAGATATGCAAGTGCTAGTGACGCATCTTTCAGATGATGCCGTGGATTTTCGTGAAATCGACTACACCAAGCCTACTGCCATTATTCTTGGGCAGGAAAAAACAGGCGCGTCAGACACTGCGATTGCCGCTTCCGATAAACGCATTACCATTCCGATGCTGGGCATGGTGCAATCGCTGAATGTATCCGTTGCAGCCGCGCTTATTTTGTATGAGGCGCAGCGCCAACGAGAGTTAGCTGGCTTATACACTCATCCGCGAAATGCGCTAAGTGAAGACGCAATTCAAGCGCTGTTATTTGAACGCGGGCACCCAACACTGTGGAAACACTGTCAGAAAAAAGGGCTGGCGTATCCGCAAATTAATGAAGCCGGTGAGGTGGTTGCGAGCGAGGATTGGTGGAAAAAAATGCAGCTTACTCCCGAGGCGTTAACCGCACTCGATGAAGAAGATTTGGATTTTAATCTCATCGATTAGTTGAAAATTATTACCGCTCAGAATAAATTGCCCACTTTGCAGTGAATTATTAGGTTTTGGGTGAAAGTGACTGTTTTGAAAACAGGTCTCCCCCAAGTGCTGAATTAAATTTATTTTTTGAGATGAAGTAATGATGAGAAAACTGATTGCACTTTTTATCGTGATCGCTGCCAGTGTTACGGGCTTTGCTCACGCTGGTGATATGAAGCGAGAAATCGCTAATAGTGCCGATGAGGTCCGTCCTATCCTTAATGGACAAAACATTCCAAATACCACTATTTTTACGCCAAAGGGTGAGGCTGTTAAGCTTCACGATTTAATCAAGCGTAAGCCTTCTATTATCATTTTCTACCGTGGCGGCTGGTGCCCTTACTGTAATGCACAGCTTGCTGATTTAAAGAATATTGAAGATAAGGTGACGAAGTTAGGTTACCAACTTATCGCGATGTCGCCAGATAGCCCAGAGCGCTTAAGCGCACAAGGCTCAGGTCAGGATTTCAAGGTTCAAATCTTCTCGGATCGCGACTTTGAAACCACCCAAGAGTTTGGTATCGGCTTCTTCCTTGGCGATAACGTTGCCGATAAATATCGCAATAAGCTGGGCGTAGAGTTTGTTGATATTAATGGCACGTCTCGTGTTGCCTTGCCTGTCCCCGCGGTTTACGTGGTGGATACATCAGGTAAAGTCCACTTCCAGTACATTAACCCTAATTTCACAGTAAGATTAGACTCAGAATTGCTGTATCAAGCCGCCTTGATTTCTGATCTTAAATAAGGGTTTGCGGTGATGTAAATGCTTCTTTATCGCTTAACATGACTGCTTAAATCGCTACCTTCATAAGCCAGCAAACACCGAGTGTGATGCTGGCTTTTTTATTTTTTTGCCGCTACTGGTTTTATATTCAGTATAAATCGGTAACATAAAGCCTAAATAATAAGATCGTGAGTTAAAACTTACTGCATGCCATCGCTCGGAAAAGACCTCGTTACTCAGCTAAATGGAGTGGGGGGCAAAGTCGCAGAAAAATTAAAAAACCTGGGTATTGTTACTATCCAAGATGCGCTGTTTCATCTCCCCTTGCGCTATGAAGATCGCACGCGTGTTTATCCCATCCAAGATTTGCAAGCCGGAAAACATGTGAGTGTTGAAGGTATTGTTGAGCGTAGCGATATCAAATTTGGCAAAAAGCGCATGTGGGTGGTAACCATCGGTGACGGTGCATTTCGGTTAGTGCTGCGTTTTTTCTATTTCTCGGCAGCGCAAAAGCAGCAGCTGATTCCCGGAACAAAAATACGTTGCTTTGGCGAGATTCGACGCGGACCTACCGGGCTTGAAATGACTCACCCGGAATATAAGGTGATGAAAGACGATGATACTTTGCAGGTGGCGGAAAGCTTAACTCCAGTGTATCCAACCACGGAAGGCATTAAGCAGCTCACGTTACGTAAAATTATCGACCAAGCGCTTAAATGGTTAGATAAGGGACATCTTCCCGAATTACTACCAGCCGATTTACTGGCAAGCCATCATGTTGAGCAGCTCGGTTTTACTCAATCAAATCGCAATGGTGCGTTTTCAAATCAACCGGACGCTGAAGGGCATCAACAAACCCTACGAGAAGCGCTTCATACGGTGCATCACCCGTCGCCGGATATATCACTCACCTTGTTCGAAGAAGGCAAACATCCTGCGCAACAGCGTTTGATCATCGAAGAATTACTGGCTCAGAATTTGAGTGTGCTGCGTGTTAGAAACCAGCTTAATCAACACTTTGCCGCACAAATCCCCGCGTCGACAAAATGGGTACCCGCGCTGCTTGAGCAATTACCTTTTACGCCTACAGGGGCACAAAGCCGCGTGGTTGAAGAGATAGCCGCCGACGTTGCCAAGCCCACGCCCATGATGCGTTTGGTTCAAGGGGATGTAGGCTCCGGAAAAACGTTGGTGGCAGCCATTGCCGCATTGCAAGCCATAGAAGCGGGGTATCAGGTGGCATTAATGGCGCCCACAGAGTTACTGGCAGAGCAACACGCTCAGAACTTTGCAACGTGGCTTGAGCCGCTTGGTATCAGCGTTCAATGGTTAGCAGGAAAGGT
>CAXRCC010000231.1:0-3751 GCA_964228975.1 Paraneptunicella sp. | reverse complement strand
AGCATGACTCTCACTAACGGGTGGTTTAATCCTTCTGGATTGTTAGGGTCGTGTGTAAAGTGTTCAAAATTAGGCGCACGATGACTTAAAAGACGATTCAGGCCTCGTTGGGTTGCCGCCCAAATACTGCCGTCGCTTGTTTAACGTATGCTCCACACTCGATCATGGTTCAAACTGGCTGGATTGGTTTCATCGTATTCATACCGTTTGAATTGTTTAATCGCTTCTTCATAAACCGCTAAGCCTCCGCCGTTGGTGCCTACCCAAATATTGCCTTTACTGTCTTCAAAGAAGGTTTGAATAAAATCACTACCAATACTTTTAGGGTTGTTGGGGTGGAACTTAAAATGTTTGATTAGGTTCATTTGGCTGTCGTATAGGGCTAATCCATTGCCCCAAGAACCCACCCAAATTCTGTGCTGGGAATCCATGAATATATTACCTGCATCGGGTGTGGCGACAGCGAGCCCTTCGTGCGTGTTATTTGAATATATTTCAAACCGATACCCGTCGTAGCGAATGAGCCCTCGTAAAGTGCCAAGCCAAAAATAACCGTTGGGATCTTTTAGTAATGAAAAAATTGTTGTTGCGGGGAGGCCATCGTCAACAGAAAAACGTTTCACAGATGAGAAATAGGTGGCGTGACCGTTGAAGGCCAGCAGTGCTAAGATAAAAAAGGTAGCAAATCGTATAATATTCTTATAATTCATAAAGATAGTTTCTTTCTCGTCAGGGAGAATTGTACGATTAAATAAGCGTTTCATCTATGTTGCTTCATTACTTTACCCTATATTTATCGATTTCGGTTAATAAATTTCTAAAGTTCTATTATCGATTAAGGGTACTGTGCTTTAGCCCAGTTTTGTTTATACTACGCAGCTTTCCATTTAGGGCAACGAAGAGCCAACTCTTTTGTCTCCTTTATAACTAGATTAGTGCCAAAAGGTAGAGTAGATGCGCACAAATTATTGCGGCAACATTGATGAGTCATACATCGGGCAAGAAGTCACCTTACAAGGCTGGGTAAACCGCCGCCGAGATTTAGGTGGAGTAATATTTTTGGATTTAAGAGATCGTGAAGGCATTGTACAAGTTGTTTACGATCCAGATTTACCTGAACTATTCGAAACAGCAAACGCGTTAAGACATGAGTTTTGTGTTTCTATCAAAGGTTTAGTGAGAGCAAGACCTGAAGGGCAAATCAACAAGAACATGAAAACAGGCGGGATCGAAATTTTAGGTAAAGGCCTAGAAATTTTGAGTAAAGCTGAGCCGTTACCGTTAGATTTTAATCAAGAAAACAGCGAAGAGCAGCGCTTGAAATTCCGTTATCTTGATCTTCGCCGTCCAGAGATGGCTGATAAAATCAAGTTCCGCGCCAAAGTCACTAGTGCAGTGCGTCGCTCTTTGGAAGACGAAGGTTTCCTTGATATTGAAACGCCAATCTTAACAAAAGCAACGCCGGAAGGCGCCAGAGACTATTTGGTTCCAAGCCGAACTCACAAAGGCCAGTTTTTCGCATTGCCACAATCTCCACAGCTGTTCAAACAGTTGTTGATGATGTCGGGCATGGATCGTTATTACCAAATCGTTAAATGTTTCCGTGATGAAGATTTGCGTGCAGATCGTCAGCCAGAATTTACTCAAATTGATATTGAAACGACTTTCCTTGGTGCGGAAGGCGTTATGGCTATCACGGAAAAAATGGTTCGTGAACTGTTCAAAACAATGTTAGATGTGGACTTGGGTGAGTTCCCGCATATGCCTTATGAAGAAGCAATGCGTCGTTTTGGTAGTGATAAACCCGATTTACGTAACCCAATGGAATTGGTTGATGTTGCGGATATTGTAAAGGATGTCGATTTCAAAGTGTTCTCTGGCCCTGCGAATGATGAAGATGGTCGAGTGGCAGTGCTCTGCGTGCCGGGTGGGGCGTCTCAATCGCGTAAGCAAATTGATGAATACACTAAATTTGTCGGTATTTATGGTGCGAAGGGCTTAGCTTGGTTAAAGGTTAACGAGCTAGGTAAAGGCGTTGAAGGTCTTCAGTCTCCTATCTTGAAATTCTTGGGTGAAGATGTTGCTAGCGCCCTACTTGAAAGAACGGGCGCGAAAGACGGTGATTTGTTGTTGTTCGGTGCCGATACGTGGCAGGTTGTGACAGAATCAATGGGCGCGCTGCGTTTGAAAGTGGGCGAAGATTTAGAGTTACTTGAAGGTGAGTGGAAGCCGCTTTGGGTAACGGACTTCCCTATGTTTGAAATGGCAGACGGTCAATTACACGCTTTGCATCACCCCTTTACGGCTCCTCGTAACCTAACGCCAGAACAGTTAATGGAAAACCCTAAAGAAGCGTTGTCAGATGCTTATGATATGGTACTTAACGGGGTTGAACTAGGCGGTGGTTCTGTTCGTATCCACCAACAAGATATGCAATCTGCGGTATTTACCTTGTTGGGTATTGACGAAGAAGAAGCGCAGTCCAAGTTTGGCTTCTTGCTAGAAGCGCTTCGTTACGGTGCGCCTCCTCACGCCGGTTTAGCGTTTGGTTTGGATCGCTTAGTGATGCTGATGACAGGTTCTGACTCGATTCGTGACGTAATGGCATTCCCGAAAACCACTACAGCAGCGTGTCCGCTTACGAATGCACCGGGTTTTGCGAATCCTGAGCAGTTAAAAGAGCTAGCAATCGAAACAACGGCGAAGCCTGAAACGGCAGAAGAGAAGTAGCGCGTTTCATGATACTGAAAAAGCCAGAGTCTGTGCTTGTTGTTATCTATGATGAGGATAGGCACATTCTGGCTTTGCAACGAGAGGACGATCCTACTTTTTGGCAGTCAGTAACGGGGTCACTTGAAGGCGAAGAAACGCCACAGCAGACAGCGCTAAGAGAGGTCAAGGAAGAAACGAGTATCGATATTGATTTACAAGGCTACACGCTTTTCGATACAGGTATCGTCAACCAATACGAAATTCGGCCTCAATGGCGTCATCGGTATGCGAAGGGCTTACGCTTCAACACTGAATATGTGTTTTTACTACAGGTGAATAATGTCGAGTCAATTCAGTTGACTGAACACCTCTCTTATCAATGGTTAAAGCCACATGCTGCAATAGCGAAAATGTGGTCTGAAACGAATAAAAATGCCATTCACTATCTCATCAATTACCTCGATACTAATAAGCAGCAGGACGTAAAGTGGCAATAATATTGGGTATAGATCCAGGCTCACGTGTGACGGGATATGGTGTCATTCGTCAAATAGGAACAAAGTCCGAGTACCTTGCCAGTGGCTGTATTCGCTTAAAAGCGGAGGATTTAGCCAGCCGTTTGAAGCAAATTTTCAATGGTGTAACAGAGATTATCGAGCAGTTTCAGCCTGATCATTTTGCGATTGAGCAGGTTTTTATGGCTAAAAACCCAGACTCTGCACTTAAATTAGGACAGGCAAGAGGTGCTGCTATCGTTGCAGCAACGCTGAAAGATTTGCCTGTGGCAGAGTATTCGGCTCGCCAAATTAAACAAGCCGTTGTGGGCAAAGGCAGTGCGGAAAAATCTCAGGTGCAACACATGGTTGTACATCTTTTAAAGTTGGGCGCTACGCCACAAAGTGATGCCGCCGACGCACTTGCGGTAGCGTTATGCCACAATCATACCAATCAGAGCTTGATTCGAATGTCCGGACAAGCGAAGAAAACCGTACGCGGACGACTGCGCTGACCAAGAATATTAAAAAAGTTTTAAATCAGT
>CAXRCC010000230.1:0-7705 GCA_964228975.1 Paraneptunicella sp. | reverse complement strand
CTTTGATTAGATTGAAGCGGAAATGTGTTTTTTGGTGAGTTTGCGAAGAAAAAGCAAATTTCTGAAAAAAAATTAGAACTTATTTTGAACTTACTAGAATTTGGCGAGTCTTAATTATCAGTTGTGTGTGTTTTCCCAGTTTTAGCCCCTCTTTTTAGAGGGGTTTTCTTTTATCAGCGCCCTACTTTATTCGACGCTTAACATTCAGCTTCACCAGAAGAGTCGCTTAGCTCATCTTCTTCAACAAAACCAAACCACTTATCTAACACGGACTCTAAATCTGGCAACCCTGATCCGTTTAATCCGGAAAAAGCGTGAACAGTCACATCACCGCAAAACGCCAAAGCGGCTTCACGAGCCATCAATAATTGCGCCTTACGCTTTCCAGACTTGAGTTTGTCTGCCTTTGTTAGCAATGCCAAAACGGGAATATTGCTTTGCACCGCCCAATGAATTAAATCCTGATCGAGTTCTTTAAATGGATGACGAATATCCATCAATACCACTAAACCTTTCAGGCTTTTTCGTTTCTGTAAATATTCACCTAGTGCTCGCTGCCACTTTTTCTTCATCTCAATCGGCACTTGCGCATAGCCATAACCGGGTAGATCGATCAAACGACGATTCTCCCCCATATCAAAGACATTGATTAACTGCGTCCGGCCTGGTGTTTTACTGGTTCTGGCAAGGTTTTTTTGGCGTGTTAGCCGATTAAGCGCCGTTGATTTTCCCGCATTAGAGCGACCCGCAAAGGCGACCTCAATTCCATCGTCTTCTTTCAAATGTCGAATATCTGGCGCACTAATTTGGAATGTGGCTTTTTGGTAATGGCTCATTATTTTCTATTGTCTATACTATTTTGCACCCATTATAGCTGTTGAACGTAGGTAAAGAAGCACTAAAAACCTTATTATTCTAAGGAAATTGTTCTACAAACTTTTTAATTGTGTAAAATAGCCGGAATTTTATCCCCTGGACGAAATAACCAAGAATGAGATTTACGATGAAGAAACTGCTTACGCTACTTGTAGTATCAACTTGCTTGGCACCTACAGCCATTGCCCAAGGTAATGCTGAAGCAGGTAAAGCCAAGTCGGCAACGTGTGCAGCTTGCCACAATGCAGATGGCAACAGCATGCTTCCAATGAACCCAAAACTTGCGGGCCAGCATGCTAAATATCTTGAAAAGCAACTTAAAGAGTTCCGTCTTGCTTCTCAAACAGGGGGCAAAGAAGGGCGAAACAATCCAGTCATGAATGGAATGGCCGCAGGCCTTTCAGACCAAGACATTGCAGACCTTGCAGCGTATTTCTCTGAGCAAGAACCTAAAGCAGGAGCCACACCTGAAGATATGGTTGCTAAAGGCACAGAGCTTTATCGCGGAGGTGATATGGAAAGAGGTCTTACAGCATGTATCGCATGTCACGGTCCTCGAGGTAACGGCACAGGTTTAGCCGGCTTCCCTGACATCAGCGGTCAACACGCTGATTACACTAAAGCACAGCTAATGCAATTCAGAGATGGAAAGCGCGCAAACGACCTTAATGGCATGATGCAAGACATCGCTAAGCGTTTGACAGATGAAGACATTGAAGTGTTATCACATTATCTTGCGGGCTTGCATTAAGCCATATAACTGTAACTTCAGGCGTACAGAATAGACAATAAAATGGATTTACACATATTTGTAAATAAGTTGTAAATAAATTTGTGTCATGTATTATTCTGTTCGCCGGTTAGGTTGTTGTGACAGATGATTTAGCGTCCGGTCTTTTTTATTTAGGAGCTCACGGTTTTTTACCCAATTTAAATCGCAGTTTCTAAAACCAGTTTGGCAGCACGGAAGAATTATTATCGAGTTTGGAAAACCTGAGTACTAAAGAGCCGTAAACAAAAAGAATAAGTGGCTTTGATGGATGTTGCTTTCAGGTAGGGATACTCAATGGGAAAGGTATCAAGACTTAGATTCTTGAAAAACAGGTGATAGCAGGCGCTATCGCCTTTTTTGTTTTTTACGAAGGTTGTTTTTGCAATTCTGCATGTCGATAACAACTTAAAATATGATCATTAACAAGCCCCACCGCTTGCATAAATGCATAGCAAATCGTACTTCCTGCAAAGCTAAAACCCGCTTTTTTCAACTTTGCTGCTAACACATCAGATTCAGCAGATGTCGCCGGCACGTCTTTCAACGTTGGGTAATGATTTACAATCGTTTTGTGATTTACCACCGACCAAATAAAGTCAGAAAACGACTCTCCCGTTTCCTCAATAGCCAGAAACGCCTTTGCGTTTTTAATGATCGACTCAATTTTGCGTCGATTACGAATAATGCCCTTGTTTTGAAGTAACTCTTCAACTTTTGCCTCATCAAACTGAGCCACGATGCTGGGCTCAAATTGGCAAAACGCTTCCTCATAATGGGGTTGGCGCTTAAGGATAGTTAACCAACTTAACCCCGCCTGCTGCCCATCCAAACAAAGTTTAGCAAACAAGGCTTTACTATCATAAACGGGGACGCCCCAAACCTTATCGTGATAGTCATCGTAAGCGGGATCGGTATTCGCCCAATCACATCGCGATAGTCGCTTATCTTGGTTCATAAAATCTCTTTCTTAGAAGTCGAAAAAACCTACATTACAGCCTGTAGTAAAGGTATACTGGCAAACATTTTTTAATACTATGACTCAAGCTGCAACACTGCTGGCGTAAAAGATACTGATTCGATATGCAAACTTACGATATCAAAACATTTCAAGGGCTTATTTTAAGCTTACAAAATTATTGGGCAAATGCCGGATGCGTTATCATCCAACCTCTCGATATGGAGGTCGGCGCTGGTACTTTCCACCCTATGACATTCTTGCGCTCTATCGGCCCAGAGCCAATTAGCAGTGCTTATGTTCAACCCTGCCGCCGCCCAACGGATGGCCGTTATGGTGAGAACCCAAACCGTCTTCAGCATTACTATCAATTTCAGGTCATGCTAAAGCCCTCCCCTGATAATATCCAAGAGCTGTATTTAGGCTCTTTGAAAGAGCTTGGCTTCGACCCTCTAGAACACGATATTCGCTTTGTAGAAGATAACTGGGAATCCCCGACGCTTGGCGCATGGGGCCTTGGATGGGAAGTTTGGCTAAACGGTATGGAAGTCACGCAGTTCACGTATTTCCAACAAGTTGGCGGCTTAGAGTGCAAACCTGTTACTGGCGAGATCACATACGGCCTTGAGCGCTTGGCCATGTATATTCAAGGTGTAGATAGCATCTACGATCTTGTATGGACAAAAGGCCCAATGGGAACAGTCACGTATGGTGACGTGTTCCATCAAAACGAAGTAGAGCAATCTAAATACAACTTTGAGTTTGCAAATGTCGATTTTCTTTTCAAAGCTTTCGACGAAGCGGAGAGAGCTTGCCAAGAACTCATAGAACAGCGCCTACCATTACCCGCTTACGAGCAAGTAATGAAAGCCTCACATGCATTTAACTTGCTTGATGCACGTCACGCCATTTCCGTTACCGAAAGACAACGCTTCATTTTGCGTGTTCGGGCTCTTGCTCGCGAATGCGCCAACATCTATTACGAAGAAAGAGAAAAGCTGGGCTTCCCTATGTTAAATAAGGAGGCAAAATAATGTTGAATAACGATCTCATTATCGAAATTGGTACCGAAGAGTTACCACCAAAATCCTTACGCAAATTAGCCACCTCCTTTCAACACAACTTAGCTGAAGGATTTAAACAAGCAGGTTTGTCTCATGAAACGAGTCAGTGGTTTGCAACACCAAAACGCTTAGCTGCCTACTTCCCTGCACTTCAGGCAAAACAAGAAGACAAGCTTGTTGAAAAGCGAGGACCTGCAGTATCAGCAGCATTTGACGCCGATGGCAACCCAACAAAAGCCGCGATGGGCTGGGCAAGAGGAAATGGCATTGACGTTTCTGATGCTGACAGACTCGTTACAGAGAAAGGCGAATGGCTAGTACTTCGCAAAGAAGAAGCAGGCAAATCGCTAAGTGCGCTTTTAGAAGGCATCGTTGAGCAAGCACTAAAGCAGTTACCCATTCCTAAGCCAATGCGCTGGGGGGACAGCGATATTGAGTTTGTTCGCCCGATTCATAGCGTACTAGCTTTGTATGGCGACGAAGTGGTAACTATCACTGTTAAAGGCAAAACCGCTTCAAATAAAGTGCAAGGGCACCGTTTTCATGCGCCTGAGTTCGTAGAGGTAGCCCATGCATCTCAATATGCAGCCACGCTTAAAGAAGTGTCTGTTTTCGCAGATTACGAAGAGCGTAAAACTTTCATAAAGACAGAGCTTGAAGCAGCTGCAAATAAGCTCAATGCCGTGGTTAATCTAGAAGAAGATTTGCTAGAAGAAGTCACCTCTTTGGTTGAGCTACCTGTCATCATGCAAGCCAACTTCGAAGAACATTTTCTAGAAGTGCCTAAAGAAGCCTTGATTTACACAATGAAAGGGGATCAGAAATACTTCCCGCTGCTCGATAACAACGGCAACTTGTTACCCACTTTCTTATTTGTATCTAACATTAAAAGTTCCGCCCCGGAGAAAGTCTCTGCAGGTAACGAAAAGGTTATTCGCCCTCGCCTTGCCGATGCTGAATTCTTTTATAAGACCGACCTTAAAACTGACTTCGCATCACGCATCGAAAACTTAGATAAAATCGTTTTCCAAAAGCAGCTTGGTTCAATCAAAGAACGTGTTGAGCGAATCTCTGAACTTGCTAAATTTATTGCGAGTACCGTTGATGCCAACGCCCAGGATGCAGCGAGAGCGGGTTTACTTTGTAAGAACGATCTGGTTTCTAACATGGTTTTAGAATTCCCGGCAATGCAAGGCATTATGGGTCGTTATTACGCCGCTGCAAGTGGTGAAAATGAAACGGTTTCTCAGGCTATTGGCGAGCAGTACCTTCCTGCTTTTGCTGGTGATGCTTTACCGAGCACGAAAGAAAGTGCGGCCGTTGCGCTTTCAGAAAAACTGGATACATTAGTAGGTATCTTCGCAACAGGGCAAGTTCCGAAAGGTGATAAAGACCCGTTCGCACTTCGTCGCGCAGCAATTGGTATTTTGCGTACCTGTATTGAAAAGTCTCTTGTTTTGGACTTAAAGGCCCTCATCAGCAAAGCTGCGTCGTTAGTACAACCGAAATTTGAAAAAGCAGTCGATGAAAAGCAGATCTTAGACTTCTTGTTCGGACGTTTAAAATCGATGTATCAAGATCAAGGGTTTGATAGCAAAGTCATCCAAGCGGTTCTTAGCCGCGAGCCCAGTGTTCCTGTCGATTTCAACGCGCGTGTTAACGCAGTAAAAGCATTTGCCTCAAATGATGCGGCCGAATCTCTTATCGCTGCCAATAAACGTGTAGCTAACATTCTGCGTAAATCTCAAGATGAAAACGCAATCGAACTAACGGGTAGCATTGATACCAACTTGTTCGAATCTGAGTTTGAAACAAGCTTGCACGATGCTGTTTCAAACATGAAGAATGAAGTGGTTAAGCATGTTGAATCTCAAGAATATGGCCTTGCCCTTCAAGCACTATCAAACTTAAAAGAAAGTGTTGATGCGTTCTTCGATAATGTCATGGTAAACGCAGAAGATCAGAAAGTTCGTGTTAACCGTCTAAACTTACTTAATAACTTGCGTCAATTGTTCTTACACATTGCCGACGTTTCTGTATTAAATTAATAATTGAAATAGCAGTAACTAATGAAGTTTTTAAGTCGTAACAGAATAAACACCGATGCAAAGTGCATCGGTGTTTTTTTATTGATCTGCCTGAGTTTAACAGGCTGTAAAACAACGGGTTTCACCTCTATTTTAGGTGCTGAAACTTCACCCAATTGGCATTCGCTTTATTTGCGCGGTGTCTTTACTTGGTGGGAAGCGGACGAAAAATACAAGGTTGAGCAAATTAGCAGTACGCTCTATCGAGCCAATGTTGAGCTTATTGCAGATGGCCAGCCCTACGATTTCAAATTCGCCGATAAGGATTGGACTCCTGGCACGCGTTGTGGCTTTCTCAATAAAGCTTCAGATGAAGTCCTTTCAGAAGGGAAACGTGCCAAGGCGAATTGTGATACGCCAGGTGATAACTTTAAATTCACCCCTTCAACCACTGGCTTGTATCACTTTTATTTTGACGTGAGTGAAGAAACTCCCATCATCTTCATTAAAAAAGCGTAAGACGTTTAGCCTCGATATTATTGTCGAGGCAACACCATACTCACCACTAGCCCACCTCGAGTGTGATTGTGCGCACTGACTCTACCACCGTGCAAATCCATACACTTTGCCACGATAGCTAATCCTATACCGCCAGCTAAACTGTTAGCTTTATCGGATTCAACTCGGAAGAAAGGCTCAAATATATGCGTTAAATGTGACTCACTAACACCAGGCCCATGATCACGTACGTGTATTTCTACTTCATTAATTGACAGCTTTACTTCTACTTCAATCCCCTTGCTCGGTGGCGTAAAACGAACGGCGTTGCGCATGACATTTTCAATCGCACTATGAATTAACACGCTGTCTACACAAAGCATTGCACTCTCTGGTGCGCTAATGTGAATCTGTTTATTGCCCATATCAGCTTCTATCGACACATCTTCTGCAATGGCATAAACCAAATCGACCAGATCCGTATCATGACAATTGATGCTTTGGTTTGCATCGAGCTTAGCGTAAATCAGGATTTGCTCTATGAGATCATTCAATCGATTGGTTTCCATTTCCATTCGATCAAACGTATTTTGCAGCGCATCATAATTTAGGTCTTCAGGTTTAACCTGTTTAGCTAACGACAACAATGCCTGTATTCGACTCAAAGGCGAACGTAACTCGTGAGACACATCCCGCATCAAGTGTTTTTTCTTTTCGATTAATTCACTGAGTTTTTGCGTCATAAAGTCAAAGTCATGGGCTAATAACGCAATGTCATCCTTTCTGCCTTTAACAACGTGAGACACTCTAACGTCGAGATCGCCTGTCGCCACTTTATGCCCAGCTTCCCTTAGTTGCGAGATCGGCTTAACAATAAACCGGGTAAGCCCTAACGACACTAAAATGCTAACCACTAAAGCGATGGCGACCAAGAGCAACTTTGCGCCGCGTTCAACCATTAATTTCCCAAGAGGAAGTTGTTTTTGAACGCCAATCACTTGAATACCATCTAGTCCTTCCTCAAAAATGACAAAGCGAGGATTGTCTTGATTTAAGTTCCTCTCAAGTAAGCTCGGCACTGCTCTATCGAGTAATTCAGAGCCATCAGGTAATAGAATTAGCACCTCTACTAAACCATCATAATTGAGAAGAAACTCCTCTCTTATTTGCGCCAAATCCAATTGCTCTTGTTCAACTTGAAGCTTAATTTCATTAGCTACTCTTGATGCTAATGTAACGTGATAAGACTTTGATTGTTCATCCACATCCAATACGGCTCTGCCTACAATTAATGTTAGAACAATGGTTAAAATCAGCAGAGTCCAAATGGATATCAAAATACGAGTGAAGAATCGGTTCATCTTGCTCATCTCATTTATGATATGGCGTAGAGGTATCCTTTCCCTCTAACGGTTTTAATTCGTTGCATGCCATTTTGTGCGGGGCCAAGTTTTTTCCGCAAATGGCCAACGTGCGCATCCACGCTTCTATCAAAAGCAGTAATACGACGCCC
>CAXRCC010000229.1:0-7762 GCA_964228975.1 Paraneptunicella sp. | reverse complement strand
CACATCTGATCCAATTCAGTACTTGCTGCAAGGCAAAGTGGATTTAGCAATCATTTCCAAGCAAGTGGTTCCCTCCCCGGCGATAAGCCAAGAGTTAATTGAAGATGAAATGGTCCTTCTAGTACCAAACTCTCATCGACTCAATCAACTAGGAGAAGTGACCGTTGAAGACTTACGCGACGAAAACCTGATTGTTTATGATTTGCCGGAGCAACGAAATTACGTGATTTCACATATTCTAAATGGCAATGTGAATGCAGTGAAAAGCTTACAGAAAGTGCAACTTTCCGAAGCCATTATTGAATTGGTGAGTGCCGATTTGGGCGTGACTATTATGGCGCAGTGGGCGGCTAACCGCTTTCTTGACAACAAGAAGCTCAAAGCGCTGCGCTTTAGGCAAGCCAAAGGAAGAAGGCAATGGTGCCTTGCTAGCCTCACCGAAGTATCACCGCATGAACAGATCTTTATTGATACCTTGGTGAGTGTGTTTCCTAACGAGACTGCGTCCCAAGCTATTCAAAAGACACCTGCTCGAAACGCGCGTTTGGCGTCAGCACCTTTAGGTGTGACATTGAAGTAATATCAATCTCTATTGGTGCCGATGAAGACGATGCGGCTTTAACGAGCAGTATTTCCTTTTTGCCGGGCAAGGTTTTCACATCCGCAGCCTGCCCGGTGATCACTTCACCGCTTTTGAGGGTAATGCCTACCTGATATTGAAACATACAGGCAATTTCCAAATAGTCGTGTAAATCACAAGATAAGATTTTCTGACTCATGATATCTCCTCGGTATAAAACTAAACGCTGTAGCCCGGTGCCAATGTTAAGTTTTCAGCGCCGTATAAGGTTTGACGGTTTCTAAGGTATAACTGATATTCTGGACCCGTTAGCGACGCTTGCTCGGTGCAATCTACATTCCAGCGGCGCAGTAAATATCCTGCCATTGCGGCTCTCACGTTAAGCTCTAACACCCCTTCTTCCATTCCGAAATCCATTTCTATTGCGGTAGAAAACTGAATGTTTTTCGGGTGCGGAACCAGTTGCAACGGCATGATGCGCGTCCATTGATGATCTTCTTCTTTGCGCTCTTGCGGCTGCACCGCTTGTTCTTGCTTGACCGTGACTTTCGCGATACGGGTTAACACAAAATCGCGAAAGGATTGGCTTTTTCTATCAAAGCCTCTGACATGCCAACGCAATCCGTTATCAACAATGGCGTGTGGCACAAACTCTCTGGCACCGGAGCCACTGCTTAGTGACGTGTAAATTAAGCTCACAGGTTTGTTATTAATGATGGCTTGAGACAGTCGTGCAACCACAAAAATATCGGGCACGTTGAGTTGACTCGGCGCTTCTACTGGAAATTGGGTATCGGCAATAGCGTCAAAGCCATCAGTGATTTGATGTGCCAACTTAACCAGCGTTTTGCGGGGATCGTGCTCGAATAAAGGCACAAATTTAGCGTCGATAAAGTATCGCTTCTCGACCGTATCGTATTGCATATTGTTGGGCGCAAGCTCTTTGTACAGGTTGATGTCTCGCGTTGCCGCCGATAAGCCCAATTCAAAATGTTGTACGATTTCGCTACGTGAAACAGCACCAACAAACAGCAATTTAAAATCAATATAAGATAATCGCTGCTTTTGCGCATAATTTAACGTTTCTAACATCTTCGTTCTCTTGTTGTCTTTTATTATTGATTTATTTTCGACCTCAGTATGGTTACTTTTGAATCGCACCTCAAGTTAATATTTTGTGAAATAATGGAAACTCTCAGGCTGAATGCATAGAATGACCCAGCAAATTATGTCATTCACTAGAAACAAGCCATCAGGAGAGCTTTGTGAAATTAAAGATTATTGCTGGCAGCAACCGTGCTAATTCCAATAGCCGTAAAATTGCTGATGCGATTCAAGCAAGATGCGCACAAAACGTAGAGACATTTGACACGATTAACACACTGGATTTTGCAGAAACAGAGATCCCCATGTGGGATGAATCTTACTGGACGAAATCAGAAAAATGGGCCCCCATCAAGCAAGATGTAGTAGCGCCTATGCGAGAAGATGATGCGTTTGTCATTATCACACCGGAGTACTCTGGCATGGTGCCGGGTATCTTAAAAAACTTCTTCTTGTTATGCAGTGCTAAAGAAATGGGCCACAAGCCTGCGCTGATTGTGTCGGTTTCTTCTGGCGCGGGTGGCACTTACCCGGTTGCAGAGTTAAGAATGAGCAGCTACAAAAACACGCGCCTTTGCTACATTCCTGATCATATCATTGTAAGAGACGCAGATGACTTTGGCGATTCGCACCCGGTCAGCGATCGTTTAGACTACTGCTTATCCCTGTTAGGCGAATACGCCAAAGGTTTAAAGTCAGTACGAGAATCTGGCAAGATCAACACAAAAGACTTCCCTTTCGGCTTATAAGTTTATCTGTCCGCACAGGACGTTTCTTCGTAAGCAAATCAAGAAAAACGGCTATGACCTGCGTGATAGCCGTTTTTTATTGCCTGCTGTTTTTATTTTGTCGTTTTTATTATTTGTCTTTTTAGTGCTTTAGATACAGCTTTTCACCGCGTCGGCAACGCCTTCACTCACATCAATCACATTACTGGTGTGCGGCACGGTATTGCAGGAAATCAGCTCTTTTAAACCACACATCACCAGCATGGAATCGGCTTCATCGGCAAACAAACCATGTACGGTAATGCAACCAATGTGTTGTATGCCTTTGCTTTTCAGCTCGTTAACGCATTCCAGTATTGTGTGACCACTGGATATTACGTCATCTATTACAAATACCTTTTTATCGACATAGGCTTGCACACCTTGGATTTCAACGTGTACATTTCTGTCGCCACTGCGCACCTTTTCTCCAATTAGGTAGGGATGCCCAGCGTAGTTGGCAATGCGCGACACCCATTGTTCGCTTTCTGAATCTGGCCCCACCAGCAGTAAATCGTCTTCTTTTTTTAAAAATTCGGCAATGGCAGAAGCCGCGCGCACGACACGCGTTGGAATCGTGTATATTTCGGATAAGCTTTCATAACGATGCAAGTGTGGATCGACCGTGACCAGCCAATCCACATTATCGGACAAGGCTTTTGCGAAGATTTTTGAGGTGATGGCTTCACCTTCGTTAAAACGTTTATCTTGGCGCATGTAACACAAGTAAGGCGCAACCAAGCCAACCGATAACGCCCCCAATTCTTTTAGCGTATTAGCCAGGAAAATAAGTGGCAGGTATTTGGTATCGGGATTCACTAAATCCATCAAAATAAGGCAATGTTTACCTCTAACTAGCGAGCACACCTTTAAGTAACTCTCGCCATCGGGGAATAAGCGGTTTTCTACCTCGCCTATTTCTGCGTGTAAATGCTGGCTTAACAACACTGACATGGGGTGTTCCATAGGGGAAAATAATATGAGTGAATTCGGCGATGATTGCATGTCGTGCCTCTACTGCTTTAGGTTTTCGTAATAGTGATTAAATCGGGATTATCTTTAAAGTAACGCAGTGCATAATCCAATTCACCTGCACTATTACTAAAAATGGTAAATAGTCGGTCTCCTTGGCGTATGACTTCATCAACCCCCGTGTGTAAGCGCAATCCTGACGCTTGGGTAAACGGTGCGCCTGCCAATTTGGCTAACCGCGCTAATTTTCTGTTGTCGAACTTCACAACTGTGCCGCTGTGTTCGCTAAATTCTGTATGTTGATATTCCGCTTGAGGAATGGATTTAATACCGCCTTGCGCGTTGAGTATTTTTTCAAATTGTGCCATTGCCGCGCCGCTGTCGAGTAACGCGGTGGCTTTTTCAATGCAAGCATTTAAGTCGCCATATTCGTTGGCTTCATCGGCGAGCTTTAACAAGTGGGCGGAAAGGAGAATGCTTTTGTCTCTGAGATCGGTAGGGGCATCCATGTCGCCACTTAACACAGCGATAAGATCAATGGCTTCTTGAGCTGGCCCTATTCCCTTGCCTACGGGCTTGCTGCCATCGGTGATAATACAGCTTACTTGTAAGCCACAATTGCTCCCCACTTGAGTGAACAGATCGGCTAGCCGCTGCGCGTCTTCTCGTGTTCTAACTTTTGCCGTTTCTCCCACGGGAATATCAATAATCGCATGGGTTGAGCCGCTGGCAATTTTCTTGGATAACATGGACGCAATGAGCTGCCCTTCTCCGTCCAAATCCAGAGCTTGTTCAATGCGAATCAGTAAGTCATCGGCAGGACTTAAGTTCACCGCGCCTCCCCACGCTAAACACCCGCCTGTTTCATCCACCACCTTTTGCATGGCATCGGTTGATAGATTAACGGTGGTTAACACTTCAACGGTATCGGCAGTGCCCGCTGGCGAAGTAATGGCGCGCGACGAAGTTTTAGGAATGGTTAACCCAGCGGCGCTGACAATAGATACCACTAAAGGCGTTGTGCGATTGCCCGGTACACCGCCAACGCAATGTTTGTCCATCACCGGGGTTTTGCCCCACGAAATACGCTTACCGCAATTCACCATTGCCATCGTTAGATCGGTAATCTCTTGTACATTAAGCCTGCCCCCTGCACACGTACTTAAAAAGCTGGCAATTTCAATATCACGGTAACGATGCTCGCTGATGTCTTGCACAATGGCGGAGATTTCAGATTGCGATAATGTGTCGCCGAATATTTTCTTGCGTACATAGCTCATCGATGGCAGCACTGGAGGATGGGAAAACTCCACTTCGTCGCCTGGTAATACGTGAAGTCGTTTAATAGCGGCTTTTGAAAGCCCCGCAAACCCGCGAGGAATGATATCGCCCTCGACCACATTAAGGGTGGCAAGTGCATGATGCGCTTTAGTAGAAATCGCGACTCGATTGCTGGCAGTAAACCCTTCCGCTTTGCAAACGTGGCTGTCCTTACGGATAAAGACCACGGGCTCTTGGTGTGTATCTATGCCCATATCCAACACTTTAAGGGCATGTGGTTTTAACATTTGACGACGTCTCACTATAAATAATGGAGATAAACCATAGCCTAGCGACTCAACGGCAACAACACCACTATCGCCTTGCTAAAAAGCACATAGGGATATGATCTAAAACAACAATTGACACTAAAACGCTAATGCGCAGCCTGCGACAATTTGCCACATTGCTGCGCTATAGGAAGTTTTCTACACTTAATCCGTGGTTGCCTCTGAGGAGTTTTTGGCAATCAGCAAGAGTGCGGTTTACCTGTAACAAAATCTGTTTTGCGCTTTAACTTTGTTAAAGCGCTTTTTTTTGCTCGCTATCCGGCTCAACATGAACCAAGGTGTCCTGCACATTAAACTGACTCACCAAAACCTGCTCTACTTTATCCGCTATTTGATGTGAAGCGCGCGTCGATAATCCTGCATCCACCGCAATCACCACATCGGCAGACAAATGCTTACCATCAAATCGAGAACGAATGCGGTTCACCGCGCTAACCTTTGGCAAAGCTTCAATGGCGTTACGCAACGCCTTTTCATTAAGCGGCGTACTATCAACCAAAATAGGAATGGCCTGTTTAAATAAACGGTAAGCAAAATAAATAATGACCAGCGCAACCATCACGGCAAATATGGCATCGACCCAAGGATAACCCCGGCTGGCAATTTGCCAGCCTATAATAATAGCCACCGAAGTTAATACATCACTTAAAGTATGTTTGGCATCGGCGTGCAATAAAGATGAGTCGAGCCGCTTCGCCCAATAATGCTCCCACGTTGTAAGGGCGATATTCACGCCGATACATATCACTAAGAGCCATAATCCAACAGGATCGTGCTCCGGTGTTTTATCTAAACGCCCTACCGCGCTGCTGATGACTTCAAACGCCACAACCACTAATGATGTTGCCAGTGCAAACACGGCTAAGGTTTCGTATTTTTGGTGTCCGTATTGGTGATCCTCATCGGCTGGCTTTTCGGAATACCCCATGACAACATAAGCCAACACATTATTCGCTATATCGGTAAGTGAATGTGCGGCATCGGCAATAATCGCCGTCGATTGCACCATTAAACCCACAATGAGCTTAATCAAAGCAATAACGGCATTGGCCAGCCCTTCGATGAAGAGCACTTTTCTCACGTTCATGGGTCACCTCACCTTAATATTAGGTTCGTGTTAACTGGAGATCCAAAAAGTGCGTATTTTTGGGTAAATGCGGTTCGTAGTTACGAATGATCCGCTCACAGAATTTACGCAGTTCTCTTTCACTTTTATTTAACCCGTATTGTGTGATCGAATAATGTAAATCCTGTTCTATCCTTGCTTGATTTTGACGCGTAGGCGGTACCAATGTGAAACGAGTAACCGCCCCCTGTTCATTCACGCTTTGCTGGTAATAAGTTAGCCCTCGTGGCGCTTCTATGCAGATGCAGCTCTGACCGGGTTGAAGGTGATACGGCACCTGAAGCGGTGTATCGGCTAATCCTTGTTGTAACAGGTTAAGGCTTTCATCGATGGCAGCAAAACACTCTAGCGCTCGTGCTTGTAAACTGGCATGCATATTAACGTGAGGAAAATGCAGATTGTTATCGTAGGCCATCTGTTTCGCCGCCGCTGGTAAAACCGCAAAGTTGTTATTAATCCGCGCTAATGGCCCTACTAAGTAGTCTTGCCCTTTGAACAAAATAGGCTGATTGTGGCTACCGGATACCTGAAAATGTTCGCCATACGCCTGCGCCGCAAACGCCGTGCCCACGCTGGTAAACACACAGCCTTGGTTCACAGGATACCTGGTCTCATCTTTTAAACTGACCCACATAAAACGCTCTCGCTCGGGTTCAATATCCACTCGCGCACTCCATTCAACAAGCTGCTTTGCGGCGATATAGGCATATTGAAACGTTTCGGCGCAGCGTTTCCATTGCCATTGATTCGGTCGGATAGCAAAACCGCCCACCCGCAATCCTTTGTCTTGCATAGTGGATTGCGTTAACAAGCTCACCAACATCTTGCCCGCTTCTTGTATTAACAGCCCTCGTTGCAAAAACTCGGGGTGATGTTGCCCCATTTGGCTTGCGGATTCATAACCGTACACATCCGGCGCAGATAAAAAGTGAATATGAATGCCATGATTGTAAATTCGCTCTGCAAGATAAAGCAGCCTGCGCAATTGTTGAATTCCTTGAGTCGCTTTTACCTGAAAAAGTTCTTCTAACGATTCAATTACCGCGAGTTGAAAGGTGATGGGGCTAATACCTTGCTGCTCGGCAATGAAGCTGGGCATTTCAAAATAAGCGCGCCGTTTAAACGGCGGTAGGTTGTTTTCTGCTTGAGGGTGTAAATTCAAAGTAAGTTGATCGATGCTATTTCCCTTTAATGTAAGGGTTAATCGCTTTTGATTTGAGTGCATCATAACAGGCCGCCTCATGACTTAGGTTAAGCAGTAACGTCGCGTTAAGCATACCGAAGCACAAGGCTTACCCTTTGATATAGAGCAAAAAAGGCCGAGGTTTAAAATAGCGTTTGGATAAGGGGTTAAAGCAAGTGAGAGAAGAAGATTGGGAAAGTGATTAAGAGAGGCTTAAAGGGCCTTTAAGTTCACAAAGGCCCTTGGATGGCAATCTATCAAATGACTCTCTATCAAATAGCTATCGGTCGAATGATTATCTATCAAATGACTACCGACTAAGTGAGCATCGATAAGGTGATTACCGATAATTAATAATCAGCCGTTAAACCTTGAATCATCGAGCGACGATAAGACATCAACGCCGGAATCATGGCTAAA
>CAXRCC010000228.1:0-6731 GCA_964228975.1 Paraneptunicella sp. | reverse complement strand
CTCAAACGTTAATTCAACCACTGATGCCGATTGGAACAACCCTGCGGTTGTGGCTGATACCAGCGACATTTTAGGCAACATGTGGGCACTAACGGCTCCTGATGCACCCAACCCATACGACTACGGTTACATCATCGAAGTGACTAACCCACAATCAGACGCACCAGTCCCAGTTAAGCACTTTGCATTGGGTCGTTATGAGCACGAGAACGCCACGGTTATGCCTGATGGTCGCACGGTTTATTTGTCTCAAGATGACACGGGCGGCGTATTGTTCAAGTTCGTTGCTGACGTAGCGAATGATTTGTCTGCAGGCACACTTTACGGTGCGAAGCTTACGCAGGATGCAGGTGTTAACGATCCAGCCATTACTGGCTTTGACGTTGAGTGGGTTGAGCTAGGTCACGGCGACAACACAACGATTCAAGCATGGATTTCTGACTTCGACGGTATCGGCACTGATGCATTCGTAGACGGCGAAACAAGCTACATGACTGTCGCCGACGTTGAAGCCTGGGCAGCTGGCGCAGCCACTTACCCGACCGTTGCTAATGGCGGCGGTAAAGTAACAGCGGGTGAGCCAATGGATGACCGCGTGGTATTCCTTGAGTCTCGCGCAGCAGCAAAAGCCATGGGCGCAACAGCAGAATGGCGCAAGCTTGAAGGGATTTCAATCAACACGAAGCGCGCGCAAGAAGCGGTTGAAGGCGTAGATACTATTCCAGGTGAAGTAGTTGAGAAAGCGTGGATGTACTTTGGCATCGCGGATATCGATAACACGATGATCGACGGTGAAGGCGACATTCAACTTTCTAACCGTGTTGAAGACTGCGGTGGTGTATACCGCGCAGAGCTTGGCGAAAGCTACAACATTAGCCGCATCGAGCCACTGGTTATGGGCGGCACGTATCGCAGAACCCTTGATGGCGCTGCACGTTGTGACGTTGAGCAACTGTCTCAGCCTGACAACGTTATCGTGATGGAAGACGGTCGCATCATCATCGGTGAAGACGGTTTCCAAGAAAACAACACGCTTTGGATGTATGAGCCTGTTGAAAAATAAGCCTTGAAGGCTTGTTTCGGAGAGGGAAGCTTCGGCTTCCTTTTCCTGTTTTTGATTTGAAGATATGTAGAGTTCCTATGAAAGCGCATCTAGCACTGGGCATTGCCCTATCAACCCTCCTTTTAGGCTGCAACAAGCAACCTGAAACGACAACAACACACGCCGTTTCTCACAATGAAGTACAACATCGACACGCAGGCGAACTGGATCCAGAATCCGTGTTGTATCCCGATGGTGACATTCCTGCCAAAGCTTACCTTGCGCACAACGAAGTGTATAACCCGGAATCTGTGATTCCACCACAGTGCTACACAAAAACGGAAGGTGAGAATAACCCGTGTTTTGCCTGTCATCAGAGCTATCCGCGCAGTGCGGGTCGCAGCAACATGATGTCTGATGGCGATTTGCAGGGCGACTATCAGTTTTCTGATGTTGGCATGACCAATAGCTGGAAAAACCTTTTCATAGACAGAACCAACCTCATCGCCCAAATTAGCGATGCAGAAATGAAAGCGTATGTTAGCCAAGATAACTACACGCCTTTCATTAAAAAACAAGAACAGAACCAACATTGGGCGGGAGAATACGCCACATTAAAAGGATTGGCTTACCCGGATACCGCCTTTAACCAATATGGTTTAGCCAAAGATGGCAGCCACTGGGTGAGTTACAACTACAAGCCTTTCCCAAGTACTTTTTGGCCCACCAATGGCTCCACAGACGACGCCATGATCCGGTTACCTAAAGCCTTTAGAGAACACACTGGTGAATACGCTTTTGATGTGTATTTTGCCAATTTAGCATTAGTGGAAATGGCCATTAAAGACCTGTCTGAAATCAGTGTACCGGCTCTATCGGAAGTAAAAATTGGTCGCGATTTGAATGGCAATGGCAAGATTGAGCACGAAATAAAACACATTGTGCGCCAAAGTCATTACGTAGGGGATGCGCAAAATACGCCACTCAAACACATGCTCTACCCACAAGAAACCGAGTTCCTACACACGGTGCGCTATCTTGGTGTGGACGACAACGGTGATATTTATAACGCGCCACGTTTAAAAGAACTGCGTTACATGAAAAAGCACCAAGACACCACTCCAGAAACCTTACGCGTTTCCTACATGCAAGAAGCCAAAGAGAAAGAATTCGAGAACCTACCGCAAACGGTGTACCTCGGTCATCGCGGCATCGATAACGGGTTTGGTTGGACCATAAACGGTTACATCGAAGATGAAAAAGGCGAACTTCGCCAGCAAGTGCATCAAGAATTAGCGTTTTGTAATGGTTGCCACAAGACCGTGGGCAGCACCTTTGATCAAACCTTCTCATTCGCACGCAAAGTGGAAGGCGAACAAGGTTGGGGTTACATCGACCTTCGCGCCATGAGCGACGTGCCAAACGTTGCTGTGGATGGGCTTGCCAGCGAAAAAGGCGAATTCCTCACCTATTTTGAGCGCGTGGGCGGAGGCGATGAATTCCGTCAAAACAAGGAAATGTTGAAGAAGTGGTTTAACCCAGATGGCACGGTGAACGCAGAAAAAGTCGCGCAAGCTAAAACGGTGTATGAGCTTATTACGCCTTCTCCTGAACGGGCAATGGCACTGAACAAAGCCTATTGGAGCATTGTGAAAGAACAAAGCTTCATTTATGGACGCGATGCCACGATTTTTGAAGCCACCAACGTGCTTTCAGAAGTGGATGACAACCAAGCGCCATTAAAAGAGCAGCATCGTTATAAATGGGATTTGCGTTTGAACTGGGCAGAACACACTCAGCCTCATCAAGCCGGAAGCAAGTAATTTTAAAAAGCAGGTGAACGCTATGAATTGGCCCGTTTTTGATTTTGTGACTGCGTGTTTAGTGATGGGTATGGGCATTGGCACAGATGTCGCCATTGCAACGGTATTGCGCGCCCGTCAGTTAAAAACCACACGCACTATTTTGTATTGGATTATTGGGGTGTCGTTAACGCATACCCTCTTTCCGATGATTGGCTATTTACTGACATACTTTAGTATTCAAGTGATGCCTATGGTCACCCCCCTTGTTGGCGTAGTGGCCTTTGCCTTTATTGCTCACTTTTTGTGGCAAGAACTCAAGGAAATGACCAATGAGGGAGAATCCAATCATCACGATGACAGGCAACTGTTGGTCTCTTTAGGGCTCATCTTGGCGGTAAGCTGGGACGCACTGTGGTCTGGGCCTGCCAAATCTGCACAGGTTATTGGTTGGCCAGAGCTTTTGGTTTGGGTGTCATTTTTAGTGGTGGGTATGATGGTAGCCTTGTGCGCCGTTGCCAGCTTGTACTTATCGAAACGATTCGCAACAACCGCAAAGACCATTCAGCACAGCGCGCAACATTCACAACCGAGCAGCACACAAGGCAAAGTCGCCACAAGAGCGCAAGGTATCGCGATTTGGCTGCAATATTCCATCATCGCCTATTTTGGCTTATTGGCGCTGCTTCGCTACACCTTAGGCCTGAATATTGCGTGGTGGCAGGTATTGATCATTGCGTCGCTAACCATGTTTGTCAGCTTAGAAGCGGTGAAACAATTTACGTTAACCAAGCGCTCTGAATCTTTGCTCTAGCAGGAATGGATACCACTTATTACTTTTCGCCAACGCAAAAGGGACGAGCCACCTTAGGTACAGACTTTCGTTAGCACGATTAAAACAAAAGCGTCGCCACAGATTATTATTGTCGCGACTCTTGCGTTTTCTTAATGCTGCTTTTCCCTTATTGGTTCCAATTCATTACGGCAAATTCAGTGCAGAATTTAGCTACATTTTAACGTTTACGCTTCAACGATTTCTGGCTTAAATCCTAGCAATGGCTCAAACTCATCAATCACTTGTTGAAGCCTTTGAGAATAAGGGGTATTCGGTAACTGAGGTCGGCGGTTTGCATCCACACCATATTGCAACTCTTGGTGCGCTTCTTTGGTATTTTTTCCCACTTTTAACGCGCGAGTCGTGGTGGAAAGGTTGGCAATGTTAAACACCTGCACATCTTCACTGAATCGGGCAAAGCCTTTATAAGTAAAGCTTTCCGCTAAATAGCGGTTAGAAATTAACACCAGCTCTTCCATTAAGCGATGCAAAAAATGATTAATGGAGGGTTTGCGCAAAAGTAAGTTAACCGTTAGCGGCTGTTCAAGCTCTTCAAGCATTGTGCTTTCGCTTGGATGCAACTTAACACGCACCAACCACAACGCGTCATCAATTTGCTCATGTTTAAGAAGTTCAAATTTTGCACCATCGTAGGTCAAATTTGGCAGCAACTCAGCAAGTGTGTCGGGTTGAAGGTCAGAAGGCTCTTGCAGCAAACACGCATTTTGCGCCATCAGCGGCAAATCGTGGTGGTTGTTAAAGGGGGTACTGGTTCGATCTTGACTAAGCAACACCAGTTTTTCTCGGATTTCGTGTTCTCGTGTTTTTAACAAAGCAAGAAAGACCGTTTGAATGATTTCCGAGCTTGGCAAATCAGGCTCCACACGCCATTTTCGGCCATAAACGATCTTATTTGCACGTGAAGCTATGTAGTTATCGGGTCCGATAATTCCCACTTGCACATACAGTTGATTGCTTTGCCCTTGCTCACCCACGAAAACCAAGTATCGCTTATCAAAATGAATATCGTGAAGAATCGCCTCAACCGTTTGGCGGCTGTGCTGATAACGCAAGTAATGCTGCGGAATACAAGATAATCCATTGGGCAAAGTTACCTTGGGGGCGTGATCTACAGCGGTTTCCCCAGGTAAGATATCAAGTTGTTTTCCTTTCACTTTTGTGCTCATACAATACAATTCACATCAAATAAAAAGAGGGTTTCAAAGCCAGTCCAATTTAGACCAGAACGATGAAATTTCCATTTCATTTTGCGCTAAAAAATGATTCTTTTTTTAGCCCATACTCCCCCCTGATTGCTCAAGTAAAAAGATTACGTACAACCACAACAAAGTGTTCATTTTTGTATTGAATTATTTGCGCTAAACCTCATTCTTCATCTTTTTTCAATTCTTTGAGTAAATATTCGGAAATACGCTTATTCGCCTCAGTATGATCTTTATCCATATACCGAATGAAGCCAAAAAGCGCAGCATTCTCCAAGACGATTTCTACCGATTCTTGCAGTGTTTTTTCGTTGAGAAAGTCGTCTTCGAGCACGACGCCTTTTCCATTGACTAACCAATCGAATCGGCACTTGGTTTTTTCCATGACTAAGAAACACGCTCTGTACGGTACCCTGCTCGCATTTCTCCACGACGCCACGCTCGCGGTGGATAGCCCTAGACAGCGCGCCAACTGCGCTTCATTTTTTGCCTCACAAACCAACTGCATTCGCTCAATCATCTCATTAAGGTGTTCAAGCTCCACTCTCTCCTCCTCTGCACAAGTACAAATAATGTAATAAATAACGCAATATAATTTAATAAATTAAACTTTTTAAGTTAATTATTTAAATATTTTTACTTGATCGGCACGCATATAGGGAGTAAATTGCCCCTCAAAGAGATGATCAGAAAAGCTGAATCAACGCGCAAACAGGGATAGGGCAGCGTTCTCTTTTCAAAATGGGGTCTCTTTCTCACATAGATTAAGCAGTAAATTTTTTTAAATTATTAGTTTTATTTTTTGAGGTCTTTATGAGAAAAATTGTAGGAAACGATTTGAGAGCCATGCGCAACGTAGCTGGATTAACCACAATGCAAATGGCCGCTGCCGCTGGAGTGAAAACAAGGAAAACCTACGAAAATTGGGAAAAGAACTTAGGCACGCCTAACGTAAACCAATTTTTTATGATGGGCACAGCGTGCGGGTTTGAAGCCGTGGAACTGATTGAAAGTTTGAAAATCCGTTCTCGCCCCGCCTGAAAGCGTTACCTATGGTTGCGATGCCGTCACTAGTTGGTGACGCCACAGGAAGCCAGTTTTATGAAAAACGGAAGTGAATGCATCGGCACTTCCGTCAACTCTTTTACTCCGACTTATCGTAAGTCGCTTCTGGCTCTGCGGCTTTTAGCACCGTCACAGGCAGGGGCTTCTTTTCATCAGAACGCGCTAAACGGATTTCTTGGTTCATGCTGTTATAAAAAATCGTTGCAGCGTGTTCTACCATTGCATAATCCGCATTCGGATCGATACTAATTGCACCAAGATGGCTCGTATTTTTTAGTGCCTCGAAGTATCCATCAATAAATTGTTCTAACGATAAGTTAAAAACTTTAACTTTGGGTGCTTCAGGGAAACGTTCTGGATCGTTGCCGTTAATTAACCACTCTACTGTATAGCCTGTTTTCTCATACAACTCGTAACATGCTCTATACGGAGGGTACTTTGCATTCTTCCAAGCCACGATAGTGCTGGATTGAACGCCGAGGAATTTTGCTAACTGAGACTCATTTTGCGCCTCGCATGCCACTCGCATACGTGTGAAAATGCCGTCTACATCGTAGTGACTCATTCAGTATCCTTGTTAGATTATGCTGTTTGTTTTGTGATTTTGGACATCATACGCCAAAAGGTAAATTTACGGAAAACCAAAGCAAGATTAATGTCAGAACATTGTTTTTTTATGTCATAACATGGAAGATCTACGTTTACGAATTGTACACTTTAGGATATTCAAACTTTGCAACAAGCCATTGCCCATATCACTCTCG
>CAXRCC010000227.1:0-11510 GCA_964228975.1 Paraneptunicella sp. | reverse complement strand
AGATTCCTAATGGAATACTAGCGACGTAGGCCAAGACGCTTGATTAGGTCTTGATAACGTGGCTGACTCTTACCTTTAAGGTAGTCCAACAATTTACGACGCTGGCTAACCATGCGTAGCAAACCACGACGTGAGTGGTGATCTTTCTTGTGATCACTGAAGTGGCCTTGAAGCTTGTTAATGTTGTGAGTCAATAAAGCAACTTGTACTTCAGGTGAACCAGTATCACCTTCTTTTGTTGCGTAATCGCTAATAATCTGTGCGGTTTCTTGTTTCGTTAGTGACATAGTGTTTCTCCAAAAAACAAAGAGGCATGAACCTCAAATTACGATTTGCCGATCACTAATTCAGCAAATCACTAGGAGCGCGAATTATAGACTTTTACACAGCTTAGGCAAGAGGAAAAAGGCAATTAGCTGGATTTAAACAGGTCACGTTCGAAAAGGACCGCACTTTTTTTAACAAAGCCCTTCAATAAAAAAACGGGCCACATGAGCCCGTTTTTTAAATCGTAAAATAAAGCGAAAATTAAAGCTTCATTAATACCTTAACACTGCCATCGACAGCACTTGCATTAACGTAACCAATTTTATCCGCTTCCGCAGCCACTGCTTTTACTACGTCAGCATCGCTACCTAATTTCTGAGGTGGCTTACCTTTACCCGTAAAGATCAGTTTTGACCAGTAAGCTTTAAGCTGGCTCGAAGAACGGCTTAGTACTTTTTGGTTAAACTCTTCAACAGGTGCAGACCCTTCAGATTGATCGATTGGCGTTGCAGCTGAACCGTCAGCGAAGCTAGATTGCTTACCAAGGAAAATACGCTTGATTTCATCTACATCAACACTGTTCGCATTAGCAGGGTTAACAATTACAGCAATTTCAGAAAATGCGGCACTTGAGAATAGTGTGCATCCTAAAATTAGATTTGCTAAAAGAACTTTTTTCAATTTCAACACGGCAAAATCCTCTCTTAGAATACTAAATCAACACCGAAGTTAATAAGAGTACCATCATCAAGCGGGCTGTCGTGGCCTGGGAACAATGGCTCAGCGATGTCTCTTTCATTTCGGCTAACTTCAAATTTAAGTGCTACACCTGCTTCGATGTCGTAACGAACACCTGCAGTAATAGTGGTATCTTCTGAGTTACCAGCGTTGCTGAGAATTCCGTCGAATACACCGTGTAGAGGATGTGCTTCAGGGATAGTATTGGCTTCGAACTCAGGATCATCTTCACGCTGTGCGTAAGTTAAATGAACCGTGAAATCGCCAAAGCGGCGACCCGCCATTACGAACCAAGCTTCATCGTTAAGGATGATGTTTGGACGATCCCATTCAACCTGCGTGTATTCCGCAGTGAACAACCAATCGTTATAGTCGATGATTGCAGCAAATGCTAAGTACTCAGCATTTTTCTCTTCACGAATATCCCACTCTGCAACAACATCACCAAAACCCGCTGGCGTTAGTACGTTGTCGTAGAAGTTTTCAAGAGCAGAAGGTAAGCCCTGAGTAATATCAGTACTTACGAAGCCACCGCGAAGTGTTAACCAGTCATTACTTAGCGTAACGTTGATACCCGTGAAAGCATTTGCTTCAGTTGGGATAGTTTCACCGATAAGTACACTCTCGATATCTTCGTCTTCGTTACCGTAGAAGAACTGCCATGTTGAAGACCAGTCACCGTGGTTCATACGGTACAATGTATCAACACCATCGAAAGAAAGAAGAAGGATACGGTAGATGTCTGAAGGTGGACGAATCCAAGGATACGCATAACCAACATCAAGGAAATCTGAGTAATAGAAGAAAGGCGCTCTGATACGACCTGCGCGGATATCCCAGTTACGGTTAACTGAGTACGTTAAGTACGCTAGCTCAGCTTCAACGTCATAGTCGTCGATACCTTTAGCAACAAGCTGTGTCGTTACACTGATCTTGTCACTAAGCTGTGCGCTCAACTGAAGACCCATGATTGAGTCAGCAGAGAATGTGACTTCATCATCGTAGCCCGCAAATTGATGCGTGTCTTCACTAAATCTGCCACCTACGAATGAAGCAAAACCACTGATTGTGATGTTGTCTTCGATCGCAGCTTGAGCTTGCATTGGAATTGCAAGGCTCGCAGCTAACCACGGAGCAAGTAAAGATTTTTTAAATATTTTCATGTGTTGTTCCAGTTGTTGCAAAAAAACGAATTAAGAAAGTGTTACGCCTTAAAACCACTTGTTAGGGTTTGCAATCGTCCCGCCATTTCAGCAAGTTCATTGGCAACATCAGCCAAATCATTTGCCGTGCGGTTTGTCGCTTCACTTGTCGAACCGATCTCTTCAACAGAGTCAACAATATTGTTCGTTACTACTGATTGTTGTTCCGTTGCCGTCGCAATGGTCATAGTCATGCTATTAATGCTCTCAATGGTTTCTTCCAATGACTTCAGAGCTTTACCTGCGGTGGACGCTTTTTCTACACTGGTTTTCACCATTTTAGCGCCAGAGTTCATAGTAGCTACAGCCGAACGCGAAGCTGTTTGTAGTTTTTCGATAGTTGCTTGAATTTCCTCAGTCGATGCCTGAGTTCTTGAAGCAAGAGTCCTTACCTCGTCAGCAACAACAGCAAAGCCTCTACCCTGATCGCCTGCTCGAGCAGCCTCAATGGCGGCGTTAAGCGCAAGCAAGTTAGTTTGTTCTGCAATGCTTCTGATGACGTTTAATACATCACTGACCTGTTCAACGTCATTTTCAAGCTTGTAAATGACCTCAGCAGCATCAGAGATTTTGCTATCCATTTCATTAATTGAGTGAATTGCATCTTCTACAACCACTGCCCCTTCACGTGTTAAAGAGGAAGCGTTATTAACGGAATCCGCTGTTTGCGATGCACTTTGTGCAATATCTTGAACAGCGCTATTCATTTCAGTGACAGAGTTAATCGTAATTTGAACACTCTTCTTCTGATCGTTTGTTGTTTCACTGGTTTTGTTTGCGGAGCCTTTTACAGTAGACGCCGTGCTAGATAAGGGGTGAGAAATTTCGAGTACATCTCGAATGGTACCTTGAAGTTTTGTCACAAACGCGTTGAAACGTTCAACCAGCTCGCCGATTTCGTCTTTGCTGGTTGTAGCCAAACGAACCGTTAAGTCCCCATCCCCTTCAGAGATATCCTTTAAAGAGTTGATAACATCGGATAAGGAAGCGTGAATGCTTCGGCTGATTGGAATAGCAGTAACAAAGAGAAGTGCGATAGTGATAACACCCATACCAATACCGATTTGGACAAGGCGGGAGCTATCGGTGTTGGCTTTATCGATCGAGTTTTCGAACTCTTGGTTACGGGCGACTTTAAAATCTTGAACTGATTTTTTCAAGGAACCTAAAATGGCGTTAAGTTCTTCACCCATCTGCGGCAGGAGGCTAAAATCAATGCTTTGATCAACCATGCCTTGCGCTAGGCTTCCTCCCTTTTCAAAGTACTGGGAGAACATGTCTGAAATCCGCTTAATTTCCCGATCGTTTTTCGGGGAAATTCCTCGCATTTTACCAAGCTGTTCTTCTATTTTTGCCTTTAGCTCTCGTGCTAAGCCTATTTGGTCTTCATCACCAGTGGTTACGGCAGAATTAAAAGCAGCTTCAACTTTTTCAATGTCGTTAGACAGCGTAGAAGTCAGTTGCACAAGCGGAAATTGGACCTTGCGAGCATCTTCCAACAAGTCCACATTCAATGAGGCTGTTATCGTAGACAATGCAAGATAAATGACAAAGCTGATCGTCCCGATCGTCGGGATCAAGAGAATCTTTGTCTTGATTGAGAATCCATTAGTTTCCATAAAGCCCCTTTTATTATGAATAAAATAAAAAACGATTAGACTTCGCTTTAGTGGTACTTAACCACTTTGCAGCTTCACCTAAAAACCAATAAATCATCCAACTCACTGGTAGATATCTTCTGTCTTTCGAGTGATGAAACACCAATATTGGTATGTGTACTTTACTGACCAGCCTAGCCCGTACTTTTACTACCTTGGTCGCTCATCTCTAGTCAACAACAAGAAAACTGCTCTAAACCGTACCGACGCTCTAAAAGATTGCCGTGTGTCGCACTAATCTATAACGCTCTTTCACATTCACAGCGCTACGCAGGCAGCAATCAATACCACTCTGCTACCGTTTTTGAGAACCTCAAGAACAAGCTAAGTTGTATCTTGTTGAGTTCTCTTCCATTTTCATCAAACCTGCGATTTGATGTCCTTGACGAATCCCGCTCCTGAGTTAACAAAGGCTCGGAAAACTGCCTCCAAATCCACTCGTAAACCCCGCTGTATCCTAATCGGAGGCTCACCTCTAGTCAAATATAATAACCATACAACTAAAAGTTAAAACCAATGGACGCGCACGTATTCTACCTATCGGCAATACATGAAAAACATAAAGCCTTTTTAACGCGAATTATCGGTCATAACAATGTAATTTTTTTGTGTATAAGTAAAGATCACAACCAAATACTACAAATAGATTATATTTTTGCCAATATGTAATGCTAACTCTTAAACAACATAAACATAATGAATAAGCATTGTTACCAAACAATGTAACAAAGCCATAAAAACAAATATATAACAATAATTTAAGCCATCCTTCAAGCCTCAAAAACAAGGGGTAAATATATCACTCTTTACTATTTCACATAGCGGAAAGCCTGATGATTATTTTTCACCAAAACGCATAACCATTTAACAATGGAAAAAGAAAGCGAACTTTATCGCTTTAACATTTTTTTAGGCTTAGCTTATTACTAAAATATCGACACTGAGTCATAGAATTATCCTTATTGAGTCAGCTTTGACAGGCTTTTTAAGAGTGCAGGCAAATGAGGTTCGTATTAAAATTTATCTTAAGGTTTCAAATTCAATAATCAAATGGATAATCTATAGACAGATTATCCATAGATTTCATATATATGAAAAACAAGAGCAGGTTTGATCTTGAACAATAAAAAGAAAAAGAGCGGCTCATGCCGCTCTTCAAAAGGAGTGATTAATCAGTAGAGCCCGGTCAAAAGGTTGCAAGCACTTTTACCGAGCCATCAACGCTACCGCTGTCTACAAAACCGATTTTATTCCCAGCACTGGCCACCGCCTTTACAACATCAGCGTCGCTGGCTAAGGCTTCAGGTGGAACGCCTTTTCCTGTAAACACCAGTTTCGACCAATACGCTTTTAGCTGAGAGGCGTTTCTATCTAACACCTTTTGGTTAAACTCATCGGTTGACCCGCCAGACTCAACGGTGACAGGCGCCGCTTTCGTCCCATCTGGAAACAATACGTCTTTCCCTAAAAAGATACGTTTAATGTCTTCTGTACTCAGTTGATTAGCATTTCCAGGGTTAACGATAATCGATACCTCTGCGGTTGAAGCTGCGCTAAATATCAAGCCAACAATCGCTGCAACGACCTTCTTTGAAATGAATGTTTTCATGAATTCCCCCTTAGAATACAACGTCTAAGCCGACACTAATTAATGTGCCATCATCCAAACTGCTTTGTTGCCCGGGGAACAGCGGCTCAGCGATATCACTTTCGAATCTTGTAATTTCAGCTTTTAATGCAACGCCCGCATCCATATCGTAACGCACGCCAAGCGTAATGGATGAATCGTCATTGTTGGCTATGGCACCATTTAACGCATTGCGAAGTGCGACCACGCCATCAGGTACGCCAGTACTTGGAATGGTATTTTTATCATAACCAGGATCTTCTTCCTGCGCGGCATAGGTTAAGTGAAAAATGTAGCTGCCAACACGTCGCCCAACCATAATGAACCACGCATCATCATTGAAAAAGTACGTTGGCTTATCCCAACTAATGGTGGTGTACTCCATATTCACTAGCCAATCGTTGTAATCAATAATTGCCGCCAGCGCAACATAGTCAACGCTGCGCTCATTACGAGGATCAAATTCTGCGGCAACATCAACAAAGCCTGCACCTTCAACCAAAGACAACAAGCCCGCCAAATCAGCAGAAACTTCTGACGTGAAATCAGACTGTACATATCCTGCTCTTAGCGTTAACCAATCTCGATTGAATGTGAAGTTAACGCCCATAAAGTTATCGAGATCGCTTTGCAGTGGACCGCTGCTGCTATCTTGTTCCGCTTCAGCGTTACCGTAGAAGAATTGATACGTTGCATCCCAGCTACCTAATCGGCTTCGGTATAACGTATCGATGCCATCGAAAGAGGAAAACGTATTGATTCTGTACACCTCAGAAGGGGGACGAATCCACGGGTAAGCGTAACCCACATCTAAAAAGTCGGAGTAATAGAACAGCGGCGCACGAATGCGGCCAACGCGCACATCCCAAAACGGATTCACCGCGTAAGTTAGGTAAGCCAGCTCTGCTTCTACATCGTAATCATCTAGGCCCTTTGCGACTAATTGAGCCGTGACTTTGATTTCCTCAGTGAGCTTACTACCCAATTGAATACCGACTACCGTATCGGGCGAGAAAGAGACATCATCATCGTAGCCAGCATAGGTATAATTATCCTCACTAAATTTTCCCCCAACGAATGATGCAAAACCACTGAAAGTAATTTCGGCACTGGCACTAGTTACAAAGCCTAAGGCGGCAACTAAGCAGGATGCCTTTGACAAAGATTTTCTTAACGTACTCATGTGTATTCCAGTCTTTTCTTAGTAAAAATAGAGTTAAGCTTTAAAGCCACTCGTCAAGTGTTGAAGCTTCTCTGCCATAACAGCTAAATCATTACTTACTTCAGCAAGATCGCCTGCGGTGGCATGAGTTACTTCACTTGTTGCTCCGATTTCCTCAACCGAACCGACAATATTGTTAGCAACGACGGTTTGCTCTTCTGTGGCAGCGGCAATCGTCATTGTCATGCTATTAATACTTTCAATGGTTTGTTCTAAAGACGTGAGAGACTCACCGGCAAGTGTCGCTTTTTCAACACTGCCATCTACCATACCCGCGCCTTCATTCATGGTGGCAACGGCGGTACGAGAGGCGGACTGCAGTTTCTCAATCGTGGTTTGAATCTCTTCCGTGGAAGCTTGCGTGCGAGAAGCAAGCGTTCTTACTTCATCGGCAACAACCGCGAAACCTCGGCCTTGTTCCCCAGCTCTGGCAGCTTCAATGGCAGCATTTAGTGCAAGCAAATTCGTTTGTTCGGCAATGCTTCGAATCACACCTAATACATCACTCACTTGCTCAACATCTTGTTCGAGCTTATAAACAACTTGTGCCGCCTCCGTAATTTTCGAAGCGAGCTCATTTATCGAATGAATTGTGCCTTCCACCACTTCCGCGCCTTCTTTGGTTAAATTAGACGCATTACTCACAGACTCCGCCGTTTGAGAAGCACTGGTTGCAATATCTTGCACAGCACTGTTCATTTCATTCACAGAATGCACCGTTAGTTTTGCACTGTGCTGCTGTTCACTTGTGGTTCTACTCGTTTCATCAGCAGAGGTTTTCACTTTTGTTGCGGTATCCGACAAAGGCAACGAAATTAAAACAACGTCTTTTATTGTTTTTTGCAGTTTCGCCATAAACGCATTAAATCGTTCTACAAGCTCACCGATTTCATCTCTGTTTGTGGTAGATAACCTGACCGTTAAATCCCCTTCACCTTCTGAAATATCCCGAAGTGATTTAATAACATCTTGTAAAGAAGAGTGAATTCCTTTTACAACTGGGATCGCGGTAACGAATAATAAAGATATGGTGATTACTCCCATGATTACGCCGATAGTGACTAATCTTGAGGTATCTGAATTTGCTTGATTAATGGATGCTTCAAATTCAGAGTTTCTTTTCTGATGAAAGTTATTTACCGAAGTTTTTAGTTCTTGCAGAATGCCTTTTAATTCTTCTGCCATTTGCGGCAATTGGGAAAAATCTAACGATTGATGAACCATACCAGAAGCCAGTTTCTCACCCTTTACATAATAAGAAATAAACAGCTTACTGATTTTACTAATTTCAGCTCTCATTTCCGGTGAAATTTGTTCCATTTTTTCAATGTCTGACTCAATTTTAACTTTTAAGCTTTTCGCTAAATCAATTTGCTCATCGTCTCCTGTTGTCACCGCTGAATTAAACGCAGACTCTACTTTCTCTATATCACTTGTTAGTGTTGATGCAATCTGTAGCAAGGGGAACTGCACATTACGCGCGCTCTCCAGCAAGTTTGCATTACCAGAGGCAGTAAACGTTGCCAAGACCAAATAAATAACAAAACTGATCGTCCCTATTGTTGGAATTAACAGTATTTTTGTTTTAATTGAAAATCCACTAAAGCCCATATGACCTCTTAAAGTAATTTCAAAGCATTTCTAGCCAACAATTAATATCTTTTTAATAAAGAAGAGAAATCTATTAATAGACTATAGTCAACATTCACCAAAACAACCCAACAAATTAAAAAATTGATTTGGATATAATCCAAATCAATTAAGTTCAAAAATCAGATTAATTCGGCTTGTAAAAAGTCAATTAACGGCTAATAAATTAAAGGCGGTAAAATTTATTTTTATTGAGGTGTAAATTTTAAAATGAGTGAGATTTTGTGGTATTGAACTTTAGGACGAGTTAAAAATATCTCAAAAGAAACAGCATGTTAATGAAGATTAAATAAAGCCGCCTTTATTTGTTAATAAATGCAAAGTAAAAGCAGCTGAAATGTTTAATTGGAAAGGTGTTTATCTTGCCGGATTAAATATTAACCGAAAGAAACTAATCTTTTTGACGTTAGCAGGTTTTCATTTAATTCACCTAGTCCTAAAAACTGGGAAGAGTCTGCATCATAAATTCTAACCAATCCGCTTTTTTGTGGTTCAGAAAGCGTCACAGGCTGACCATGAGTAATGCTATGAGTTTGTGCCGCTGTTAGGGAAACAATAGGAAAGTTTTCAACTGCCGCATCGGCTGGCAACAACAAGGCATCAAGCGTTTCAAATTTGCCCTCATCTTCCTTACCCTCTACCAGTGCATTTAGCGCATCTAGGCTAAGCATTTTATCAGAAGGATAATTTGCCACTTCGGTTCTGTGTAGCTTAGTTACGTATGCACCACACCCTAAAACCTGCCCGATGTCATCCACCAAGCTTCTTATATACGTTCCTTTACTGCAACGCACTCGCATTCGCGCATCAACGCCATCAAAGCCGAGTAGCTCCAACGTGAAAATGGTGATAGGTCGCGACTTTCTGGGAATATCAATACCTAACCGCGCATAGTGATAGTAGGGTTTACCTTCATATTTTAAGGCGGAGTAAATGGAAGGCACCTGATCAGTGGTTCCTTTAAACTGTTCCATTGCCTCGAGTAGTTGTGCTTCACTCACATCCACAGGCTTAGTTTCCACTACCTCACCATCGGCATCCGATGTGGTAGTGCGCACACCTAAATGCGCAGTCACTTCATAAGTTTTATCGGCATCCAGCAAAAACTGGGAAAACTTGGTTGCCTCCCCCAAGCAAATTGGAAGCATTCCACTGGCTAAAGGATCGAGAGCCCCGGTATGACCCGCCTTGTTTGCATTAAACAGTCGCTTAACTTGCTGCAATAAATGATTCGATGAACAACCAAGGTGTTTATCAAGTAAAATCACGCCGTCGATATGACGACCTTTGTTCTTTCCTCTTCTACCCATTTTCAAATACTTTGTTGGTTACTCTTCTGCGTCCGCGTCGTAATCTCTACCGGCCTTTTGTGCCTTCTCTTTGTCATCAGATAGGGTTTGAGACACAAGATTAGAAATACGCATCCCTTCTGTAATCGACGCATCACGTTTAAATTGCAACGCAGGCACAGAACGCATGCGAATACGTTTTGCCAGCAAGGAGCGGATAAAACCTTTGTTGTCTTCTAACTCTTGCATGCTTTGCTTAATTTTTTCTTCATCGGATTCAAAGAAAGTCACAAACACTTTTGCATGAGCAAGATCGCGAGAAACCTCTGCGCCTGAAACGGTCACAAAACCAAATTCTGGTGCGCGTTTTTTAAATTCGTTTTGTAGGATACTGGCCACTTCTTTATGAATTTGTTGGCCTACTCTGTCTGTGCGGGAAAATTCTCTAGCCACAATAACACCTCTAAAATGCGGTGAAAAACACATCATTGAAGACAAAAAAGGGCAGCCTTTTCAGCCTGCCCATTTTGAATGCGTTGATGTTATTAGCGATTATAGTTCGCGTTTAACTTCCACCGTTTCAAATACTTCGATTTGGTCACCGACCTTAACGTCATTATAGTTCTTAACGCCGATACCACATTCCATACCATTACGTACTTCTTGAACGTCGTCTTTGAAGCGACGCAGTGATTCAAGCTCACCTTCGTAAATAACCACGTTATCACGAAGTACACGGATTGGGTTGTTACGCTTAACGTTACCTTCAGTAACCATACAACCTGCGATTGCACCAATCTTAGGCGACTTAAATACATCACGTACTTCAGCCAAACCAATGATTTCTTGCTTGAACTCTGGTGCTAGCATACCGCTCATTGCTTGACGAACTTCTTCAATCAAGTCGTAGATTACGCTGTAGTAACGTAAATCGATTTCTTCTGTTTCAATCACTTTACGTGCTGAACCGTCGGCACGAACGTTAAAGCCCACCACAATCGCGTTAGATGCAGCCGCTAAGGTTGCGTCTGTTTCTGTGATACCGCCTACGCCGCTACCGATAATGTTAACGCGAACTTCGTCGGTCGACATTTTAAGTAGCGATTCAGTGATAGCTTCAACAGAGCCTTGCACGTCTGCTTTAAGTACGATGTTAAGCTCGGAAACGTCGCCCGCTTCCATGTTCGCGAACATGTTCTCAAGTTTCGCTTTTTGCTGCTTAGCAAGCTTAACTTCACGCTGTTTGATATGACGCTTATTCGCCACTTCACGCGCTTTACGCTCGTCTTGTACGACTAATGCATCTTCACCTGCTAGCGGTACACCAGAAAGACCTAAAATCTCTACTGGCTTAGATGGACCTGCCACCTTCACTTCTGCGCCATGCTCATCACGCATAGCACGTACACGACCATACTCGATACCACAAAGTAGGATATCACCAGCGTTTAGCTCACCTTCTTGAATAAGAACAGAAGCCACTGGACCACGTCCTTTATCTAAGCGAGACTCGATAACGATACCGCGAGCAGGACCTTTAGGCACTGCTTGCAAATCAAGGAGTTCAGCTTGAAGGAGAATCGCTTCAAGGAGTGCATCAACACCTAAACCGGTTTTCGCTGATACATTACAGAACTGATGCTCACCGCCCCACTCTTCAGAGATAACTTCTAACTGTGAAAGCTCAGTTTTAACTCTGTCCGGGTCAGCCGTTTCTTTATCCATTTTGTTAACAGCAACAATCAAAGCAACGCCAGCGGCTTTAGCGTGCTGTACCGCTTCTTTGGTTTGTGGCATTACGCCATCGTCTGCTGCTACAACAAGGATAACGATATCCGTTGCTGTTGCACCACGAGC
>CAXRCC010000226.1:0-10581 GCA_964228975.1 Paraneptunicella sp. | reverse complement strand
TTGGGCTTTATTACGATACAAAATCGCTTTATCGGACGGCGAGCCCCCGTTGTTGATCCTGGTTTCGTTTTGCGAGACAACGACGCGCGCTTCGTCGACTTCGTTAAACCCTGCGTACAATTTGATGGGTTCGCCATCACCAGAATCGGTCCAAAGCTCTTTACCTAGGCGCGAGCTGTTATTGCCAATAACGGTGTTTGCTGATTTGAGAATATTGCCAGTAGAGCGATAGTTTTGCTCTAAGCGAATGGTTTCTGCATCGGGAGAATCGCGTAAAAAGTGCTGTATATTTTCAACATTAGCACCGCGCCATCCGTAAATGGATTGATCATCGTCGCCAACAATCATCATGTTGTTGTTCTGACAGCACAACATACGTAACCAGGCGTATTGAATGTTGTTGGTGTCTTGGAATTCGTCCACCAAAATGGCTCTAAAGCGCTGCTGATAATGCGCTAATACCTCGGGGTGATTGAGCCAGAGTTCGTGGGCTCTTAACAATAGCTCTGCAAAATCGACTAACCCGGAGAGGTCACAAGCATCTTGATAAGCTTGGTAAATGTCACGCATTTGACGTTTTTCAAAGTTATCACCAACGTCGATGTGTTGGGCTCGAAGCCCGTCATCTTTATTTGAGTTGATGTACCACTGAATTTGCTTAGGCTGCCATAACTTTTCATCTAAATTTAGTGTTTTAAGTACGCGACGGATTAAGCGATATTGGTCATCGGAGTCCAATATTTGGAAGTTTTCGGGTAAGCCTGCTTGCTGGTGATGGCTGCGTAATAATCGGTGCGCTAAGCCGTGGAAGGTGCCCATCCACATGGTATGCAATGGCACGCCCATGAGGCTTTCGATACGCCCTCGCATTTCTTTGGCCGCTTTATTAGTAAAGGTCACAGCCAAGATGTTGCGCGGCGAAATTCCTTCTACTTGCATCAACCACGCAATGCGATGAACTAGTACTCGGGTTTTACCGCTGCCTGCGCCAGCGAGAATTAATAAGTCGGAAGCGGGAGCAGCGACCGCAGCGCGCTGCTTTTCGTTCAAGTTGTCGAGAAGGAGAGAAACGTCCATAGGTGCTTATCATGAATGTGGCAGAGAATGGCGCGATTATAACCATAAATACTGTTTATTTATACATTCATTCTTGCGCTTTATTTTGGCCGTCCCGCAGTGAAGGTGTGGTGCTGTTTTTCGATGCCTTGTGCTCAACTTTGGTTTGCCAAATCATGGGTAAGATGATTAAAGCAATGCCGAGCAACATGGGGGAGTCGATTTGTTCGTTGAAAACCCACCAACCCAAGCCTAGCGCAAATACTAAGCCCGAGTATTCCGCAATAACAATTCCGCCCGCTTCTGCTCTGCGATAAGCGAAGACGCAACAAATTTGATAAGTCCCGATACAGACCGCGCTACCCAGCACGAGGTAAATAAGTTCGTTAGACATCGGTTTCCAATCGGTGAGTGAAAGCAAACCTAAAAGTGGCAATGAGCAGGCTGTACTCCAATAAAACACGCTCATTGAGGAGATATGGCTGGGCATGATCCGCGTGGTTAAGTTATAAACTGCAACGCATAAACTCGCGGCCACACCAGCAGCGACTCCCCAGCCTAAATCTGCGGGTTTGAGTGCAACAATAACGCCCGCGAAGCAAAGGATAACGTTAATGATGCGGTGTTTTTGCAAGGTTTCTTTAAACAGCCACAGAGCGATGAGTAAGGTGAAGATAGGCGTTGTGTAAAAAACAACATGAGCTGTAGATAACGGCAGATAGGCGAGTGTAATCACCACGCACGCACCGCCAATTAAAATCAAGTTGCCTCTGAAAAATTGCAATTTCGGATTTTCAAATCGACGTTTGGATAACGGTTGTCGGATAAAAAACGGGAACAGGAAGAGAACAACGGTCAGTTGCCTCAAGAATAAGTACTGGTAAATGCCCGAAACTTGCGAAAATTGTTTGATGAGTACGTCGGCAACGACGCCCGACAGGTTTCCAAAGAGTAGGGCGATGATAGCAATAAGCGCGACGGAATATTTGGCATTAGCCGTCATTGGCTCTAACCATATGAATGTGGGGAATACCGTCTTCAACGTAAGGTTCGCCAACTTGGATGAAGTTATGCTTGCCGTAGAATGATTTTAAGTGTGCTTGAGCCCCAATTTTAATGGGGTATTCAGGCCATTTTTCGATGCACTTTTCAATGGCTTCTTTGACGACACGGTGACCCAGCGCGATGCCTCGATAGCCTTCTGTAACGATAATACGACCAATACTACTTGCGCCGGAATAAGATGCTCCGGGGGCCAAAATACGAGCATATCCTGCAATTTCAGCACCGTCTTGAATTAACAGGTGTCGTGTTTCAGGTAGCGTATCTAGTCCGTCGAGTTCTTGGTAATAACAGGTTTGCTCAACAACGAACACCGCTACACGCAGCTGCATAATGCGATAAAGTTGTTTGGGAGAAAATTCGTTGAAAAAGAATACTTCGCTGAGTAGGTCGTTATTATTCATTATTATCTCATCAGAAAATCAATTGAGGTTAAACACGTTTGGCGGCTTAACCAAACAAGCATAACAGCGATAACGAGTGAATGCTTTACTGCGGCAGTGAAAACCAGAAAAAATTCACATAAATTAGTCGTTTAGGCGTGTTTATTACGCCAAGACACAGTGCTTGGCGTTAGGTGAGGTAAATCAAATTCGCGTCACGAGGCTTTCAGTGGTGAGTGTGGTGTGCTCGTAAGACGGGCTAACTTGCGCTTTACCTTGTCTGGAAATTCCACTTCTTTCCAAAGCGCTTCGCAAACACGTTGGGTGTCATGCCATTGTTTTGATTTAATCCAATTAATGAGAATACTGGGGTCTTTGGGAAATTTAACCGCTTCTCCTGAAGGCAAAGATAACCAATTTTCAACCTCATCAACATCCAGTGTATGCATGGTATGACATAGTTCGAGCGTTTCTAATGTTAAGGCGTTAGAGAGCTGCTCGAATTGACCGTGAAGGGGTTTAATTAATAACTTCTTCCCAAGCTGTAAACATTCACTTGAGAGTTCAAATCCACCATTGGCTATGACACCTGCACAATGGTGCAAAGTGTGATGAAACGCTTCTTTACTTGTGGGGTGCCAGCGAATATGACCCTCTTGAGCTGGGTGCGTAATTTCCGGATGGTACACTTCGAAAGTATGTTCGGTAAGACTTTCAAGTAATAAGCGAATTTCATTAATGTTTTCAAAAGGTAAGTACACCAAAAAGTGCTGACCTAATTGGCTATTCGCAACATCATCTTCAATGAATGGAGGCATGATGTTGTGGCCAAAATGATACCAATGCACCCCTAAATGCACTTGAGCAGGCGCAAAATATTTCATGATAATTTTATCAATCAAGCGCTGGCCTTCTTTGGGCACAGAATGAATAAAGGCGGCTTGGTGACTTATTGATATCGACGGCACATTTTGCTTTTTTGCTGCCCACGCACTGACGGGCTCAAAGTCATTCAAAACTAAGTCATAGCTGGATAAATCAAGGTGATGAACGTCGCGCCAAAACTGTTTGGGTTTAGCTTCGCGCAGGGTGGTCCATTTATCTATTGCGCCATTTTTGTGAATGAAAGTGAGGCCTTCTCGTGTTTGGAAATCGCCAAACTCTTCCATATCAAAGTATTTGCTTTCTTCTCGTCCGGAGAAAAGATAATCCACTTGCACATCTGGATCGTTAGCAAAAGCACGTGCCATGACTCTTGCGCGAGTAATATGACCATTCCCGGTGCCTTGAACGCCGTATAGTATTTTCATCATGTTGAATTACAGAAGTATATTGATACTGAGTAATGAAATCGTGAGGCCAAGTAGTGCGCCTGCAACGATATCGCTCGGATAGTGTACACCTAGCAACACACGTGAGATCCCAACGGTACTGGCCCACAAATACACAAATACAGAGACGCTGGGATAAAAATAAGCAAGGAGTGAAGCCATCAAGAAGGCAGCAGTAGTGTGGCCCGAGGGCAAGCTGAACTTATCAGAGGGTTCCACAAAAGCGTTAAAGTTCTTAAATACGTCGCTAGGTCGTTGACGTTTAAATAACTTCTTTAAAATGACGAACAGAGGTAGCTCTAAGCTGTAAGCCAGTAATCCGGTGTAGAGGAAAAGCGCACCGTGAGTTGGCTCGAATGCCCAAAGCAGAAAAGCAACCAACAAGTATAAATGGCCATCACCGGTTTTAGACACAAGCCTAACCCAGCCACAGTTTCGCTCTGTTACTTTGTTGTATAGCCAGTAAAAAATTTGTGTGTCGTATCTCGTGATGATGTTCATGAGGTTGCCGTTAAATCTTTGTCACGGCGAAAAGATATACAATTCGTATTAACAGGTTGTGACGTTGTCACTACAGGTATGTGACAGTTATATTTCTAATTTATGACAAGGGGTGTTTAAGAACGTAAGAGGTGCGATGATAAGTGGGTTAAAACTTGACCTGCTTCAAATTTTTATTCAGGTTATCAGTTTAAGCGGGTTTCATTTATTACTAGATATAGAATTGTGTTTATACTAGTAGCCATAGGCCTCAGATGAATGTACTAAGTTCATCCCTTCATCAAGGCTAGCTTCCTTATTTAGGCAAATTGCGATTAGGTATTTTTATGCAATATAACACTTCGGAACTGTGCGATTTATTCGCAGACAATATTGACGTGCTAGAACCGGTTTTTGCGGGTTACGGCGGACGAGACTCCTACGGCGGCATTGTCGTGACGGTAAAATGTTTTGAAGATAAGGGGCTGATTGACATCATGCTGCAGCAGCCCGGTGAAGGGAAAGTGCTTGTTATTGATGGTGGCGGTTCGTTGCGACGAGGCTTGATCGATAGCAAAACAGCGCAAATGGCGGCAGATAATAACTGGGAAGGCATTATTTGTTACGGCAGTGTGCGCGAAGTCGATAAGCTAGAAGATATCGACATCGGTATTCATGCAGTAGGAGCGATACCCGTGTCGGCGGATACGGAAGAGGTAGGTTCGCCCGATATCGCAGTAAACTTCGCAGGTGTCACCTTCCTTCCTGAAGACCATATTTATGCCGACAGTACTGGCATTGTGTTGTCTCCTGAACCTTTAGATATTGATTAAATCAAAAAGAGAGTATTTGTGCTGAAACTGATCTATCCGGATGCTGAAGCAATTATAAAAGGTGTGGGTGTTCGTTCTGGTGAATGCAAACTGGGCGAAGTGGTGACTTTTGCTGAGCCTGATAAGGCGCTTTCAAATTATGGTTGTCGATTTGCTTTAATTGGTATTCCCGAGGATGTTGGTCCAAGAGCCAATTTAGGGTTCGGTGGAGCAACGGGGGCATGGAGCGCTTTTTTAAAATACTTTCTCAACCTTCAGGCCAATCGGCTTTTGCCCGGAAATGACATTCTTGTTTTAGGTGAAATCGATACGCAATCTATTCAAGCTTCTGATGACAGCATTGAGGCGCTAAGAGAAAGCTGCGAAACCTTGGATGATTATGTTTCAGATGTGCTGGCTCAAGCGTTTGGTGCGGGTTTAATTCCGATTGTGATTGGTGGCGGTCACAACAACGCCTTTCCTATTATTCGGGCATGTCACGCTGTCACTCAAATGCCGCTTGCGGTTGCCAACCTTGACCCGCATTCTGATTTTCGAGCCATAGAAGGCCGCCATAGCGGCAATCCATTTAGATACGCCTTTGAAGCCGAAGTGTTAAAGCGTTATGCCGTACTCGGTTTACACGAACAAAAGAATAATCAGAACAGTTTAGATGCTCTGTCTGAACAGGGTTTTCCGTGGTTTAGTATCCAGCAAACGCATTGGAGCAACACCCATAACTTTGATCAATGCTTGGAGCAAATAGGTAAGTATTTGTTAGAGTCGGGCCTTCCGATAGGGGTCGAGCTAGATTTAGACGCCATTACTGATATGCCAAGTAGTGCTATGACTGCCGCAGGCGTTGCGTTAAAAGATGCGCTTTATTATGTCGACCAAATGGCGCGTCTGCCTCAAGCGCAATATTTACATTTAGCAGAAGGAGCGCCTTCGCGTCATGCCTCGGGTGTAGAAGAAGGCACAAGGGTAGTGGGGCAATCTTTGAGTGAGCTGGTTAGTATCTTTATCAAAGCGATGCAGGCATCGCAGGCATAAAAAAACCTAGCCAAGGCTAGGTTTTTCAACTGAAATCCAAATGAAGAATTAAGCGTTTTCTTCAATGAACTCAGCAAGTTGGCCTTTAGATAATGCACCCACTTTTGTTGCAACAACTGCGCCGTCTTTAAACAATAAAAGTGTTGGAATGCCACGAATTCCGTGTTTCGCTGGAGTTTCGTTATTCTCATCGACATTCATCTTAGCAACTGTTATCTTGTCTGCGAATTCATCAGCAATCGCACTCAAGGCAGGGGCAATCATTTTACAAGGTCCGCACCACTCAGCCCAGAAATCTACAAGTACAGGTTTGTTAGACTTGATGACTTCATCTTCAAAAGATGAGTCGCTCACGTTGATAATTTTTTCGCTCATTAATGTCTCCAAGATGCCGTTAGCGCGATTCTGTAATGAAAAAGCACGCAATATATGCGCTTATTAATATATAAACCATTAACTAATGCAAGCAATGATAAGCTATAAGCTATGCAAACTACACATTTAACAGAAATACATTTCTCAGAATTAGGGTTAGATAAGAAGATTCTGGACGCTTTGAATGCGACCAGCTTTGAACACTGCACCCCGATCCAGGCGTTAGCCTTACCACCACTAATTGAAGGTCAAGATATAGCCGGTCAAGCTCAGACAGGCACGGGCAAAACTATGGCATTTTTGGTCGCAACCTTCAATCATCTACAAAAAAACAAACGCACGCAAACAGGGCAGCCCCGTGCAATAATCATGGCACCAACGCGTGAATTAGTCGTTCAGATTCATAAAGATGCTGTTGAGCTCAGCAAACAAACTGGCATTTCGCTAGGTTTGATTTACGGCGGTGAAGGTTACCAAAGTCAAAAAGAAACGTTGGAGTCGGGTGTCGATATCGTCATCGGTACAACGGGACGTATTATTGACTACTACAAGCAAGGTATCTTCTCTTTAAATCACATCGAGGTGGCCGTACTTGATGAAGCTGATCGCATGTTCGATTTGGGTTTCATTAAAGACATTCGTTACTTGTTTAGAAATATGCCGCCAGCCGAAGAGCGCTTGAATATGTTGTTCTCAGCAACATTATCTTACCGCGTGCAAGAGCTGGCTTATGAGCATATGAATAGCCCGGTTCACGTACGAGTGGATCCTGAGCAAATGACAGCAAGTCGCGTTAAAGAAGAGCTTTTCTATCCTTCAGATGACGACAAAATGTTGTTACTGCTGACATTGTTAGAAGAAGAGTGGCCCGATAAAGCCATTGTTTTTGCTAACACTAAACACAGCTGTGAAAACGTCAATGATTGGTTAGTCGCAGACAAGCATCGCGTTGGGCTGTTAAGCGGCGATGTGCCTCAGAAGAAACGATTAGGGATCCTTGAGGACTTTACCAAAGGCAATATTGATATTCTTGTTGCCACGGATGTGGCTGCGCGAGGATTACATATTGACAAGGTCACTCATGTATTTAACTATGACTTACCAGATGATGCCGAAGATTATGTGCATCGCATAGGCCGTACAGGTCGTGCTGGAAAGAGCGGTCATGCCATCAGTTTTGCATGTGAAAAATACGCTTTGAACTTACCTTCAATTGAAGAGTATATTCAGCATCCAATACCTGTCACAGATTATGACTCAAGCGCTTTACTTGATGACGTTGTTAAGCCTCGTAGAAATTACAAAAAACGAGTGCACCGAGACAAGCGCAATAACAAAATTAGGCAATCTAAACGACCTTAATGGATATATCGCTACGTCAACCGCAATCAAAAGTGACTCCTGACCTGTTCGCCGCTGTCGATCTTGGTTCGAATAGTTTTCATATGGTGGTGGTTAGCGTAGCGAAAGGCCATGTTCAGATCATAAACCGCATCAAACAAAAGGTGCGGTTAGCCTCCGGCCTTGATGACAATAACGTGCTTGATGACGCGAGCATGCAAAGAGGCTGGCAATGTTTAGCGATGTTTGCTGAACGTTTGCAAGACATCAAACCTACCCATATTCGTATTGTTGCCACAGCAACGGTACGACTCGCACAAAATGCCGATGTATTTGTTAAAAAAGCAGAGGCAATATTAAAGCACCCTATCCGAGTGATTTCGGGCGAAGAAGAAGCACAGCAAATATATCGTGGTGTGACTTATACCTCGGTATCCCAAGGTAATACACTGGTCATTGATATTGGCGGTGCAAGCACAGAAGTCATTATTGGTAATGGCTTAGAGCCTATTGATTTAGTCAGTCTTAATATGGGCTGTGTGACCTACATGGAGCGTTATTTCCCGAAAGGAAAACTGACTCAAAAAGGGTTTGATGATGCCATTCAAGCGGCGAAAGCAATGCTAAAACCCGTTCTTGGTCAATTTGTGGCTTTTAGCTGGGATCAGTGTTTAGGGGCGTCCGGTACACCTCAAGCCATTGACGAAATGCTTTGTGCCCAAGGAATGAATGACGCTATTCGACTTGAGTATTTATATCGTTTTCGTGATGATTGCTGCGATTGTAAGGAAATTGATAAGCTTGCGCTTCAAGGGTTACATGAACACCGTCGAAGCATCTTCCCAAGCGGCCTTGCTATTCTCATTGCTTTATTCGAAAGCTTGGATATCGAAGCGATGCAAATTTCAGGTGGCGCACTGCGTGAAGGTATTATTTACAGCATGCTTGAAGAACAAAACCCTCAAGCAGATCGCGTACAAACGTTAGAGCAGTTGGTAGAGCGTTTTCATATTGATGTACCCCAAGCCAACAGAGTGAAAAATCTCGCTTTACAGTTTTTTAACCAACTGAACTTGCAAGCACATCGAGGCTTTGATCTTAAAGTCGTGTTGGATGTTGCCGCAACGCTTCATGAAATTGGTTTACAAATCGAATATAAAAAACATCATCTCCACGGTGCGTATATTCTTCAAAACTTGCCACTAATTGGTTTTAGCCGACAGCAGCAAGATTGTATTCGTGTGTTGATTCGTAACCACAGAGAGGAAATGGATCTACAAACTTTATCGGTGCTTTCTGTTGGGCTTCAGCCAAAAATTGCGGTGTTAATTCGTTTATTGCGTTTAGCCGACGCGCTATGTGTTCGACGCAAAGATGATGTATTACCGCCTATTTCTCTTTCGTGGGAGAAGCAGACGTTGACGGTGTTATTCCCTGAAGGTTGGTTAGATGAACACCCATTGATTAGCGCAGAATTAGAAGCGGAGAAGCAGCTCCAAGATAACGTGGGCTGGCAACTTCATTTTTCTTAATGGCATAGCGATTTGCCAAGCGTGTATTAATCAAATTGAGCCTATAAAGAAAACCCGCTAATTAAGCGGGTTTTTCGTCTCCAGCATACTATTCTTGCACAGCCACAGCCACAGCCACAGCCACAGCCACAGCCACAGCCACAGCTAAGATTACTGTTTCTGCAAATTAGTGGGGGCAGATAATTTATTAACAGTAATGTCAGCGTTGAAGTTATGAACTCCACCGGAGGTGTCTGTGCATTTAAAGGTTGCACTCACTAATCCGATTTCATAAAGCGTAAGCGTTTCTTGTCCGGAAACAGCGCTACTGCTTGAATGGCTGATTTGGCAGTTATCCATACCTGTGAATTCCCATGTGAGAGTGGCAGGTTGGCCTACGCTGACAGTGGTTGGTTCCCAATTTAGTTGTACGGGTGTGGCTGGCTCTTGTGAGCAAGCCACTGAAACAGAAACGGTCGCGGATGCCGTTGCACTTTCTGAGTCCTGTATTGTGTAGCTAAAGGCGTCATTACCACAGTATCCTGCATTGGGTGTGTAAACAACCGATGCACCGGAAACGGAGGTTGAACCGTTTGTTGGCGTTGAAACCGAAACTAATGACAAGGTGTGATTATCTGGATCGGAATCATTTTGCAGCACATTGATTGTCACGCTGGTATCGGCATCGGTTGTGGCGCTATCAGCAACCGCAACAGGCGCTTCATTAACGGCACATGATACGGTGACATGAATCACGGCAAACCAAGAGGCACCATCGGGGTCAACAGCGTCGTAAGAAAAGTAATCAGGACCACAATACTCAGCATTGGGTGTGTAGGTGACGGTTCCAGCTGCAAGATTATTAACAATGGTGCCGTGATTAGGTGGGTAAGCACCTGCGAATGCCAGCGTGTCTCCCTCGGGGTCCGTGTCGTTTAATAGTGGAGAGATAGTGACTGGGGTATCCTGAGCCGTGGATACGTGGTCGTCTTGTGGCGTTGGTCGTAAATTAGAGCAAGCAACATTAAATGTGGCTTTTCCATAGGTTTCAAGGCCAAAGGCGTCCCTTAGGTGCACTAAATAAACATCTGAACCACAGTAATCTTGATTAGGCGTGTAGGTCACGCTGTCGTCACGATTTAGCTTAATTGTACCGTTCCCACTCCCTCCGCTTGCG
>CAXRCC010000225.1:0-12892 GCA_964228975.1 Paraneptunicella sp. | reverse complement strand
GACATGCAAGATTACCTTCGCTACCTGCTCGCGCCTTTATATCAAACCGAGATCATTGGCAGAGGGCAAGCAGGTGTGGATTACGCGGAAAAAGAAATCCCCGATATGATTATTTGCGATTTAATGCTGCCTGATATTTCAGGATACGAGGTGTTAGATGCCCTTAAACAAAACCCGCTGACCAGGCATATTCCCACCTTAATGCTAACGGCAAAAACCGATATTCAAAGCAAATTATCGGGCTTAGAAAATCGAGCGGACGACTATTTAACCAAGCCTTTTCATCATAAAGAATTGCAACTTCGCTTACAAAATTTGCTGGGTATTCGAGAGAAAATGCAAAGCTTGTTACGTCAGCAAATCAGCCAAGATGCACTAGAAAAAGCGAAGAGTCAGGCAATGCCAGCACAAACACTGCCTGAAAACATTAATCCGCATCAGGACTTTTTAAACCGATTGCAAACGCTGGCGCAAACGCACTTTGCCGATACCGAATTTAGCTTAAGTATTTTGGCATCTAGCATGGCGATGTCGGAGCGTCAGCTACAGCGCAAACTAAAAGCCGCGTTAAACATGACGCCGGGTGAATACATTCGACAGTACCGCCTGATCAAATCAAAGCCGCTGCTACAGCAAGGTCTGTCTGTTGCACAGGTGTCCGAGTCGGTTGGCTTTTCTGATCCGGCGTATTTTGCACGCTGTTTTAAGCAGGAAATGGGCGCATCGCCAAGTGAGTATCAACGTATCGAAAAGCAAAACCTAGCGGGAGAATAACAGCTCCACGAGGTCTTCAACTTGACCAATACGTTGGCATCGCATCAACTCGGAAATATACAGTTCATTGATTTCTCGCTTGCTCCCCATCACGCCACACCAACACAGTTCTTTGTCTTCTTTTGCTGTGTACATGGCTTTGTCGGCTAACATAGAGACCTGATCCCAGCTCAGCGCTTGGCGGTAAGACTCATCGAAGGGATAATGCGCAAACCCCATAGAGCAGCTCAGCGGTAGGGTTTCATTAAACCAGGTAAACTTTGCCTCGCGAATGGCTTGGGCTAACGCTTGTACTAAAGTGACGGATTCATCAGCGTCTTCAATGATCCCTACGATCATGAACTCGTCTCCCCCCCAACGAATAATGTGGAATGACTCAGGGATGGTGTTTTTCAGCACCTGAGAAAAGTGCACGATAATGCCATCGCCTGCGGCATGACCTAAGCTGTCATTCACTGGTTTTAACCTGTCTAAATCCAGCAGTAATACCAGCATTTTTTGCGTACTTTGCGGCGCTTCTAACTCACTTAAATGGGACTTTAAGAACAGATCAAGGAAATGGCGACTCTTCGCCCCAGTGAGTGCATCGGTTGTATGCGCTTCTTCTAACTCGTGATTCAGCTGGGTTAGCTGCTTATTTTGTAACGCCAGCTCTCGCGTTCTTTCATCAACAAGACGTTGTAGCTCTTTACGACGATTTTCTTCAGCCGAAAGCTTTTTCAAATGACCACGAAGGAAGAAAAACAGGGTAAAAGTAATGAGTAAAGCATACAGGCTATACGCCCAAGGCGTGCGCCAAGGCGGCGGTAACACCTTGATATCAAGGTTAATTTGCGACTCGCTCCAAGTCCCGTCATTATTGGCGGCTCGCACTTTAAAAACGTAGTTTCCGGCAGGTAAGTTGGTGTAAGTTGCCCGGCGTAAATTCCCCACATACAACCAATTATCGTCGAACGGGCTTAATTGATATTGATACTGATTTTTAAGCGGAGCGGCAAAATCGAGCGCCACGTAATCAAATGCCACTAAATAATCGGTATGCAGCAGGGTTAACGTTTCTCCTTCGGAAGGCATTTTCACCCGATCATCCACCGACGTAATGTTGACGAGTTGCACCGTAGGCGGCAATTGGTTTCTCACCAAGGGCTCGGATACCAACCAATTAAAGCCATTGTTCCCCCCAAAATACAACCTGCCTTGATGGTCTTTGTGGGTGGCACCTAAATTGAAATCATATCCTTGTAATCCGTGGCTCACGTTAAAGGTGGTGAATTCCATATCTGACGTTTGTAAACGCGCTAATCCTTTGGCTGAAGCCATCCAAATATGTCCGAAATCATCCTCTTCGAACCCGTAAATGGTATCGTGTGGAATGCCTGAATCGGTGGTGAAATGAGTAAGGTTAAAACGTCTTTTAGCTCTGTCTTGGTAACGCCATAAATACACGCCGTGACCTTGTGTGGCTATCCAAAAGTGCCCTGCACTATCTTCAAAAATATTCCACGTAAGTTCAGTGGTTAAGGTATTGTCGATGCTGTTTTCGGGCAAGAATTGAGTAATGGAAAAATCGCTTGGATCCAACAGGTTAATTCCCTTGTCGGTCGCTAACCAAATGTCGCCATCTTGGTCTTCTATCACTTGGAAGACATTGCCGCTCGACAGCCCTTTTTGCCCCTCTCCTTTCACCACATTTTTAAACCCCCTCTCGAGCTTTTTACTCACGCCACCAGAATACGTGGTTAACCAAATATGCCCTTCTTTATCTTGCATGATATCGGTCACGCCATTAGAGGGAATGGAGGTAGGATCATTGGGATCATGTTTAAATTGCTGCCATTCTTGACTGCCAGCTTTGCGGTACAACAGCCCTTGCGCGCGCGTACCCACCCACAAACCATTGTCTTTGTCGGCGAGGATAGAAACCACGCTGTTAGTGGGCAAACCATCATCGGTCGTTAGGCTATACCACGGCGCTTTGCCTTGCTTAACGGCCACACCAGCACCGTAGGTTGCGGCGTAAATACGACCTGCTTTATCGCTGGTGATATCAAGCACTACGGAGTGATCCAGCTGCGGTTTAGTGACCGGAATATTGTGATTAAAAAAGCTTGTGGCTGGATTCCATTTATTTAAACCGCTGTACGTACCAATCCACATTAAACCTGTTTTATCTTGGTAAATACTCATCACACGGTTGTTGCTTAAACTGTCTGGATTGGCGCGATTGCTGGCAACGTGAGTAAATTCGCCGTCTGCAAGAATGGATAAGCCCGCATCGGTGCCAAGCCAAAGGGCATCGTTATCGTCTTGAAAAATCACCAATACTCTGTTGTTGCTAAGGCTGTTGGCATCGTTGGGATTGTGCTTAAAGTGAACAATGGATTTAGACGAAAAAACGTATTGGTTTAAACCGTTTGCCCCTGTGCCAATCCAAATATCGCCCTTTTTATCTCTCAACAAGCTGCGTACACGGTTGCCGCTTAAGCTGATGCTTTCATCGGGCGTGTGCCGGATGTTTTGCCATGTTGCGGTCGCAGGCTGATAAATATCGACTCCGCCCCCATCGGTACCTATCCAAATTCGGCCCAATTTATCTTCAGCAAAGGCGGTAATAGCATTGTGGCTTACCCCTTGCCCTTGGCTTGCTATGTCAACACTCACATAGCCGGTATCCGATGCTTGGATAAGGTTAATGCCGCTTTCCAACGTGCCAATCCAAATTTGATTGGCGGAATCGATGAAGATTTCAGACACCTGCTGGCTTGAGAGGTCATCAGGCAATATACGCTCATATTGGTGTGAGATAGGGTCGAATTTCAGCACGCCACTGCCAAGCGTTGCTAACCATATATTGCCTTGCTTATCGATGGCTAAATCTGAAATCACATTGCTGGAGGGTTTATCATCAAGGCGATACTTGTACTCAACAAAATGAAAACCGTCGTAACGATTCAAGCCGCCTTCAGTCGCTACCCACAAAAAGCCTTGTTGATCTTGAATCACCCCGCGAACCACTTCATGGGTGAGCCCATCCTCCACATTAAAAGTATCGAAACGAAGCTCATTAGCACCGTATGCAACAGGGGATAGGAAACTGAAAAAAAATAGCAGGGGAAATAGTATACGCGTCATTAATCATCGAAGTTGGCAGCCACTCCATCAGTGTAAACAAAAAAAAGGCTTAGCTGCAAAACCTAAGCCTTTTTACTTACTGATATTGAAGTTTATTCTGTATCAACCTGTTTATTCTGGGTCAATCCAATTGGCAACATCGGTTGTATAAGTTGTATCTAAAATCACTGTAGAGGCTTCTGGAATGGAAGAAGCGCTCATCAAGGTGGCATCTCGCCAAATGTTGCCGTCTCTCCAGATGTTTCCATCGCGCCAGATATTGCCATCTTGCCAAAGGTTTGCATCTCGCCAGATGTTGCCATCGCGCCAGATATTACCGTCTCGCCAAATGTTGCCATCGTTAAGCAAGGTGGAAATAGCAGGCTGCACTTCGCTCTCTGTTGTGAACGCCAATGCGCCAACGTAGTGCTCTTCGCCCGCGATGTCTTTTGCAATATCCATGCTTTGATTCGCACAGTTTAGCTCGGCACTAAGAACAGCGTCGGTGGCATTAATGCGGCCTGCACCTTGCTTTAGCACGTGTTCAAAACGTTCACCGTCAGGATCTTTAATGGGGGTGGCGGAAGATAACAGTTTGCACTTCACTTGGTCCGGCGTCAGTTCCGGGTGATATTGAAGAAGCAAAGCCACAACACCGGACACCGTCGCTGCCGCTTGCGAGGTACCTGACATCTCGAAATAATTCAGGCCGTCGTGGAATTGCGGATAGTTGGTTGCCCACTCGGAGTTAACGTCCATTAAGCCCACAACATGACCGCCATAACCCAATAAATCGGGCTTGACGAAGCCTTCTACTGTTGGTCCCATTGCAGAGAATGACGTAATGCGATCGTCAGCTTGATCCGCCACGGTGTATCTGTCCGTTGCAGCGCCAACGGTAATCACATATGGCACATTGCCCGGAACACCAATCGTCATAGGGTCTGGGCCTTGGTTTCCAGCAGATGTCACCACAACAATACCTGCTTGCCATGCTTTCATCACTGCAATGTTTACCGGGTCATCCCAGTAAAAGCTTCTTACTGGTGCGCTAAACGACATGTTTAATACACGAATATTCAATAACTCTTTGTTTTCAATGGCCCACTGAATGCCATCAATAACAGAGGTGTAGTCACCCACGCCTTCATCGGTGAAGGTCTTTATGCTCAGCAAACGCGCACTTGGGGCAATGCCGTAGTAACGATTGAATACCTCCATTTGGCTGTTTGCAGCAATACTGGCTAGGTGCGTACCGTGGCCATTCAAATCGGTATCATCATTAATCACCACGCCTTGGGTTGCATCATAGGTACCGTAGTAACGTTGTCGGTTACTGGCCGTTCTATCAATCCCTTTCATACGCTTTAAGCCCGTATCCATCACGGCAATCGTAATACCGTTTCCGTACCAACCTGCATCGTGTAAAGGTAAAACGCCCATTTGATAAGGAATAACAGACTGGCTCACTTCAGAAAGACGACGCCAACTGTTGGTATTTAAATGCATAGCGACATCAAGGCTAACGCGAAGGCCTTGATCGCGTAAATTTTCAGCTTGTTCGTTGGTTAGTTTGGCAGAAACGCCATTAACAATGGAAAGTGAACGGGTAATTGTGGCTTTTTGTTGCAGAACAGAGGCTTCTGCATCCTGAAGAGAGTTAGCCATAACAATATAGCTCGCTACTTCTTCACTTTTTTGACTAAACAACCAAGGACTAGAAATAACCGCGGTTAGTAGCGCAACAAAAGACACTGACAACACATATTTCTTCATAACATACTTCCTGGGTTTAATAATACTTCGGTGGACGATGTTTTAGCGCTTGAAACAAATGGGTTGTTATTCTCACCACGACAACAACACTGCACACTAAAAACTATAGTTTTCCTATTTTAATATCAATCTATTGTTAGAGAAAAAGCGGGCCGAAGCCCGCATGTCACAAGGAAATGTCTATTTTATTAGAAAGTTACCGTAACGGTAGTCGTACACGTACCTGTACCCTCTTCACACACTTGGTAAGTATATGAACCACCACCTTTACGATTTAGTGCATCTGTGTATGCACCATCGTTGGCTGTTGTCGCGATAAGGTTACCATCGCGATATACATCAACATTGCTCGTTGTTGCGCCAGACCATGTTAGGTCAACGTTTTGTGAACCTTGCGCTTTGTAACCATTAGCAGACATTGTGAAGTCACCGCCGCCGTTGTTACCGCCACCATTATCACCGCCTGCACAACCGTTAGCCGCTAAGTATGCATTTGCTGCACCTGCTTTCACTAGGCCGTGACCGAAGTACACGTCTTTGCCCGGTGCGCCTGCATCTTCAGCTGTCGCTTTAAGTGCTGCACGAATCTCTTCACCAGTACACGTTGGGTGGTTAGACCAAACCAATGCCGCTACACCTGTTGTTGTTGGTGTTGCCATTGATGTACCGCTTAAGAATGCGTAGTCACCGTTTTCAACTGTGATAGACATAGTAGACGCCGCCGTTAATGCTGCGCGGTCTTCAAATGCGGCACCGATAGCTGGAATCGTTGTTGTGTTCGTGTCACCTAATGTGCCGAATAACATGCCAGGTTCGTTGTTAATGATAACTGCACCGATACCGCCAGAAAGCTCACAGTTGTTCACTTTATCGAAGAAAGACACGTTACCACGGTCGATAACACACACTTTACCTGCTGCGCCAGCGTCAATCGCTTCTGCTGTACCCATGAAGTAAGTTGAGCCTGTTACATCGCCGAAGTTCTCCATCGCAGAAGACGCAAAAGCAACGTTATCAGCTGTCATAGAAGACAATGGACCTGTGCCCGCTGGGAAAGTAGAAAGAGTATCAACACCACCTGCTGCAATTTCTACACAGATAGTTTCATCCGTTGTAACACGCTTACCACGACCCGTTGTACAGCTTGGGAATTGTGAGAAATCAGCGATGTTGTTATCGGCATCTGCCGCACCAACCATCATGACTGAAGAGTACGCCGCTGGGAATGATGCAACGCTGTTACCGTCGTTACCTGCTGCCGCTAAAGAAAGGCCGCCCGCATCACGGAACGCATTAAATGCGTTTTCTTCTGTGCTATTTGCACCACCGCCACCAAGGCTCATGTTGATTAGGTTAGCACCCGCATCAGCACAAAGGTTTGCAGCGTGCGCTAAGTCAGAAGAGAAGCCATAGCCATCGGCGTTAAATACTTTGATGATGTGTAAGTCAACACCCGGTGCCATACCAATTACACCGATGTTGTTGTCTGCAGCGCCGATAGTACCTGCTACGTGAGTACCGTGAGGGCCACCCGCTTCAAACCAGTTACCTGTGCCAGGATCGTTGTCACCAGTTACACGAGTGAAGTCGAAATCAGGGTTGTCGTTAGAAAGGCCAGAATCGATAACACACACTTTCATGCCTGCGTTTAGGTCTAGCGTTACTTGGTCAGCTTCTGCTTGGTAGTAACCGTAAGGTGTGATTTGTTGTGCATTAGGGTTGCCCAAATCGTCATTGAAAACAGCAAGAGGCTTACGAATTTGGTCTTCTTCAACAAGTTTTACGTGAGGATTGTTAAGTAAACCACGAACCTGTTCTAAATCTTTGCCGCTGAATGTTGCCGCGAAGAAGCCTTTAGAGTCGACATTGATGTCACCGCCTAACTGCTTAGCTAAGGCCTTAACTACGCCTTTTTTACTGTCGTCTACCTGAATAATATATCTGTCGTTGGCCGCTTGAGTTGCAAATGAGGCCGCTAAAGAAGCTGCAATCAATGAGGCTGAAATTTTATTAAGTTTCATGATTTTCTCTCTTCACTTGTTTTTTTATGTCATCTAACTGACGTTTTTATTCGTTAGTGTGCTCACGGTAACAACGATTATTTTTATTATTCTGTTGCTGCCACCAACACTTCATTCGTGAGCTGGATTACATAGTAGAGAGGAAAATCCCTGAAGAACTAGGAATGCAGCGACAATAATCCGGACAGACGCGACAACAACACAAAGACAACATTAAGATATTGTTTTTAATCAATTAAAATTTTAATAAACAGTGGTTAGATAAAGAAAAAGATCAAGAAATGATCCAATGTCGTCAATTTTATGATCATTTTATGAATTGTTTGGATGGAAATTTTGGCGAAACCGGATGGGTAAGTAAGTTGACCCATTAGGGCCAACTTAATCAAAAACAGAAGATTACATTGCCTCGTATTCGTCCTGCCAGAAGAACTTCTCTTCGCCGAATGCAGGTTTCAAATTATCAAGCCATGTTGCAGTCTCATCGTATTGCGCGAAGAATGGACGTTGCACCCATTCTGGATTTCTCGCCTGAATAAAGCGCAATACAAACACTTTCTCGCCGTTAATTTCCGTTACACCAGAAACCTCAACTTTCCCCGGCCCAGCACTCATTGATGGTCCACGCACCGTTCGGCTTACACCGGACACTTGCTTATAAGCATCACGGAAAATTTCCCATGTTTTATAAAGCGGCAATTCGAAGTAGCGCTTCGCCCCTGTGTCGCGCTCAATAAACATGTAATAAGGGATCATGCCAAGCTGCGTTTGTTCCTTCCACATTTCTGCCCACATATCTGCATCGGCATTAATGTTATTCAACAATGGCGCTTGCGTTCGAATTTGCGCGCCCGTTTCACGAATCAAACGAATCGCTTCGCGTGTCACATCAGAGCGCAACTCTTGAATATGGTTAATGTGTGCCATGATAGACACGTGCTTGCCCGCTTTTACCAAACGGCGCAGCAGAGCCAATAACTCACTTGCATCGCTGTCTGTAACGTAACGGTGTGGCCAAAACGTCAACGATTTTGTTCCAATACGAATGGTACGAATGTGATCAAATTCTGGCTGCGTTAACGCATCTAAGTACTTCTCGAACTTTTCAGTGCGCATCACCATAGGGTCACCGCCTGTCATCAACAAGTCAGTCACTTCGGTATGCGATTTCAAGTAAGCGTGTAATTCATCAGCATCATTGTTGTTGAATCGCGTGGCCTTGCCAACGAATTGCGCCCAGCGGAAACAGAATGTGCAGTACGAGTGGCAATATTGCCCTTGTGATGGGAAGAACAGCACCGTTTCTTTGTACTTGTGCTGCATGCCTTTCACAGGCTCGCCATCAATTTTTGGTACGTTTTTATCCATTTGTCCGGCAGGATGCGGATTCAACTTCAAACGGATTTGTTGTGCTAATTCAAATATAGCTTCGGCACTTGGCTCGGTTCGCAACAGCGCGGCCATTTGCTCATAAGACTCATCATCTAACATTCCACGTTGCGGGAAAGTCAGCTGAAAAACAGGATCATTGGGCACTTTGTCCCAGTCAATCAGGTTATCGATAACGAACTGATTAACACGAAATGGAAATACGCTAGCGACAACGCGCATTTCAAAGCGTAATTCATCGGGCATTTGCTGCAAAGCTTCAATCTTATCGATTTGACGATGCTGATAACTTTGGAATCTTGGCGCTTCATACGCCTCTGCCGGTTGGATTTGAACGATTTGATTCATTGAAAGCCGTCCCCACTGCTTAACGACACTACTACTAATACTAAAAAGGCGCGCGAGGTTAACACACAAAATATTAGAGTTCTAATTAATTCGACAATTCACTTTTTAAGCAGATAGAACAATTTACCCAACGGGTAAAATCGAGAAAAAATCGATACCAAATAGCACAGTTATTCGATAGAACGCGCAAAATAGCAACAAGGAAAGGTTAGACTTCTATTTAAATTAAGCGTTACAACGCACTTCTGAGGCAACCCATACATCGAGATCAACGTTACCTACAATTCCCCCTACGCTGCCTTCATCAGAATGTTGCCATAAATGGATGTTATTCAGGCCCGGAGGTGGCGACATGGTCTCGCTGTAATCTGCAAGCCAAAAAGGGTAATCGTTAAACTCGGCCCCTAAATTGGTTTGCCAGTAGCTACCATTGCTATACAGCATGGGTTGGCACTGCGTTACCTTTTCAACATAAGCTAACCACTGTTTTACGCCAGCTTTGATCTCTTCTGGGGTTGTGTCGGCTGTAATTTCAACGTCTAACGCGGGCGGCAGGCCGTGTTGATTAGGCTCAATGGTTTTTAAAAAGAACTTAGCCTGAGCAATAGGGTCTTCATTTGGTTGATAGAAATGATAAGCACCGTGCACCAGTTTGGTTTCGGTGGCTTGCTCTGCGTTCGTGCTGTATTTAGGGTCGATAAACCCGGTGCCTTGTGTTGCCTTCATATAAACAAAGTGCACGCCCGATTGTTTCATCACCTCAAAATCGATATCGCCATCAAAATGCGACACATCAACACCGTGTTTTGCGTTTTCAGCTGCAACCCCTAAACGAGCAAGGGCTTGGGGAGAGGGCATTGGGCTGGCTGGGTGCACAGTGTGGCCCGGCAAATCAAAGAAGGGACGTTTAAACACAATCCACAAAAATAGGATAAGTGCGCCAAATTTCAGTATTTTCATTGTTGCTCTCCCTGCACCTGATATTAAGAATAAGTCAATTCACACTCTACAATGTCGGCTTTTAGCACCCGTAAACTGGGGATGCCAAAGCGAAGCTGAGAAGGTCTTCTCTCGATAAAGTTAGGGGCATCAGCCACATTTTGTAGCTGCTGAGCAAACTGCTTTCTTGCTCGATGAACGTGCAAATTCACAGCGGTTTCTTCCATTCTAAGATCTTTGGAAACCTGCTCAACGTAAACCCAGCCCTGCTCCGACTCCGGCATGCCAAGCGCTTTATCCAGCGCGCGACGACGCGCCAAATACAAAGAAAGATAATGGTAGTTCCTGATTTTTAAATCGACAAATTGCTTATCAACGTGCACACCTAACTGAATACTTTCTTCGTCTTGGCTGACTTTAAAATCGGCGCTGACTTTGGCTAAATCCGTGCCATGCTCTTCCAATGCCATGGTATCTAAACAGTCGCCCGCCAAATAAAACTGCCAGTATTCGCGGCCAATTTGAATGCGCTCTTCATTTTTAAGGGGATGTTTATTGTCTTGATTAATTAAGTCTTCAACCCACCATCTGCCGTTGTTTTTATAAACGACCGTTTTTGCGGCATCCATATTGGGTAATAGGTGATAAGAATCTAGCTCGACAATAAGATCTGACGTATTTTCATCAAGCACAGTGGTATTTTCAGAGCGGCAACGACACAAACTGTCAACGGGGGCGCGGTCGTTAAAGAGAATATAGATAGGGTTTTTGTCGTGTCCGAATTGGAGAGTGGCGCCTTTTGCAACAGGGAAAAATTGGTTTTTGGCTATGCGTTTACCGTTTAACCAGGTGCCATTGGTACTGAGATCCTTAATCATCCATTGCCCATCACGCCATGATAATGCGGCATGATGCCGAGATATCTCCTGCCCTTTGACCTCAGTATTCACGGAGTTTTGAAGCCGACCAAAGACATGGTATTGGCAGAGGAAGATCACACTGCCGGACGCATCCAATAAACAAGCCATGGGTTATTCTCCTTTTGAAAAAAGACTTATTTTCCCTACTTAGCTGCCTATACTATCGGTGTTTCAGGTAAGTTTATTAATAATTTATTTACATTAAATTAGACATTTTCGGATTAAGACATCGTAAATACGAAAATAATGAAAGTATATTGAAATGCTTACGGTCAATAAAATGACCATAACTTTCGGAGAAACATCATGCATATTGTTTGCGCATCTTGTGGTGCAACCAATAATATTCCAGAAGGGCGCTCACACGTAGAAGCTCAATGTGGAAAGTGCCAACACGCACTACATAGCCATCAGCCTTTTGAGCTAAATGATGCTAATTTTTATCACTATATCGAGAAAAATGACCTGCCCGTTATCGTTGATTATTGGGCATCGTGGTGTGGACCTTGTCAGGTAATGTTACCGGTATTTTCAAAGGTCGCTGCCGAAACGGATTCCATCTTGTTTGCCAAGGTCAACACAGAAACCTCAAAGCAAATTAGTATGGATGCGGGTATTCGTAGCATTCCTACGTTGATTTTGTTTGCAGGTGGACAAGAAGTGGGTCGAATGAGCGGCGCGTTATCTGAAGCGCAGCTAAAAGGTTGGATAGCACAAACCATGCAAACCCATTTTGCAGCATAGTTTTAAATCGTACGAAGAATAAATCTCGACCGGAAATCAATTTATTCTTGCGGTACCAACGCCTTGAGCACAACATGCGTAACATTCTTTTTGTTACGCATGTTTTTTATATGGCATTAGTTTTCTGACTTAACCTCAATCAACTCCCCCACTTCTAACACTGGAGAAACGTCAATATCTTCGGCATCCATCATATGAGCTAAACGCTGTAACGTGGCAATCATTTGGCTTTGTTCCCACTCTTCTAACTGCCCAAAACGGTTGGTGAAGTGTTCTTGGAATGGCATAGGCGCATTTTTTAACATCTCTTGGCCAGGCTCGGTTAAGAACACACCTACACGACGTTTATCTTCGGTACTTCTCACCCTTTGAACCAAGTTACGCGTTTCTAAACGATCAAGAATATTGGTTACGGTTGCAGGACTTAAGTTAATGGAATTGGCGATTTGACGCACCATGACTCCGGGCTCCTGTCCAACATATCGCATCACGAGCAATTGTGGGCCAGTTAAACCAATATTTTTACTTAGCTGCTTAGATCGCAAATCAATTGCTCGTATAACACGGCGCAAAGCAATTAATAATTCTTCATCTTTTTGCATAAAAAACTCTTTGTTTTGGGCGAAGCCCTCATTACCGCAACAAATGTAAAAAGTGCATGTGCTTGTGGTATTGATCAATCACATCGTTAATGACCGCCAATTTAGACCACCCCATAATGTCGTAGTCTTGACCACCCTCTTGCAGATGCACCTCGGCGCGATAATATGACTGTTCATCATCCGTGTCTATCGTATCTTGTTCAGCGGCCGCAAATTCGGGTTGAACATGCTTGCGTCGATGAGATCGGAAGAGCACACGTCTGAACTC
>CAXRCC010000224.1:0-4068 GCA_964228975.1 Paraneptunicella sp. | reverse complement strand
AATGGGCACTGCCCGCGCGGTTGCCACGGCGCTGCACGAACGTCCAAAGCTTTTTAACCAACAAGCCAGCTTTCTAACCGATGTGAAACCGGGTACCGATTTATACGCGCACCAAATTGTCGACCCCATTCAGCTTGATGGGCGTTTGCACGACTGGCATGACTATCAGCACCTTGCAGTGCATTACGACGAGCGCTATTTGCTCGATACCTCCACAACCGAATACCGCGAACAGGATTTGTCTTTTGATCATATGGTTGGCATTTATGGCAATTATCTTTACGCCTACTTTGATGTGACCGATGACGCCATTTTGATGCGCCCTCGCAACAGCTTACGCGTTGATCTTAACGATCACATTTACATTGCCTTTAAGGATAACCAAGGGGTATTCCAACGCCTCATCGTAGCGAACCATGATCAAGGCTGGTTAGATGCATTTCGCTTAACAGATAACCTCGATTCAACGCGCCCTAAAGCCCCTGAGCCACGTATTCAAGGACACTGGCGCATCAAACCGCCTTCACGAGTGCAAAGTGAAAACGGGTATTTTGTGGAACTGCGGATCCCACTTTCCATGTTGTCAGACAACATTGCCTTTGCCATTGTCGATGTGGACAGCCCAAACCCAACAGATGCACCGCTTCGTATCGGCACGGCGAACCCGAGCCAAGCCGACTCATTAGGCACACTACTGGTTCCTTCTCCTGAAATTGAAAGCATCATTAAAGGGCTAAAATACGCTGATGCCAGAATTTGGGTACTGGATAAGCACCGCAGAGTGATGGCGCGTTCGGGCGATATCTTCGATGCAACAGGCATTAGCCCTAATGTGCCCAGCTCAGCAGAAAGTCCTGAAAGCCTGTTTTCTTACATCGAGCAAAATTGGCTACTTCCCTTGTATTACAAAGTGCTGACCGATCCCCCAAAAGAGTTCATCGACGAACTGCAAGACGCTTACGCGCTAGAAGGCAGCGACATCACTGAAGCATTAAACGGCTCGCCAGATGCATTATGGCGACTTAGCCCCGACAACAAAGCGGTTATCCTATCTGCTACCCATCCCATTTGGATAGACGGCAACGTTATGGGTGCGGTTGTTGTCGAACAAACGACCCACGGCATTCGTACTTTACGTAATAAAGCGCTCGAGAAACTGTTTAACATCATTCTTGCTGTGATGGTCTCTGGCACGGTTGTCCTTTTCTTATTTGCGTCGCGCATGTCGTTTCGTATCCGCAAACTGCGCAATCAAACAGAAGACGCTATCGACAGCCAAGGTAAAATTATCCAGAACATTCCTTTGTCTCGCACGCAGGATGAAATTGGCGACTTATCCCGTACATTTCACAACGTATTAGGAAAATTAAGCCAATATCATCACTATTTGGAAAACATGGCATCACGCTTATCCCACGAGTTACGCACCCCTGTCGCCATTGTAAAATCATCAATGGAGAATTTAGCGGTCAGTGAACAAACCCAAAATACGCAAGTCTTTATCGATAGAGCGCAAGAAGGCATCTCTCGCTTAAGCCAAATTTTGAATAAAATGAGTGAAGCTTCTCGGTTAGAAAACGCGTTGCAAACAACAGAAAAAGCCGCGTTTACATTAGATGAATTGTTGCAAGGCTGTACTCACGGATATCAGTTGGCTTACCCTAATAACCTGTTTGAATATAGGGCAAATTTGACCCAGCAAACCTTAACGGGTTCTGCCGATTTATTCGTGCAAATGCTCGATAAAATCATTGCTAACGCCGTTGATTTCAGCCCGGTAAATGCACCAATTGCTATTGAATTAAGTGGCAAACCCAATGCGCCAGTTGTGTGCATCCGCAATAAAGGCCCATTGCTGCCATCAGACATGCAAACCCAGCTGTTTGATTCGATGGTTTCGGTTCGCGACACGTCTCAAACAGACGTGCCGCATTTAGGCATTGGTTTATACATTGCTAAAACCATTGCCCAGTTTCACCAAGGTGAAATTCATATTGCCAACACCCCAAACAAGGATGGCGTTATGGTAACAATGAAATTCAGTGGCCTTGCTTAGGTGGATTCTTGTTCAAGTACCGCCTTGTCATCTGCCAATAATAATGCAAGCCAGAGGGTGTCTTCACGGGATTCAAGTGCAATTTTTACAATCATGGTTAATGGCACAGAAAGCAACATGCCAACCGTACCTAAGAGCCACCCCCAGAAAATCAACGACAAGAAAACCACTAAGGTTGATAACCCTAAGCCCCTGCCCATAAAACGTGGCTCCACAACATTGCCCATGACCATGTTCACCACCACATACCCCAGCGCAACTAAGCCTGCCTCGGGCAAGCTTAACTGCACAATGGCCAGCAGCACTGCGGGCACTGCCGCAATAATCGAACCGATATTTGGAATGAAATTAAATAGAAAAGCGACCACGGCCCACAATAAGAAATGGTCTAATCCCAACACGTATAACCACAGGCCAACCACTAAGCCCGTTGCCAAACTCACGGCAGTTTTAATCACTAAATAGTTTTTGACGGATGCGAGTACTTTGTCGACTTGGCGCATGCGCATTTGCGGATCATCTAGCGCAATATGAATCTTTTTCGGAACGGAATCTGCCTCGAATAACATGAAAATCACCGTCAGCAAGATCAATAAGAAGTTGGTTAGCACACCGCTTAAGCTCGACAACAAATCGGTTGCTACTCCCATCGCCACGCCAGGGTCGAGGTAAGATAAAAGTTGATCTTTGTCGATAGCAATATTGAAGTTTGCCAATTGCGCGGTAATCCATGAAAACTGCTCAACTAGTTGGGCTTTGTAATGCGGTAATTTGTTGGAGAATTCGTTCATCGATTGGCCCACTAATCCCGCGAGCATAAATCCAAAAACCACAATAATCAGTATCACCAATAGAATAGAAAAGCCTTTGGGCACTTTGTAACGGCTTGCCCACTGTATAATTGGTGTGCAAGCCATTGCTATAAATACAGAAAGTAGAAAAGGAACGACAATGCTGCTGGCAGTTTTTATTCCGGCGAGTACAATGACGATAGCCGCTAACACAATGAGTGCTTTCGTTGAGGCGTTGAACTTAGCTTCCATGATTTCAGGCTCCGTTTTTAGAGTCATTTTAAGAGGAGAATACTGGAAAGCTATCAGATCTTTTTAGTGTTGCAACCTCTAATACCAACGAACAGCGCGCTTACTAAACGACAACAGGAAAATTGAATGCAATTAAACCATGCTACGATTCGCATAAAAAATCTTAGATTGAGAACTTTTATTGGGATCAAAGAAGACGAAATCAAAAATAAACAAGACGTTGTCGTTAACGTTAAAATTCACTACTCCGCCGAAAATGCCACCTCCAGCGATAACATGGATGACGCATTAAATTACCGCACCATTACCAAAAAAGTGATTAACTTAGTTGAAAACAACCGCTTTTCGCTACTTGAAAAACTGACTTCAGATATTCTAGAAATCGCTTCTGAACACCACTGGGTCACCTTTGCGGAAGTGGAAGTAGATAAACCTCACGCACTGCGTTTTGCGGATTCCGTATCGTTGTGCTTAAGTTGTACTAAGTAAAACGAACCATAGGTTAACGTTACAGATGAATGTGCTCATTACTGGCGCAACGGGTTTAATTGGCTCAGCACTCACCAAAAAGCTGCTTTCTCAAGGCCACCAAATCACTGCGCTAACTCGGCATATTGACGCCGCACAAGCAAAACTCGGCCGTGACGTTAACTTCATTAATTCCTTAGCCTCCCTGCCCAACCTAAATCATTTTAATGCCGTCATTAACTTGGCTGGCGAACCCATTGTGAATAAACGTTGGTCAGCCGCGCAAAAGGAAGTGCTGGAAAAAAGCCGCTGGGGCATCACGGAGCAGCTCGTTGAGCTCTTTAAAAAGAGTAAAGCGCCGCCAAGCGTGTTTATCAGTGGCTCAGCTGTGGGCGTATATGGAAAGCAAGGGCGTCGCCCTATTGATGAAACTGGTGAGTCGCAGCATCAAAACTTTAGCCGACGATTATGTGTGACATGGGAAGAAATTGCGATGTCGGT
>CAXRCC010000223.1:0-15964 GCA_964228975.1 Paraneptunicella sp. | reverse complement strand
CCCCCTCTGTAATACCAACACCCGAAGTCGCACCTCTCGCAGGTGCGTGGATTGAAACCCCATGTTTTTTGTGGATTGCCCCACATAAAGAGTCGCACCTCTCGCAGGTGCGTGGATTGAAACGCTAGCGCAACAAATAATTGAATAAGTGTCCGCTGTCGCACCTCTCGCAGAAATGAAAAGTCAAATCCCCCCAAACCCAAAAGGATATGGAGCTATTCCCTAAATCAAAACATACTTTTCACGGAAGAAAAGTCTGAGCGGCCAGGACGGCGTAAAGCGATTTTGAGTTAGGGAATAGCTTCCTGTCCTGCAACAAAGCGATTTTGAGTTAGGGAATAGCTTTCTGTCCTGTAACAAGGCGAATATTTATATGGTTGACATGTCAACTATATCCCTCTACATTGCTCACATGAAAAACAAAAGACGATTAATTTACCAAATCAACCAAGCGCGACACGCCATGATGAAATCGCTGGATACCGATTGCCATGCGGAGCTTGGGATTTCAGCTACGCAGCTATCTTGCTTGATGGTGTTAAAGGAAAATCCCAACTGTTTAATGAAGGATTTAGCGCATATTTTGATGCTGGATAAGTCCGCAATTACAGGAATGGCGAAACGGATGATCGCCAGTGACTTAATCGAGAAAGTGCCGTGTCACCTCGACTCTCGTGCGTCTCGATTAAACCTAACGCCAAGCGGGAAAGCCATTTTAGCCAAGGGCGTACAGCATTTAATGGGTGTGAATCAACAGATGGAGCAAGGCTTTAGCGAAGCTGAGCTTGAAACCGTATCGCGCTTTTTAACGCATCTTACAACCACATTTTCAAACGGATAACCTTATGCAATACAAACCCTCAAAAAGCCCTGTGCTTAAACTTTGGAAGATTTTTGGTGGCAGTAGCTTTGGCCGATGGCTGGTCAGCAAAATAGTGTGCTTTAAAGCCCCTTATTTCTCCTCAATAAAGCCACGTTTCGAGCAAATTAAACCCGGTACAGTGGAAGTGTTTTTGCCTCGAAGAAGAGCCGTACAAAACCATATCAACACCGTACATGCCATCGCAATGTGCAACGCCGCCGAGCTTGCTGGAGGCACCTGCCTAGATGTGTCGTTAAGCAGTGATTTTCGATGGATTCCCGTCGAAATGCACGTTAAATACCTGAAAATGGCAAAAACAGACCTAAAAGCAATTTGTCATATCGAAGACTTTGCGTGGACAGAAGCACAGGACGTCATCATGCCTGTTGGCGTTTTCGACAAAAATGGCGTAGAAGTGTTTCACGCAGACATCACTATGCGCATCTCACCTCGCAAATCTAAATAGAGCTAACCAGTCTAAAGAGGATAGGGAGTTATTCCCTAAATCAAAACATACTTTTCACGGAAGAGAAGTCTGAGCGGCCAGGACGGCGCAAAGCGATTTTGCATTTAGGGAATAACTTCATAGCCTCAAGTCAGAGCGACGCAAAGCGATTTTGAATTTAGGGAATAGCTTCATAGCCTCAAGTCAGAGCGGCGCAAAAACACCTACCTTCAGTGCGGCTAAATCGATCGATTTATCCACTCCCTCTAACGGCAAATTGTGGATAAAAACACCGATTTACCCTGTGAATAGATCTTATTTATCCACAAAAATTGTGGGTAACTACGTGTATAAGCACAGTATAGTGTGTATTAATGCCCGATTTAGCGCCACTCAATTCGGTTGCGGCCCGCGTGTTTAGCGGCATACAGCGCTTTATCCGCAGTTTCGATGACATTTTGACCGTTATACAAGTTATCCCGAGCACAAGCGATCCCAAATGACGCGGTTACATTAGGCACATGTTTGCTGTTTCTGTCACCACTTCTTAGCTCCACTGCGGCCCTTAATGACTCGGTAATTTTCAATGCTTCTTGCAGCGGTGTTTCAGGTAAAACGAGCACAAATTCTTCTCCGCCATAGCGAGCGAAGATGTCGTTGCAGCGAATGTGGTGATTGATCAGCTGGGCGACTTTTTTCAGTAGATTGTCGCCAATGGTGTGACCAAAATTGTCGTTAACGGATTTGAAGTGGTCGATGTCCATCAGTACCACCGACATCTCACACGATTTTTCTTTACAGCGTTTAATTTCCAACTCGAAGCTTTCTTCGAACGCGCCCCGGTTCATGATCCCCGTTAAGCCGTCGAGTTTGGCAATGTCTTGTAGTTTGGCGTTGGCTTCTTCTAGCTCGTAGGTCACTTGCGAGATGAAGTGCATTAATCGCGTCATGGCTTTGGAGCCGTGCGCGGTTTTAATGCCGTAATCGGCCTTTTTCGCGGCAATGGCTTTATCTTGCGTGTTTTCCTTAACAGCGACCACCACAAACGCGGTATTCAGCACATTGGTTTCACTGGAAAGGTTGGCGTATTCGCCGTAGGTGAAAAAGCCGGTGGTGGGAGCGATAGCTTCAAAGGGCATGAGTTCTGTAGCAATGTCGTCGCCTAGGTAAATGCGTCTGCAACCGCAAGAGAACAGGTAGATGGCGTCGGGGGCGAATTGCGATAAGGTGTTAACCGATTGGTTTACCTCTTCAAATATCACGTTGATATCGCCGTAACCGAAGCGAACTTGGTCTCCTTGTTCGACATCGGCCAAAAACGCGAGGCTGTCTTCGGTTTCTGAATACACGGGGGCGCGGGCAAAGCTTTTGTTGCCGCGCTCAATCATTAATGGAAAGCTTAAAATGTCGGTGAAGATCTCATCTTCGATTTTGCCGATATAGTGCTGATAAAGCTGTTTGGCGGGCTTGTGATCGATTTCGTAAATGATGTTGTCTTGTGCTTTGGTGACTTGCATGGTGGGGCCAAACGGGATCCAGCCTTGCAAACTGTGTACGGTGATTTCTAAATCATCGCCTGTGAGTACGGCAATGGCCGCGCCTTTGGCTGTCATGAGGTCATCACAGAACACTAGGGTGTGTTCTTTAGCGAAGTAATCGCCTGCGCCACCGCCAAATATGGGCACGTTGCCCACGACGTTTTGAATACCAATCATAAAGTCGTTGCAGTCTAGGGTGATGGCATTCGCGAGTAAAATTAAGCCTTTTGCATTGGGGTAATGTGCTTCGATGTACTGGCCAAATTGCTCCCCTTTTTGGGTTTCATTGGCATCGTTTAAATCAATTAAATGTGCGCCAATATGCGCGTTATCGAACTGACTGACGGAGATGACCGTGGTGTCTTCTAGCAGTTTACCTCGGCTAATTTCACCATTGGTGCTACAGCCTATTACGCTTGCGTGAGGTAAATGCTTTTTTATCGTTTGGGATAGCAGCAAAAGCGTCGATTCGTCCGTGCTATGGGTAAATACTTGAACTAAGATTTCACCTTGAGTGCTGTTGAGCTGCGTCAAATGACGAGCAATGAGCACATCCAGTTGACTGATATCTTCTACTTCAAATGACAAGTGCTGCATAAATAACCTACTCGTAATGGGTACCCGTACATCTGAATTCGGCTGTGTGCCAAGACTGCAAAAGGGTAGGGGTTATTAGTGAGTGTTAATCAAACCTTGTTCGGTAATTAAATTTACCTGTTGGGGGACTGTAGCAGTAATGTGATAAATAAGTAAAGAATTTAGGGTGTCTTTATTTACCCAAAGGTTTAAGTAGCAATACTTAATTGTGGCGAATAATACTTGACCAAGTAGAACAGAAAGGCGGGTTTAGTCAGTGTATCGAAGCGTTAAAAAAGCATAGCGCCGCGCATTGTCGGTAACAAAGGTGCAACGCTATGCTTTGGGGGGGTTAGTTTATCGCGCCGAATTTACCGTCTTGGTAATCTCTAATCGCTTGCTGTAATTCTTCCTGCGTGTTCATGACAAATGGGCCCATGTGCGCAATCTCTTCTTTAATCGGGTTGCCCAAAAGTACCAATGCGCCGCCGCCTTTTTCGCTGGTCAGTACCAGCTCACTTTGGCTATCGACCACAATTAAGTGTCCGGCTTGAACCGTGCCAATTTCACCTGTGTGAACATACACAAAGGCTTGTTGATGAGAGGAAACATCGAGCTTAGCGGTGCCATTTTCAGCCAAGGTTACATCGGCAATTGCGCCATTTGCGGTAAGCTCGTTTAGGGGCGATAGCGCGCCTTGCATGCGGTCGTCGGCAAAATGCCATTGGCCTGCCAATGCTCTGAGTTTGGCACCGGTTGTGTTTTCAATAACGGGCAGGCCGTTATCGGTAGAATCTTGGTAGCGAGCAGGGCGCAGCTTGTCTTTTTTGGGCATGTTTAGCCAAATTTGAAAGCCATGCATACCTTCGCTTTTATCGGCAATAGGCATTTCCGAATGCACAACACCGTAACCTGTGCTCATCCACTGTACGTGACCGGCGGTGATCGCCTTTTTATTGCCCATTTGGTCTTTGTGTTCGAAACCACCTTTAATGATGTAGGTAAAGGTTTCAATGCCTCGGTGAGGGTGATCGGGAAAGCCTGCCATGTAATCAGAGGCGTTGTCTGATTTAAGCTCGTCAAGCATAAGGTAAGGGTCGAAATGTTTTCCTGAGAAGTCGGAAACGCGTGCGATTTTTACACCTGCGCCGTCTTGTGTTGGTTGTGCTCGAACAATATTGACCACTTTCATTGGGACACCTTTCACCGTTGACGTCATTTTGAGGGCCGATACTTTATCAGCCTGAATTGTGCGTAACTATTGCTTAAAACTGCTCTTTAAGTTCTAAAAAATCGAAAATAACAAACGGCATACGGTGCTGGCTCGTGTTAATTAGGGCTAAGTTGTTAGAGATTGAGTTATTAGAGATTGAGTTGTTAGAGGCTCAGTTTCGGGGTAGGGCTCATTATATGGAAGTAGAGGCTGAGTGTCTGAGTTGCTAGGGCTTGAGTTTCTGGGGGCTGCCTTTATGGGGAAGTGTCCTGTCGCTTTTTCACGAAAATTCTAGTGGGAACTTTGTGAAGCTTGTCTATGCTTTTTAAAAGAGGCGCTCAAGAATCACCCGGAGAATGTCATGCGTTTGCGACTGTTGCCTGTACTGCTTTTTATGTCCTTTCCTTGTGCGGCTTCGGTATCTGCAACCGTCACGCTGGCGTCTGATTACCTTTTTAATGGGGTGAGTCAAACCGATGAAAACCCAGCGCTGCAAGCTAGTTTAGATTGGGCTGGTGATAATGGCGTGTACGCAGGCGTGTGGGCCTCAAACGTGGACTTTGGTGAAGGCACAGACGTTGAATTCGACGGGTACATTGGCTATTTCACCGCATTAACAGAAAAAGTGAATCTGGATGTGGGCATCGCGCAGTACAGTTATCACGGTCAAAGCAATAGCGAAAACTTCAATTACCCAGAGGCGTGGATCAAGTTCAACAGTGGCAATACCCATCTCAACTATTGGTACTCGTGGGATTACTTTGGCACCGGGGCAGGTCACTCCATCATCATGTTGTCCCACACGATTCCGGTGAATGAGCGCTGGTCTGTGGATTTAGGGCTGGATCGCTCTTTTAGTCACGATGAAGCGCAATGGGCGTGGGAGCCGGGCAAAACTCACTACACTCACGCCAAAGTATCCGGCACTTATTCGATCAGGCATTGGCTATTAACACTGGGATATGAGTGGACGGATTTAGAGACATTCGGCGACAGCACACTGGTTTTTACGATTCAACGCACGTTTAACTTTTAATGTTGTGGAGGCTTATATGAAGCGTTTATTCAGCCTGTTTATTGGGCTGGTTTCTTGCGCTGCAATGGCGGAAACGATTTATCTAACGTCACTTTCGTGGCCGCCCTATTCTGATAAAAACTTAGTGAACCAAGGGGCCAGTGTGGCCGTGGCAAAGGCCGCGTTTGCAGCAGAAGGGCACGAGCTGGTTGTGAGCTTTTATCCTTGGTCGCGAACGGTAAAACTGGCGCAGCAGAGTAACTCAAAATACATGGGTTACTTTCCTGAATATTACTTCGAAACACAGGATTTTTTGTTTTCTGATGCCATGGGCTCAGGGCCGCTAGGCATTATGCAAAATACAGCCAAGCCTATTGCGTTTTCAAAGGTGCAAGACTTACGCGGTATGCGCATTGGTATTGTGCAAGATTATGTGAATACACAAACGCTGGATGTCATGATCGCCTCGGGCGAGGTCCAAGGTGAGGCTGTGCCTTCCGATGTGCTTAATATTAAAAAGGTTGCGGTGAAGCGTTTAGATGCCGCAGTGATTGATGCCAATGTACTGACGTTTTTACTCGGTTCCGATCCGAGTTTGGCTCAGCTTAAGCATCGCGTTGAAATGCACCCGACCTTACTCCAAGACAAAAAACTGTACATCGCGTTTAAAAACACTCCCGAGGGCAAACGTTGGCGCACAATTTTTAACGCTGGTCTTCAGAAAATTGATGTGAACGGCATTATGCAGCAGCACTTGAAATAGGCAGAGAGCCAAAAGGGTGAAACAGACTAAGCTTCTCGCTATTTAAGGAAAAGGAGCTAACTTTAATGAAGAGGTAGCTTAGCTACGTAGCAAGATTGCTAAGTGATGGTTGGGGGAGCAATGGGCAGCAAACTTTCCTTGGACGCAGGATCAATTAAAAACTCTATTTCGTTACGCTTACTCGGTTCCGTTTTATCGATTTACTTTATTGTGACGCTGTTTGTCACAGCGGTGCATATTGCCATTGAGTATTACGATGCTAAGCGCGAAGTGTCGGAGGTATTGGTGGCATCGGGGGAAACCTTCCACAATATTTTGGTTACAGATTTATGGAACATGGACCTCGACCAGCTGAAAATTACCGCAGTGAGTATTTTGCAACTCCCACACATCGTTGGCATTGAAGTGGTGGGGCTAGACGACAATATTCTGTATTCGTCTGGGATTGTATCGAATGACAATACCTTAGCGAAAGGGGTTTTCTGGTATCAATTTAACCTCACTTTTCGCACGATTGAGTTCAGCGAAGCCATTGGCACCGTTCGGCTTTTTTCCGATCGCAGCGTCATTATTGAAAGCATTAAATCGGGCATTTATACCCTCGTGATTAACGCCTTTATTAAAACGGTTGTGCTGATTTTGCTGTTTATTTTAGTGTTCGATCGCCTACTGACCAAGCCGCTAGGAATGCTGGCAAAACACGCTGAATCCATTAACCCTAACGAATCTAAAGCCGAGCATATTGTGGTGTCTGAAAATGCACAAGATGAACTTGGCATTTTACAAAATGCGCTGAACAACCTGATGGATAAAACCTCCGAAACCATTGAAAAGCTCGATAATCTCAACGCATTACTCGAGCAAAAGGTGGAAGAGCGGACCCGACAGCTTACCTATACCGTTTCTCAATTAGATGAAGAACAAGCGCACTTGAAAAAAGAAGTGAACATTCGAAAGAAGAGCGAAGCGGCGCTGGCCACCTCATTAGACAATTTAAAACAAGCACAGTCGCAACTGATTGAAGCGGAAAAAATGGCATCGCTCGGTGGTTTAGTGGCAGGTGTTGCGCACGAAGTGAATACGCCAGTAGGCCTGAGTTTAACCGGCATTTCCCATTTTGAATACATGGTGCAGGCGCTGAAAAAGAAATTCGAGGCGGGTGAATTAGAAGAAGATGAGTTTATCCGTTTTATTCAAGAATCGGAGGAGCTTGGCAAAACCATTCATTCAAGCCTTGAACGCGCTGCTAACCTTATAAACAGCTTTAAACAAGTGGCGGTGGACCAGTCTCATGAGCAAATTCGTTGCTTCGATATTGTGGAATATTTGCACGAAACCATGACCAGCTTATCTGGCATGACGCGCAGAAGCAAAGTGAGCTTCCACATTCAACCTGAGCAGCCCTATATCGAGCTGACAAACTATGCGGGTTATTGGGCACAGATTGTGACTAATTTGGTTCAAAACACATTGATTCACGCTTATGAGCCCAAACAAGAGGGGCAGGTTTCAATGGTGCTAAAGCAAGCGGGAACGCAGTTTATTTTTCAGTTTATTGACGATGGAAAAGGCATGGATGAAAACACGGTGTCCAAAGTTTTCGAACCCTTTTTTACGACGAATCGAAAAAACGGTGGCTCGGGGTTAGGCATGAGTGTGATTTACAACATCGTCACGCAAAAAATGAAGGGCACGGTGACGGTGAAAAGCCGGCTTGGAGAAGGTTCGGTGTTTACAATAACCGTGCCGCTTGATGTGTCGTAACAATGAAGGTGTAGTGGTATGTTTAAGAAATCGTCAACGTCTGAAAAAGCCGTTAAACCGGGTTGGAAAATCCTGATTGTCGATAATGAACCCGATATTCATACCGTCACAAAAATTGCGCTAAGCCGCTTTAAGTTTGATGAAAGAGGCGTCTCGTTTTTACATGCGTATTCCGGCGAAGACGCTAAAACCTTGCTCACTGAACACGATGACATTGCGCTCGTGTTTTTAGATGTGGTGATGGAAACGGACGACGCTGGGCTGAGGATTGTCCGTTTTATTCGAGAAGATCTGCAAAATCACTTTGTTCGCATTGTGCTGCGTACGGGGCAACCCGGACAAGCGCCAGAGCGTGATGTGATAGTGAATTACGATATTAACGATTACAAAGAAAAAACCACGCTGTGCAGCGATAAGCTTTTCACCGTGACCTATTCTGGCCTGCGTGGGTATCGCGATATTATGGCGGTGGAGCAGTCGCGTAAAATGTTGGAGCATCACCGAGAAGGGCTAGAAAAGATCATTGATTCTTCTGCAAGCCTGTTTAAAAGCCGTTCATTACACGATTTTGCCAATGGCGTGTTGTACCAAATTGCCTCACTGTTACACATAGAAGAAGAGAGTGTGCTGGTGAAGTCCAGCAATTGCACGGTGCAAAAGGTAGAAGGGAAATTTGAAGTGCTCGCTGGCACGGGCGCATTGGCGTCGAGTGAATCTGAGCAGCCCGACATTCCTGAACATATTCGTCGTTTGTTAGAGCGGGCGTGTAGGAAAAAACGCAGTATTTTAGAAGGCGATACCTTTGTGGGATATTTTCCTTCTAGCCATCAAGATACCAACCTGATTTACGTGGAAAAAGTCGGCCAAGTTAACGCGCTGGATAAACAGTTATTGGCGGTGTTTTCGAATAACATTGCCATTGCGTTTGAAAATTTACAGCTCAATAAAGAAATTTACGAAACCCAAGCAGAGATTATTGAAACCTTAGGCGAGGTGGTGGAAAACCGCTCCAAAGAAGCGGCAAACCATGTACGCCGGGTTTCTCATCTTTCCAGTGCTTTAGCGCTATGGGCAGGCCTTGGTGAAGAAGATGCGCAACAGCTGTTAATGGCGTCGCCTATGCACGATGTGGGTAAAGTCGCCATTCCCGATGCGATTTTGTTAAAGCCAGGAAAGCTGGATGCCAACGAGTGGGAAGTCATGAAAACGCATGTAAACATCGGGCACGATATTTTTGCGCGTTCAAAACGTCCTGTGTTAAAAGCGGCGGCCATTGTGGCGGGGCAGCATCATGAAAAGTACGACGGCAGCGGATACCCTAACGGGTTAAAAGGCGAAGATATTCATATTTTCGGGCGCATTGTTGCCTTGGTTGATGTGTTTGATGCGTTAGCCCATAAACGTTGTTACAAAGAGGCGTGGCCATTAGATGAAGTGCTTGAAGTGGTGAATGAACAGCGCGGTAAGCATTTTGATCCTAAGCTGGTGGATGTGTTCATTGCCCATTTGGATGAAGTAAAGCAAATCATGCGTGCCTTTCCAGATTAAGTACATGCAAAAGAAGGTGTTTGATACCGCGCTAAATCTCTTTGGGCAGTTTTAAGGTAATGGAAAAGCCATCATTGGGTTGGCAATCGAGCGCGATTTTTCCTTTTAGTTTTCCTGTGACCAAATTAAAGATAATGTGCCCACCTAAACCGCTCCCGCCTTGGCCTCGTTTACTCGTGTAAAAAGGCTCAAAATAGTTATTTAACTGCTCTTGGCTCATGCCTTTGCCGTCATCGGTATACATCAGCGTGTAGACGTCTTCATCCACGTAGGCTTGCAGGTGTATTTTTCCGGCATTTTCGTTAAAACCATGAAGAATAGAATTGTTGATGAGATTACCTACAATCTGAGATAGGGCGCCAGCAACGGTATTAATGTGGATATCATCCGGGCAATCGATAGTGATAGTGTGCGGCAGCTTTTTCAATATCGGTTTCATGGAATGCACAACTTCGTGTAAGTAGTCATTCAAATTAATGCGACGCATTTCTTCTGAGCTTTGGTCTACCGCGATGGATTTAAAGCTGCTGATGATGCTGGCGGCTTTGCCTGTATTGGCGGTAATGATGTCGCAGCACTCGGACACATCATCTAAAAACTCGCTTAAGTCTTCATCGGTGGCGGTTTCTTTTTCAATTTTCTTTAACAGCTGTTGGTACTGGTGTTTAAGGTGGCTAATGCCCGTTACACACACGCCAATGGGAGTGTTAACTTCATGCGCAATACCTGCAACTAGGCCGCCCAACGACGCCATCTTTTCTTTTTGCACTAGCTCTTCTTGGGTTTCTTTTAGCTGAGACATCATGCTCATCACTTCTTCGTTTTTCGTTTGTAAAGCACAGGTGCGCTCTTTCACCATTAGCTCTAACTTTTTGTTGGTTTCTTCCTTTTCTTTGACTTTGTTTTTTTGTCTTCGCATAAAACGGTTGATGTACAGCAACACAAACAGCAAATAAAAGCCGTATGCCCACCATGTTTGCCACATGGGAGGTGTAATATTAATCAACAGGTTTTCGGTTTCTTGAGACCATTCACCACTAGGATAACGAGCACGAAGCATCAACTGATAGTGCCCAGGCGCAAGGCCTGTGAAGCTCACTAAACGCCTATCAGTACTGACATCAACCCATTCGTTTAACAAGCCTTGCATCTTGTATTGATATTGAATTTTTTGCGGGGCGAGGTAGTCGTTGGCGGAGAACGAAAACGAAAACAAGGTGGCTTGGGCGTAGCTGAACGTAAGCTCGTTTAAACTGTAAATGGGAACCGGCAGTACATTAAACTCGTCGTTGTGTAGCGTGACTTCTTTATTGTTGATGTACAAAGAGGTGAGCCTGGGTTCCACATCGCGTGTAATACGCATGAACTGGCTGGGATCAAAGAAGGTAAAACCTTCCACGCCACCAAAATAAATACGGCCTTGTTCATCGCGGTATTTTGCGCCCACAGCGTGTTCGTTGTGCTGAATACCGTCTTCAATGAAGTAGTTTTCGAATTGACCGCTGTCGCGATCGTAAAAACTCAAGCCGTTATTGGTTGCTATCCACGGGTTGCCGTTTGTATCGGTGATCACGTTATCCACTTCCACATTAGGTAAGCCGTCTTCTTTAAAATAGCTTTTGAAGGTTTCCGTTTGCGAAGAAAAGAGATGCAGTCCATTGAGTGAACCTAGCCAAATATCGTCGCCTTGACCAATGTGTACATCGAATAGGTAGTTGGTCGCCTCAATGTTGCTTTCAGTTTCAATGGTGAAATGGGCAAATGTTTTGTTGGGCTCGTCGAAGCGAATTAACCCATTATCGGCAGCAAACCAAAGGTATTCACCGCGCTGCTCCATGTTAAACATATAGTCGGAGGGAATCGATTCTGCATTATCGGGCTGATGGTAATAGTGGTCGTACTCGCCCGATTCGGTATCAAACACCGTCATGCCTGAATCCGGACCAATTAAAATGAGTTTGCCACTGCTTGAGCGCAGGATTTTACGTACGCGTAGCGGCGATAAGTCGCCGCTGTGATAGAACTCGTAATGAGTGTATTGCTGCGTTTCAAGGTTAAGCTGTGTCATGCCTGTTACGTTACGATAACCAATCCACAGCACGTTGCCTTCTTTGTATAACCCGGCAATGCCGTTTTCCTTTAAAGATTGGTGATTGCCTTCTTCCGCTAAGTAATACGTGGCTTTTCCGGTGGCGCGGTCAAATTCTGTGATGCCATTGGTGAGTGTGCCAACCCACAGCTTTTCTTCATCGCCAAAAATCGCAAATACGATTTTGCCCGATAAGCCGTTTTCTGAGCGTATGCCTTGACGCAACGTAGTGAAATTGCCCGAGGTTTGCACGTATTTAGCCAGCCCGCTTGCCGCCGAGCCAACCCATAGTTCGCCTCGTTTATCAAAGTACAAACTGCGAATAGAGTCTGATTGCAGCGCCATGGGGTTGTTGGCGTTGGCGGTATGACAACGAATGTGCTGTGTATTGTGTTTTAGCTCGCATAAACCTTGGGTTTCGGTGGCAAGCCATACGTCCTTATTGGCGTTGGTTTTTATATCGTTAATGGTGAGGTAGTGGGCTTGGTTGAAATCGTTGGCATTGAGGGTGAAGTTTTGGGCTATCTTGATTCGCTTTTCTTCTGAGCGGGGATCGCGATAAGAAGTGATGCTAAATAACCCTGCGTTAGTGCCGACCCAAAGCGTTTCATCTTCATCGAAGTGAAGGCTCAGCACATTGTGCTCTTGCATGTCGCCCGGTTTTAATTGCGGTAGTCGAATCGGCGTTAGCGTGTTGGTCATGATATCGAGCACATATAAGCCGCGTTGGGTGCCAAGCCATAATGTGCTGGCGCTGCCTTCTTCGATTGCTTGAACGGGCAAGTTTTTCAGTACGGGGTAGCGCTCGTTAAACCGAATAAAACTTTGGCTTGGGGCGTGCCATAAATCCAAACCATTTTGGCTTCCTACCCAAATATTGTCGGCGCTATCGTGATAAATCGCGTTGATAAAGTTGTGGCTCACGGTGTCTTCGTTGTCGGGCTCGTGAGCAAAGTGCATAAAGGTGCCAGTGTCTTTATTGTACGTGGATACGCCAGTAAGCTGAGTGCCAATCCACAAGGTATTTTTCACAATGGCCAAGTCGGTTAAGAAGTTACTCGGCAAAGAGCTGATGCCTTTTTCGCTTTTGTAGTTTCTGAAATGGTAGCCATCGAAACGGTTTAAGCCACTTTGCGTCGACACCCACATAAAGCCGTGTTTATCCTCAACAATATCATTTATGGAAACCTGAGAAAGCCCGTGCTCTGTGGTGTAGTGTTCAAAGAGCATTTGCGGCTGTAAATTGGTTGGCGCGGCAACGGCGAGGCTTGCGAACAAAAGCCAACTAATGAGAAGGGATGGGGCAACGCTGACGGCTCGTGCTTTCATAAGGATATCACTTCTTTGATGAGGCTTGCTAAGCCACTTTTATAAGCTGCTTTCGCAAGTTAACTCGTCGTTGACTTTGAGTATGTGGTCTAGGTTTTCGAACAATGCATCAACGACTTTAGGGTCGAAGTGCTTGCCTTTTTCCTCTTTTAATAACGTGAGTACTTTGTCTAGAGGCCAAGGCTCTTTGTAGCAACGACGGTGCAATAAGGCATCGAATACATCGGCTACCGCCACGATTCTTGCGTAAATGTGGATATCATCCCCTTTTAACCCCTGGGGGTAACCCGTACCGTCGTACTTTTCGTGGTGTTGCTGAGAGATAATGGCCGCGGCTTTGAGAATCGGGCGTTTAGATCCTTGCAAGATTTCAAACCCGATACTGGTGTGCTTTTTCATCACTTCCATTTCGTTATCGTGTAACCGCCCTGGTTTTAACAAAATGGCGTCGGGTGTGGCGATTTTGCCCACATCATGCATCGGTGTGGCTTGCCTTAATACTTCGCACTCTGCTTCGTCTAGCCCCATTTTCTGCGCGATGAGCTCGCTGAATTGTGCCATGCGCCGTATGTGGTTGCCAGATTCTTTCGAGCGGGATTCCACAGCATTGCCTAAGCGCTCAATCAGCTCTTCTTGGGTGTTGAGAATTTCTCGGTTCAGCAGCAAGTTGTCAAAGGCAATGCCAATGCTGCGGCAAAATACTTTTAGCAGCTGAATATTCACATCGGTGAGCTTATCCGTGCATACGCCTTGCAGGTACAGCATGCTTTCTTTATCCGAGGTTGAAGGAAAATAGGCAACGTAGGTATCGCCTTCTAAAATGCTTTCTTTGCGCGCTTTTGCTTTATTAAGCAGTGCTTGAACAGAGGCATCAACTTCGGTGATTTGCGTGTCGCCGCATTGCGCGATGACTTGAAACTGATCTTCTTCAAAAATGGTTCCCACAGCCGCAGGCACATTCACTAAAATACCGGTTTCGTGTATGTGGAATAAGGAGATAATTTGCTCTAATAAACCGTTAAAAAATTGTTTTAAGGTTTTGTGTTCAAGAATGTCACTGGTACTGGATATTACCTTCTCCAAGCCCTGACGATACAGCTTCTCATAATTTCTGGATTCTTCTATGGATTTGAGGTCGCGATAGGCGCGAAGGGCGGTGACCACCGTGGTGAAAAGTTTGGTTCTGTCTAGTTCTGTTTTCTGCTTATAGTCGTTGATATCGTAACGCATGATCACTTCTTCTTCCGGCGCTTGCCCGGGTTGACCCGTGCGTAACACGATGCGGGTTAAGTGATTTTGTTGCTCGTCTCGAAGCCATTTTGCAAAACGTAAGCCCGCGTCATCGGTTTCCATTACTACATCAAGAAAAATTAAGGCGATATCTTGCTCTTTTTGCATGACCTCTTGCGCTTCTTGGTTCGAAAAAGCATGTAAAAATTCCACCTTTTTCCCGGCCATTTCAAACCGTTTTAACGCCAGCTCTGTGATCGCGTGAATGTCCTGCTCATCATCCACAATTAAAATGCGCCAAGGGGAACTTACTCTCTCTTCTGTGGCCGCTTTTTTGAGAAGCGTGAATGGCATCGTACACCTGCAAGCTAATGGGAGACTACTTTAAGCTTAATTCAGGGAAGCCAGTTTTCAAATTTTAACGCGTAAACTTTAGGACGAGAAAATATTGTACCGAAAAGCCGAAATTGCCCATCAAATTCGGCTTTGAATGATGTGAGCCCCTTCTTCTTTGATAAAGGATTTGAGTGCCAGCATCATGTTAAAGGCATCTTTTGCGGTTAGGGTGTGGGGTTCGAATTTAGACGATTTACCATAGTGTTCAAAAAGCGGGATAGATTCGCTGGTTTCAGGAATATATGCCATAGACCACTTGGAAAAAGCACGTTCAGAAACTTCTTTAAACTCCAATAGCGTGACGCTTTCGTGGCGAGGATCGTTCACAATGCGAAAATAGGTGTTATTAACGTCTGTTCTATCGCCTTCAATACACTGCAAGAAATAATTTCTGTTGAAGTATAACAAGCCAGAAATATGGTTGATTTGGTTAATGCTTCTGGATTGTTGCAAAATCGACTCAAGGTCTTCAGGAACAAAAACATCAGAGATTCGGCTAGCGTAAATTAATCGAGTGAGATACATATTACCCCGCTGTTTTAGTGTAAGTGAAAACGCTTACTTGCATGTTATGTTGAATAAATACTTTAGGCAATAGCAGGACGCAGGGCATTGTCGATTACGTTAGAAAGGAGGAGGGCGAAAATAAGAAAGGAGCAAACTGCTTTGCTCGCGTTAAATGCCGTATTCTTTTTCCACTTTAGCGATTCTAACCTTAAATTCGTCGTACCATATTGTGCGCCCAGATTGTTGTGCTTGAATGTGCTCGGCATTGGCTTTCCAATTTTTAATGGAAGCCAGATCTGTCCAATACGAAACCGTTACACCCACGGCTTCTCGCGCTGAATCCATGCCTAAAAAGCCCGGTTGCTGCTGCGCTAATTCCACCATTCTGGCGGCAGTGTGTGCATAGGCGTCATCCTGATGCCCCTTTGAACTGGCGTCATCAGAAGGGGCGTTTTTAGCGCGAACAGAGGTAAAAATAACGGCGTAATAAGGAGGTGTAGGTGTATCGGTAAGCGTTGTCATTAGGCTCTCTTACGGTTTAGGGTTAACTCGACATCGTTAAATAACGATACACATCATTGAAGTGGGTAATGGCATTGCCTAGCTTCTTCTCGAAATAAGCATTCACTTTTTTGTTCGAAACCCAGCCTAAACGGTCTAGAAAGGGTAAAAAGTTACTTCTGCCCATG
>CAXRCC010000222.1:0-5489 GCA_964228975.1 Paraneptunicella sp. | reverse complement strand
TAAGGCCTTAGATTTAGATAATCCCGCAATCAGTAACGGCATAGCCGTGTTTTCTTGCGCGGTAAATTCCGGTAACAAATGATGTTGCTGATACACAAAGCCTAAATTCTGATTTCTGAAATTGGCTTGTTGATTTTCACTGAATTGATAAATGTCTTCGCCCTGAAAAAGGACAGTGCCACTGGATGGCTTATCTAACGCTCCTAGGAGATGTAGCAAGGTACTTTTGCCAGAACCAGAGCTGCCCAGAATCGCGACCTGTTCGCTGGTATTCACCGAAAAGCTTACGTCATCCAAAACGTTAATGGGCTTTGGGCCTTCATCATAAACCTTGGTTAAATTCTGACATTCTAATAAAACTGAACTCATACCATTCCTTTTGTATAGTGATTCACACTCCAAAACTCAAACCCATATTACTCGTAGCGCAGCGCTTCTGCTGGATTCACTTTTGCCGCTCGAAAAGCAGGATACAATGTCGCCGCAAGGCACAAAATAAGTGAAAAAAGCACCATAGCAACTAGCTGATGCCACTCCACTAAAATCGGCAAACTACCATTGGGTAAATACATGTGGATGGGAACACCCAGAATCAACAGCAAATCATTAATATTAAATGCCAACAACAATCCCAGCACACTGCCAATCACGGTGCCTTTAAGACCATTGCTTAACCCGTTAACCAAAAACACCAGCCACACGCCTTTTTGCGTTAACCCTTGTGTTTGCAAAATGGCAATATCGCCTTGTTTTTCCGTCACCACCATCACCAGCGCCGAAACAATGTTAAAAGCTGCAACGGCGATAATGAGTAACAACATCAAGAGCATCATGTTCTTTTCCATTTTAACGGCATCGAACAGCGGCCCATGTCGCGTGCGCCAGTCATCAAATGCTATCGACAATTCATTTAACCGCGTTTTAACTTCAGCGTATTTGAATGGATCATCCAAAAACAAACGGGATTTGATTAAGTCATCTTCCGACTTTCTAAGCAGCTTGGCTAAATCTCCCATAGCCACCAACGCCACGCTGTCATCCACCTGCGACCCCATTTCAAACACGCCCACCACACGAAACTTACGCTGACTTGGTAAACGCCCCAACAAGGTATAACGGGTGCTTTCTGCACTCATAATGCGCACTTGTTCCCCCACATTCACATCCAGCGCAATGGCCAAGGCCCGCCCAATCACAATGCCGTATTCACCGGGTACCAAAAAGCCCAGCTCGCCCACCAGCATGTTATTGCTCAGCTCAGACAAGGGCTCAACATGGCTTAAATCTACGCCTTGCAGCACCACTGGTCGCAAACCGGAAGGCGATTGCACAGCGGCTTCCACCTCCGTAAAAGGCATAACCGAGGTAACTCTTGGGTGCTGTTTAATATCGGGGTGTAATTCGGAAACGGACTGAGCCACCACAAAATGGGGAATTAAGCCTAAAATGCGTTGTTTGAGTTGCCCTTCAAAGCCATTCATGACTGAAGACACCACAATTAACGCCGCTAAGCCAAGAGCGATACCTGAAACGGAAAAGAAATTAATAAAAGCGATAAAGTGGCTACTTTTGTTGCTGTTTGCATAGCGCCACCCAATAAAAAGAGGTGCAAAAAGACTCACGCGTGTTTCCCTCTAACCATAAATTCCTCGAATCTAAAACATCATCGCGACGTCGGCGCTAAATGATAAACCCCCAAGGGCATCAAGAAGTGAATAAAATAGCGACACCGACCAAAATAAGACAAGAATTCTGACACATTCACCCGCGTTTACCTAGTGACGAAACGTATAGTTTTGTCGATAATGCGTGTCAAGATATTACTCAGAGCCTTTTATTTTCCCATGCATACATTTTCTTATTCTCGCGCTGCCATTATTGGCCTCGCATTTTCTGTGCTGAGTGCGTGTAGTTCGAGTTCTCACACCATTATCGGCCAACAACGAGAAGCCATTCCCGCTTCGGCTGTTGTCGTTTATTCCACGCCACCCGCCCATTATGAAAAAGTGGCTATATTAAAGTCATCTAGCCGCAATGCATGGCGCTTTACCCAAGATGGTAAAAAAGAAGCCGCTTTGGAAAGATTAAAAGAAGAAGCCGCATCGATTGGTGCCAACGGCATACTCATTGAAAAGCGAGGCAAAGAACGCTCTGGTTATTTAAGTACAGGATCAGAAAGCCTTGATGCCCACGCCATCAACCAGCAAGAAGGTTTGCCGTTAATGAATGAAACCTTAGAAGGTGTAGCGATTTGGGTAGAAAAATAGCAATAACACGATTATCCAATTAACTTATTGAAATAAAAGTAAAAGTGTTACATCTTGGTGCAAGCTATTTCGGCAATTCGCTTGCACCGTGCGGTGTTTGCATGCATTATGCTTGCGGTTTTAAGTTCACGCGAAGAGGTGTGCAGTGTTACTCGGAAAGCGGTTTAATCTTCTATTTATATTAACGGGATTAGTTTATCTCCTGTTACTGCCGTATCGCCCTTTCCCACTCGATGCACTGGTTAAAGTTGTTCCAATTGGCATTCTCTTTTTCGCGGCCTACGCGCAATTAAGTGGAAAGCTGCGTACCTTGGTTTTACTCGGTATTGCATTTTGCGGCCTTGGAGATGTCCTACTCAACCTCACCTTTGAAAACAGTTTCATCTTTGGATTAGGCGCATTCTTAATCGGTCACTGCTTTTACATTGCCAGCTTTTTCAGTTTCGCCAACCGCAGTAACTTTATCGCCAAAATATTACTGATCGTTATCGCGCTGGTGTCTGTAGCCGGTTTAGCTTTGCAAATATTGCCTAAAGCAGGTGATTTGCTCATTCCCGTTGCCGCTTACATGAGCGTTATTGCCACCATGGGCATCTTTGCCGTGCTAAGTTGGCGCAAAACCAGTACCCAAATTTGGGGCGCGGTTATTTTCATTATTTCAGACACCCTCATTGCCTGGGGCATGTTCCTTGAGCCCGTGCAATATCAGGGGCACTGGGTGATGTTCACCTACTATTTAGCCCAAATACTCATTGTCAGCGGCATGCTTAAACTCTTCACTGAAAGGCAGCTAAACCGCTTTTTATAACGGAAGAGAATGCGCCGCCTCGAACAGAGGTAAAACACAATATGTTTATTCCAGCGCCGTTTTCCATTAACGACAATCGCGTTATCACCGCGTTTTTAAAGAAAAATAGTTTTGGTCAGCTCTTTTCTGTTCACGAAGGGCGACCTTTTGCCACTGCCCTGCCCTTTCTTTATGACCCAACATCACAACGCTTAGCCTGCCATTTAGCCAAAGCCAATCCGCAATGGAAAAGCATTGAATCACAGGAAATTCTGATTACGATTCAAGGCGAGCACGATTATATTTCCCCTACTTGGTACGAAAAAGGTGGCGTCCCTACGTGGAATTACCAATTACTACAGATATACGGCAAAGCCCGTGTAATAACCGATGAAGACACACTGGCTAACATGGTAGCCACACTCAGCGAGAAATATGAATTTGGGCGAGAAAGCAGCGAATATGGAAAGTGGAACGGTGAATACAACCGTAAAATGCTTAAAGCCATTGTTGGGCTGGATATTGAAATCACTGAAATCCAGTGCAAATTCAAACTAAGTCAGAATAAAACGCCCGACGACCAACGCACTATCATTGAACAGCTAGAACAAGAAGGAGCAACAGCCCTCGCCGCTGAAATGGAAAAAACGTTATTTAACAACGCGCAGTAACAGAAAAAGCCCAGCATTCATACAAACCTTTGCGCTTAACGGTGCCTAAAAACCAAACGCGCAAAAGGCTCAATGAAAAACTGGGCTTTCAACAATACGAAAAAGGTGATTTGGAATATTGGGTGGGGTATTTACCTTAGCCTAAACTTCGCTAATTTGCTGAAGTTCATCCAACAGCTCTTGATACTTTGCTTCCAACGCTTCGATGGTGCCAGACTCGGCTAGCTGCCCCTTGGCCCGTACATGAAACCCTGCCAGTGCCCCCAGTTGTTTGTGTGCCGATAACGATTTTGCCTTAATCAAACTGACCATCTCTTCCACACTCACACCGCGCGCTTCGGCTTCATCCGAAATCAACACATACCCTGGAGAATCAGGTTTCAAAGCTCCTTCTTGATACGACGACACCAAGTTCGTTTTGTACACGTATTCTCGCTCTTTACCGGGTAAAACCGCCGCCGTTCCAATTCGCTTATCATCAATTAAAATCGCTAAGCGCTGCATTAATACTTGCTTTTTCTGCTGCAACAACGCAGCCTGCTGTTCTTCACTGTTTGCCTGTCGAACCGTATTACCCTGTAAAAGGTATACCGTGTTCTGAGTAAAATCCGCTGGCGCATCAAACCAAGCATAACGCTGCACATCATATTGAATTGGGCTGGCTTCAGCCATCGTGCCATCTTCATTAAATCTTAAAAACATGGAGCTCTCCTATTCTTCCAACCTGTTGCCATGAACCAAGCCGATTAACTTCAACTTCACATATGCGCTGTGATGCACATCCCACTCAACCCGAAGCGGTTCTTCGCCATAAAGTGGAATGATATGTGCGCCAGCGTGTATCCAGTCATTCAAGTAATACCAACGATTTGGCGTTAATCGCAGTGGGTAATCACCCTCCAAGCGCGCGCCTAACGCAATTGGGTCGGACTCGTAATTATCGGAGCGATAACTCACCTCGCACAGCACACCTTTGGCATGGGATAGGTCCACACCAAAATCGATGTTTTCAATTTCACGACGGCGACTTAGCTCAGCCACATAAAAAACAGGCTCGTCCAAAAACGCAATACTGTGACCCAGGTTTGAATGCTTCGTTGTTAGCTTGCCATGAACGGTAACATCGCCCGTTAACACCGTGCTTCCCGCCACAGAAAGGTTGCCATTAATTGATTGATTACCGTTCGTTGATTGATCACCCGCAACCGTTTGAGAACCTTGTACCGCTTGGCTTCCTGCTACTGATTGCGAACCAGCAACGGACTGAGCGCCAGCAACCGTCTGAGCACCACCGATATCATGATTTCCCGAAACCGTCTGATTGCCTTCAACTATTTGGTTACCGCCAACACTTTGGTCTTTTGCAACCGATACATTCTCAGCAAAAGCCGCATCGCCATTAACTTGTTGTGTACCATCAACGGACTGCGAACCAACAACCGTCTGAGAACCGCCGATATCATGATTTCCAGAAACAACCTGATTTCCTTCAACTTTTTGGTTACCAGAAACGGTTTGATTACCACCAACACTTTGATCTTTCGCAACCGTTACATTCTCAGCAAAAGCCGCATCGCCATTAACTTGTTGTGTACCTGCAACTTGCTGGTTGCTTTCAAGTATTTGATTACCAGAAAGGGTTTGTGTACCAGCAATAGTTTGTGCGCCAGAAATTGATTGATTACCGCTCGTTGTTTGATCACCCGCGACAGTTTGAGAGCCCTGTACTGCTTGACTTCCTGCAACGGACTGCGAACCACCGAT
>CAXRCC010000221.1:0-2381 GCA_964228975.1 Paraneptunicella sp. | reverse complement strand
CGATGTTTCGGCGGGGGATTATACAGAAATTAATGAGATAGGGAAGGGTGTTTTTAGTTACCTTAATGGGTTTGGGTATTGTGAATATGATTCTTGTATGCAATTTAGGCCCGGTAGCAGCTTAGAAGGAGGGATGTACCTCCTTCTACCAGAGGTGTTTCACTGTGGGCGAGTAAAACCCTGCGTCAAATATTAAAAATCACCGTGGCGGTGGCCACTTCATCGGCATCTGCCACGGGCAGTAATGAAGGATTGTTAGGATAGCTTGTACCGTTGTATTGAAGCGTTACGTTGCCGGTTCCCTTGGCGTACACAATAATATTGTTCCAGCCTTGATGAGTTTGCTCAGATACTTTGATAGGCGTGTTCGATACCGTCACCTTCGATACCATTTTGTAGTCGATGCCCGTGTTTTGAAAAACAAATAGCGTGCACCCACCAGAGCCACACCAATTTCTATCCTTCATATAGACGATGGCGTCATCGAGTCCGTCTTGGTTCAAGTCGGTGATGTGGGTTTCGTAATTCGGGGTGGCGTCTTGAAAATATCGGTCTAAATAATCGTTGAGCGCCATACCGCTGTCGGCTTCGTGCGAAAGGGCAAAAATCGAGAGAGCAAAAAGGACAAAATGCATAATTGTCACCGCCTTGGAAGTGGACCATTTTATGTAGCGTTTATTTAAACTTAATCCAAATAATGGGTTTTACAAGACAGATTAAACATTCTTAATATCTATTTGCGGTTTACCGTTTTTTTACTGAAAAACAGCATCTTATTCGTGCATTTTTCCCAGTTTAGGCTATGTCGTCAGCCCAATGCATTTGATAGTAATAAAGCGGTATTTAACCTTAGTGATTAATGCTTCTTTGGCTGCCTGGCGGATAGCCGCGCCACACACTGTAAGCTCGAATAAATGAGTTTGTTTCTTGAAAGCCTAATAAAAAGGAAATTTCACTTAAAGAAAGCGACGATTTAAGCAAATAATGGTCGGCTAACTCGGCTCTTACCGATTGTAAAATGGCTTGAAAGCTAAACTGTTCAGCGGAGAGCTTTCGTTGCAATGCTCTTTTACTCATTGCGAGTTTTTGTGCGATGTGTTCAACCGAGCTTTCACCGCTAGGGAGGGCCTCTAGCAGTGTGGCGCGAACGCGATCGGCAACATTAGCTTGGCTATTGAGATCGTTAAGCTTTTTATTCAATTTATCTTCAAAAAATGCCCACATCGCAGCATTTTGAGTTAAAAATGGCCTTTGTGCGTCTTCTTGCGAGAAAGTTAAAGTGCATTGATTGCTATTCGATAGCTCACAGCCGAAGTAGTCTTCATAGGGTTTTGGGCTTTGCGGTGGATTGGGCAAGGTAACCTTGAGTGGTTTGATGTGCTCACGTGTTGCAATTCGCGCCAGTTGCGTAAAGAAAACCAACTCAGAAAGCCCGAGGTATCGGGGGAGTTTTTCATTATACCCATAACACTCGATGGTGATAGACAGCGTTTGAGTGCAAGAAGAAAGTACCATTTCCATTGGTCCTATCAAGGGTTTGTACTGCCGAAGCCGTTTAACCGCGGCATGTAAATTAGGGCTGCAAATAGCGGCAAAAATTGGCGCATCGAACGATTCAGCACGCAAATGCTCAGCGAGAAGCAAAGGCACTTTTCTATCGCCTGCCGCCTGCTCTATGCCGTACCATAATTGAAAATATTCCGCTGGAGACAAAGTGGCGTTTGGTCGTTGAAATAAGTCTTGGGGCAATGCGGCATGAGCTAGCACAGCAACAGGATCAATTTGCATATCGTGAAGCATCACCTTCCATGTCGGTGGAAGTGCAAACTTGCTCGCTCTTTTCATAACTGCCCCTTTAGTCACCGTTTACAGATAATGGTTTTACGCCGTTTTTTCCATTGCTTGGCGTGAAATTTTTAAGATCGCCTTTCTTGGTAAAAAAGGAATAATCCAATCTAACATAAAACGGAGTTTTTTCTCGTTTATGGCGATGAGTTGGCCTTTCTCCATTGCTTTATAACCGTATTCAGCAACAGATTCTGCTGAACGAGCCTGTTTCCAACTATCCACACCTTCAAGGTTGCCCGCCTCTACAAAGCCTGTGGACACCGCACCGGGGCACAAAGCTGTTGCTGTAATATTATAGTCGCGAACTTCTTCGGCAATGGCCTGAGTGAAGGAGGTAACATAGGCTTTTGTTGCATAGTAAACCGCTTGTAGCGGCCCAGGCATGAAAGAAGCGGTAGATGACACATTCATGATTCTACCGCTGTTTTTCTGTACCATTTGCTGAAGGTAGAGGTAGGTTAAATTGGTTAAGGTCACCATGTTTACTTGCATCATGGCTTGGTCGTTTTTAAGCTCTCTTTCATGGAAATGTC
>CAXRCC010000220.1:0-12076 GCA_964228975.1 Paraneptunicella sp. | reverse complement strand
AGCCATATCACGGTTGTAGTAGCGGATAACTAGGAGTAGACAATGGGACAGAAGGTACATCCTACGGGCATACGCCTGGGTATCAGCAAACCATGGACTTCTACCTGGTACGCTAATACAAAAGACTATGCAGACAACCTGTACTCTGATCATCAGGTTCGTCAGTATTTGACTAAGAAATTGAAGAATGCTTCTCTTTCTAAAATCGTTATCGAGCGTCCTGCTAAGAGCATCCGTGTGACTATTCACACTGCTCGTCCAGGCGTGGTTATCGGTAAGAAAGGTGAAGACGTAGAAGTATTGCGTAAATACGTTTCTAACTTGGCAGGTGTTCCAGCGCAAATCAATATCGCTGAAGTACGTAAGCCTGAGTTAGATTCTCAGCTAGTTGCAGACAGCATCGCGAGCCAACTTGAGCGTCGTGTTATGTTCCGTCGTGCAATGAAGCGTGCAGTACAAAACGCTATGAGACTTGGTGCGAAAGGTATCAAAGTTGAAGTTAGCGGTCGTTTAGGTGGTGCAGAAATCGCACGTACTGAGTGGTATCGTGAAGGTCGTGTACCTTTGCACACATTCCGTGCTGACATCGATTACGCAACATCAGAAGCGCTAACAACTTACGGTATCATCGGTATCAAAGTTTGGATCTTCAAAGGTGAGATCTTGGGTGGTTTACCTACTCAACAAGAGCAGCCTGCTCCTCAACCTAAGAAGAAGCCACGTTCTGGAAAGAGAGGTAGCTAATCATGTTGCAGCCTAAAAGAACGAAATTCCGTAAGCAGCATAAAGGCCGTAACCGTGGTGTTGCGGTTGCTGGAAGTAGCGTAAGTTTCGGTAGTTTTGGCCTTAAAGCGGTTGATCGTGGCCGTATGACAGCTCGCCAAATTGAGGCAGCTCGTCGTGCAATGACTCGTCACATCAAACGTCAAGGTAAAATCTGGATTCGTGTTTTCCCTGATAAGCCAATTACTAGTAAGCCTCTTGAAGTGCGTCAAGGTAAAGGTAAGGGTAACGTTGAGTACTGGGTTTGCCAAATCCAACCAGGTCGTATGTTATACGAGATGGAAGGTGTGCCAGAAGAGCTAGCGCGTGAAGCATTTGCTCTAGCAGCAGCCAAGTTACCGTTTAAAACTACTTTCGTAACTCGTACGGTGATGTAATGAAAACAGCTGAACTTAAAGAAAAAAGCGTAGAAGAGCTAAACGCAGAGTTAGTAAACTTGTTGCGTGAACAGTTCAACTTGCGTATGCAGCACTCAACTGGTCAGTTAGAAAAAACTCACCAATTGAAAGTTGTACGTCGTAGCATCGCGCGTGTTAAAACCATTCTGACTGAGAAGGCAGGTGCCTAATGACTGAACAAAAAATTCGTACGGTCCAAGGTCGTGTGGTAAGCAACAAAATGGACAAGTCCATTACAGTTGCGGTTGAGCGTAAAGTGAAACACCCAATCTATGGTAAGTTCATCAAGCGTACAACTAAGCTACACGCACATGACGAAACTAATCAGTGCAACGAAGGTGACGTAGTTACTATTCGTGAATGTCGTCCTCTTTCTAAGTCTAAGACTTGGATGCTAGTTGACGTTATTGAAAAAGCTTAATTAGTTTTTCACTCGAAAAAGGCGCCTTTATGGCGCCTTTTTTATTCGTGGAAAAGTAACAGTGACATTAAAGCGACCATCTTGGCAGCTTTCTCTTTTGTGCCCTTCAATTTGGCAACGATGGCTTTGTAAAACCCTGCCTAATGTCGTCAGCCGATAGTCAATGGCAGCTTGATGATGTGAGCTGAGTCTCGACGTATTAATCGATTCAATCTCTTCTTCTGATATAAACGCTACGGGGCTTAATATATACAGTTTGGCCTGCTTTCGACCTTGTTGTATCTCACCTTTTAAGCGAATTTCAACGCAACCGGAACTTTTATTCAGTGAGCTCGCCATAAATTGGGCAAACGTCAGCAGCAATTGTTGGATTTGCGAAGCATTGCCGAATAACTTCATCTCATCTTCTTCAATGCTTGTTTGGAGGCTAATGTTAGGTGGAAGCGTGATTTTTAGGATTTTGAGCGCATTGGCAATAGTTGAAAATAATTCAATTTCGGCAAACTCCGTTCCGCTTAATTGATGAAAGGCGCTGATTCCACTAAGTAGGTTAGAGGCTCGGTAAGTGGCGTTAAGAATATTATGAGTATGAGGAGCAACCTGTTTGTTTTGAGCGCAGTACAGATCTAACATTTCCGTATTGGCCATGATTATTGAAAGAATATTGTTTAGTTCATGAGCCATGCCATGAGCGATGCTTCCTAGTGACTGCAATTTTTGCGCTTCTAACGCAGAATCTTGGTTTGTACTTTTATGCTGTGTGTCTTTAACAATGACCCAAGCTGTTTGGGCTTCGTTAGCATTCTTTAGGGTGAGCCAGTAGCGCACTGTTACCCGGCACAGGCTTCCATCAAATTTAATAAAGGTTTTCTCAAACTCGCTAGAAAAACCACATGTTGTCGTTTGCTGATCTAAAATATTACGGTCGGTTTGATGCCATTCGTGGGGCGTGATATCCCAAAAGGAATGATGCAAGAGCTGTTCAAGTGGGTATCCCAAAGATCGACACAAAGATTGGTTAGCTTGTATAAGCTTACCTGTTGGCAATTCCATAATCATGACGCCATCTTCACAAGACTCAATCAAAGTATGATAGTCAAAATGGGGGGGCGAGATTAAGGTTGTGTCAGTCTTTTCTCTTGTGTGATAAATCACTGCGCCTACAGAGTCATCTGCAAGCACAATAGGCGAAACGTGCATTGTGAAGTAACCCATTGCGATATAGCAGTAGAAGCGCATCGAGAAGGTTTTAAGTTCCTGATTTAATACATGGTTAATACCTTGGAAGGCTTCAAATGTATCTTCTTGATTAAAGCGTCTTCGTATTTCGAAGTAGTCTTCGCAGTCGTCATCACTAAACAGTAGATGATTCTTAAGCAGAACCTCATTCCAAGCCGTATTAGCTCGAATCATTTTGCCTTGATGATCAATAACAACAACGGCACTTTTTGTATTATTTAAGTTAAGATTTTCTAGATTAAATTCAGTTTCTGTGTGCTTTTTCGAACTGAGTTGTTCCATATTCGGGCTGGCTCTTATTATTTTTCAATTCTTATATTTACGGCATGGAATAATATTAGACCTTTTGTGTAAGCGGCTTAGTTAAACACCGGGACCAATAGTGAAAGTATGGTCAATAAATAACTATATTTCGAGAATATGAACCAAAAGTTATTTAACGTTATGAAAAATAATAAAAAATAACCTTGTTATCCACTGTCTTTAACCCGGCTTAGCGGTGTTGTTAGCGTAAGGAAAATGTGAATGGTATGAATTATGACAGCTGATAAAAAAGCGATGAAGTATTCTGTAATACAAGGCCTTTTGAGTCTTTATCTACCAAAAGGCCAAATTACGTTTAAAAGGAAAACAAATGGTCTCTACTGTTTATTTCCGTTCCTATTCATTTTTGCCGTTAGTCATTTCCAAGGAAACCACCTGTTTGGTGTGCCCATAACTGAGCGTAAATACCTTGCTGATGTATCAGTGACTCATGAGACCCTTCTTCTACAATTCTGCCTTTGTCCATCACGATTAACCTGTCCATGGCGGCAATGGTCGATAAACGGTGAGCAATGGCAATAACCGTTTTGCCTTCCATTAATTTGTAGAGATTGTCTTGAATGGCGGCTTCTACTTCAGAGTCGAGCGCAGAAGTGGCTTCATCCAAAACCAAAATTGGGGCGTCTTTTAGTAGCACTCTTGCAATCGCAATGCGTTGCCGTTGTCCGCCAGAAAGCTTAATGCCTCTTTCACCCACTTGTGCTTCAAGCCCAACATTGCCATTGGGGTCGGTAAGCTCTTGAATAAAGTCCCATGCTTCGGCTTGTTTACAGGCAGAAATGAGCTCATCTTCACTTGCGTCGGGCTTAGCATAAAGGATGTTTTCCCTTACTGAGCGGTGCAATAACATTGTATCTTGCGTCACCATACCAATGTTTGCTCGCAAAGATTCTTGCTGCACTTCCGATACGTTATATCCATCAACTGAAACCACGCCTTTTTCAACGTCGTAAAAGCGCATCAGTAAATTGACGAGCGTCGACTTCCCTGCACCTGAACGACCTACTAAGCCCACTTTTTCTCCGGGCTTGATATCCAAATTGATCAGGTCAATCACCCCCGATCCTTTGCCGTAATGAAAGGCAACATTGTCGAATTGAATATGACCTTGAGGGCGCGCAAGTGCTGGCGCATTAGGTTTGTCCGTTACCTCTCTTTTTTGGCTGATGGTTTCCATTCCATCAATGGTGGTGCCGATATTTTCAAACAGTGAGCTGACTTCCCAGATAATCCAGTGGCTCATGCCGTTTAAGCGCAGTGCTAAGCTAATTGCAATGGCTATCGCGCCTACAGTCACCATGCCCATTGACCACAAATAGACCGACATCAGTCCGACTAAAAATACCAGCACATAGTTGGCGAGTTCTAACGAGAACTCGATGCCTGTTACCAACCGCATTTGCTTGTGTACGGTATCTAAGAAACCATCCATGCTTTCTTTCGCGTATTCAACTTCTAAATCGGTATGAGCGAATAACTTAACGGTTTGAATATTGGTATAGCTATCTACAACGCGCCCTGTCATGACTGAGCGAGCATCGGCTTGTTCTTGCGATACTTGTCTCATCTTTGGAACAAAATACATTTGAATTGCGATATAGGCAGCAAACCACACCAACATTGGAATCATCAATAGTGGGTCAGCCATGGCAACGAGCACGACAATCGATACAAAATAAATACTCACGTATACAAACACGTTAACTAGCTTCATAACGGTTTCACGTACCGATAACGACGTTTGCATGACCTTGGTTGCAATGCGCCCAGCAAAGTCGTTCTGGTAAAAAGATAAACTTTGCTTCAGTAAGTATCGGTGAGCCATCCACCTGATCACCATGGGGTAGTTCCCAAGCATCGTTTGGTGAACCAGTGTTGAGTGCAAAAAGGTGAGCAATGGAAGGACGAAAAGCAAGGCGATGCCCGCTCCAATAATCGTATTTTTTTCTTCCGCTAAAATTGTGCTGGGCTCTTTTGTTGATAGCCAATCTACGAGTTGCCCCATAAAGCCAAAGAGTGCAACTTCGGCAACAGCAATAATCGCGGTGAGCACACCAACAGCAATGATGGGTTTCCACATGCCTTGGGTGTAATGAAGGCAAAACTGCACCAGTGTGTTTGGTGGCGTATCAGGTTCTGCCTTGGGAAAGGGATTCAATAGTTTTTCAAAAAACGTAAACATTCAATATGGATCCTGTAAGAGCAGGTGTACCTGCTCGCGATTAATTAGCTCTGACGTAAGGAGCACGCCTAAATTGGGTTATTTGTTCAAAATGATATGCGGCTTCTATCAGCGTCGTTTCGCTGTTCTTTCCAGCAAAAAACGAAATGCCTACCGGTAAATGAAGCACATACCCCATTGGCACCGTTATGTGGGGATAACCTGAAATTGCCGCCGGAGAGCTGGCTGAGCCTTGGAAGTGATCACCGTTTATTGGATCAATTTTCCACGCAGGGCCAGATGTCGGCGCAATAAGCATGTCTAATTTGTGTTGCTTTAGTGTGGCATCGATGCCTTTTTCTCTCGCTAAAGAAAACATTGTCTTCACGTTTTCTTGATAATTCGGTTCACGCTTACCTTTGGAACGGTTTGCCGTGTCGAAGATTTCTTGATCGAAAAAGGGCATTTCTTTCTCGTGGGCCGATTCATTAAACGCGATAATATCCTCAAGCGTTTTTGCCTCTGATTTTGTCGTGGCAAGGTAATCGGCGATTTCATCCTTAAAATCCCATAGCAGCGTGTTGTATTGTAGCTGTCCCCATTCGCCGCGGGTTTCGATATTCGCACCTTCTACAATGGTCGCGCCTGCTTTTCGTAGAATGCTTACCGCTTCTTTAAATAGCGCATTAACTTTAGGGTTTGGGTTTAAGTAATTCGATACCACGCCAATGCGTTTGCCCTTTAATCCTTCTGTTTTTAACGCGTCGATTAACTGGTTATCATCGTGTGGGCTTTTAAACCCGAGGTGGTCAGCTTTATCTTCACCCAACATAGCTTGAAGCAGGTATACCGCATCGGTTACGTTTCGTGCCATTGGCCCAGCGGTATCGTGATGACTTGATATAGGAATAATACCGCTTCGGCTTACACTGCCAACGGTGGGCTTTATGCCAACAATGCCATTAACAGATGAGGGGCATGTGATGGAGCCGTCAGTTTCTGTGCCCACTGCAACCTGCGATAAGGCCGCTGCGACCGCAACACCCGAACCCGAACTGGAGCCACAAGGTGTGCGTGTGATGTCGTATGGGTTGCGCGCTTGGCCTCCCATTGCGCTCCAGCCGCTTACAGAGCGAGTGGAGCGAAAGTTTGCCCATTCACTTAAGTTTGCTTTACCAAGAATAATCGCCCCGGCTTCACGAAGCTTTTGAGTTACAAACGCATCGTTTTCTGGTCGATTATCTTTTAATAACAACGACCCGGCAGTATTGGGCATGCCATCGTTTGTATCAATATTATCTTTGAGTAAAACCGGAATACCGTGCAACAAGCCAAGGGGTTCCTTCGTTTGGCGGATGTTGTCTGCGGCTTTGGCCTGCTCAATGGCTTTTGGATTCACCGTAATAACGGCATTTAACGTTGGGTTTAGTGATGTAATTTGGGTCAGGTAATGTTGAGTGAGAGCGGCTGAACTGAGCTCACCCGATGCCATTTTTTCCTGTAACTCTGGGATTGTTAGCGCTTGCACATTTAGCGGTTGGTTAGCGTGAGCAAGGCCCACAGAAGAAAGAGCTAAAGCAACGAACGAGGCGAGTTTGGTTTTCAATTTCATCATGACATCCACAATACAAAACTTGGCAGAATACGCGCGAGTATCTTAACAAAGGTTTTAGCAAAAAATCTCAGTATCCCAACGAGATAACACGCGCTGCGGGAATATTACCTTATCGGACCAGTGGGGAAGTTGGGTGTAAGCTGCTATAAATTGAATAGAGAGTGTACAAAGAGGGCGGGTTTATGCAACATGCTAAGTTAAGTGCGGTCATGCTATCTGTTTTGTTGACGGCTTGTGCCAGCCACAGCGATTTAACCGTGTCGGAATATAAAACAGCGGTCTCTGAAGATAATCAAGATGTACGCAAACGTTTTATAGGACGATGGCGCTCAGAGCAGCCTAATAGCAGTGGTGGCACCAACATAACCACGGTGCATCGCAGTCAAGATGGTCGATATCTTGTGGAATACACCATTCTTGATGCGCGCTCAGAAGTGAAAAACCAGCAAGAAGAATTTGGTTTTTGGGGGGTAGCAGGGGGCGTGTATTTTACCCTGTTTAAAGGTTGGATAGAAGATGATGAATTTTATCCTGCCGATCCTACTAACGCTTATCACTACGATGCTTATCAAATTCTTGCGGTAGAGCCACACACAATCACCTACAAGAATTTAGCGTCAGGGAACAAATTTCGTTATTTAAAAGTGGAATAACGAAGCTTAAGCGAGCGAATTAGTAAGGTTTTTCGAGATTGTCGGTCTCATTGCTATAGTCGTCCTTGTTGAATAAGGACTCTAGCCATTCGAGACCCAACATGATTCAAAATACATTGGCAAAGGCCATCGCGCTTGCTGGCGCAACGTTACTTAGTTTTCCCATTTCCACTTATGCAACGCCTGTGATGCTTCATGCTAACGGCTTGAGTCAGAGCTCCAAAACGGAAAGTGCAGAAGATTTTACTGCCAGACTAAAGCAAATTATTCAATTAGCCGAATCCAAGCAATGGCAGGCAATTTTAAAGATTGCAGGCCATTTCACGAAAGACGATGCCGATTCATTAGATTACATCCTATTTCAGTCGATTTCTCATGATGCACCGGTGTCGGTGGTGGAAAAGCTGCTTAAGCAAGGGGCAACGTTACAATCTCACTTTATCAATATTCTTGCTCAAAAAAACAATGTGGCACTAGCAAAAGCGTTAATTCCGCTTGGGCTCAATATTCATGGAGCAGACATGTTTGGCAGGAATGCACTGCATCATGTTTTGGAAGATTTTAAATCAAAAGAGATGTTCGATTACTTAATCAGCCAAGGGGTGGCAATTGATGCAAAAATGGGGAATAAAGATCCATTACTCATTTCGTTAAAACGGGCGTTAACGCACGACGATGCTTTGCATTATATCAATACTTTACTAGCGAAAGACGCGCCAATCACGTCGCTTCATCAAGATTTGCTATCGCAAATTAAAATGAAAAATCCATCGGTGTACGCCGAAATTCAACACAAACAATAAGCCGTTTTTCGTCTTCCTTGATGTTTGGTTACAACTCCCTGTGTGCGCCTGTGCTAAATTGGAATACTATGTATGACAAATCTAATGTGAATGCACTAGGTACACCAACAGTAAAAGAAGGAATTGAACATGAAGTGTCATGAGATTGATTACGAAATTATTGGTAGCTCAATGCAAATGGTAGAGGTGGAACTGGATCCACAAGAAACCGTTATTGCAGAAGCGGGCGCCATGAATTACATGGAAGATGGAATCGCTTTTGAGGCGAAAATGGGGGATGGCTCTGAAGTGAATCAAGGCTTCATGAGTAAGCTATTTTCCGCCGGAAAACGTGTTATTACAGGCGAGTCGCTGTTTATGACCCACTTTACCAATGAAGGCGTTGGTAAAAAACGAGTGGCTTTTGCGGCCCCATTTCCAGGTTCGATTGTGCCGTTAAATATGGCACAGTTAGGTAACGAAATCACCTGTCAAAAAGACTCATTCTTGTGCGCGGCATTAGGTACAAAGGTAGACATTGCGTTTAACCGTAAGCTGGGCAGTGGTTTTTTTGGTGGTGAAGGCTTTATTTTGGAGCGATTACAGGGTGACGGCATGGCGTTTATTCACGCTGGCGGCACGGTTATCGAAAAAGAATTAAACGGTGAAACCCTAAGGTTGGATACTGGGTGTTTAGTAGCGTTTACTTCTGGCATTGAATACAGCATTGAGGCGCAAAAAAGCTTAAAGAGTATGTTCTTTGGTGGAGAAGGGCTGTTCATGGCAACGTTGAAAGGTCATGGCAAAGTGTGGATCCAAAGCTTGCCATTCTCTCGATTAGCGGAGCGCGTTATACAGCATGCGCCGAGTACCGGAGGAAGCCGACAAGGTGAAGGCTCCGTGCTGGGCGGTATTGGAGATATGATTGGAGGGGATTAACCCCTCTCGTTTTTTAGGAACACAGGATGCAATATCGTAAATTAGGTAGTAGTGGGCTGGATGTGTCCAGCGTATGTCTCGGCTCGATGACTTGGGGTGTGCAAAACACACAAGAAGAGGCTGATCAACAAATCGAGTACGCCTTGTCGAAGGGCGTTAATTTTATTGATACAGCCGAAATGTATCCTGTTCCACCAAGCCAAGAAAGCTATGCTAAAACAGAAGAAATCATAGGCAATTGGTTAGGCGCAAATCCACAGCGCCGCAAAGACATTGTGCTGGCAACAAAGATCGCTGGCCCCGGCATTGACTGGATACGAGGTGGTGAGAACATCACGCCAGAAGGTGTGAAAAAAGCACTGGATGATTCCTTAAAACGATTGCAAACGGATTACGTAGATTTGTACCAAATTCATTGGCCAAATCGTCCTATTCCTCACTTTTCCCGTCAGTGGCCGGGCTTTCAAAATTACGCGAGCGTCAATGCAGAAAAAGAAAAGTCAGAGATGCTCGCCATATTGCATGCGCTTGATGATTGCGTGAAAGCCGGAAAAATTCGTTTTTGTGGCTTATCGGATGAAACGCCGTGGGGGGTAAATCACTATCTCCGCTTGAGTGAAAAACATGCGCTACCCCGTATGGTTTCCATTCAAAATGAATTTAACTTGCTGAAATGGAGTGATTGGCCCTTCTTGATAGAAAACTGCTTGAACGAAGATGTTGCCTATTTACCTTGGTCTCCCTTAGGCGGCGGGTTGTTAACCGGAAAATACGTAGATGGTGCCCGCCCTGAAGGCACGCGCTGGAGTATGTTACAGCGTAATGGTTTATTCCGAGATACCGAAGGTTCTCAACAAGCGGTAAAAGCCTTAGTTGACATGGCTAAAGGCTTTGGAATGTCACCTGCTACGTTATCTTTAGCTTGGGTGAATAACATGCAAGGTGTCACTTCAACCATTATTGGTGCAACCTCATTGCCGCAATTAGAAGAAAATATTGCTGCTTTTGACGTGCAGTTAAGCGAAGAGCAACTTGCTAAATTAGCTGCATTTACGCGTCAATACCCAATGACGTTTTAATCAGGCAGAAACGAGTATATCCACAAACCAATATCCATAAACCAATACACACACGGAGGCTAGGCTGATCGCGAGTCGCCGTGTATCGTTTGTCTTTATGTTATGCCCTCTTGAATGAATTCGAAAAAAGGCCTGAACTTACGTCCAGACCTTTGTTATCGATATGCAGCGGGCGCTGCTTGCCCCAATTGTTTTAAATGTTCTCAGTATTATGCTGATTAATTTTGAAACAAGTGGAGCTTCGCGCGCTTATCTCACTACAATGCCTTGAGGTACCACAGGATTACCGTTTGCATCCTTTAAGTTCAAAGCGTTTGACTTACCGCGAAACGTTAAGCTTCCCTTTTCTGGGTTAACGTCATAATGCGAAATTGAGCCCTCTTGAGAATTAATCACAAACATAGAACTTCCATCAGGTGTGATAGTCGCGTCGATTGGCAAGGAGCCTTTTAAATCCGCGCTTACTTCATCTACCACTGTTATCTGGCCATTTCTTTCTATCTCGAGAGTACTAATCGTGCTGCTTCCTGTATTGATCAAATAAGCAAATCGATCGCCGTTTGAAACAATCCAGCAGCCAGCGATTCCGTTTGAGGCCACAGCAGGCGAAACGGTGCTTAAGTGAAGATCATTGATCTCATAAGAGGATGCAAATCCGGATAAGTCCTGTGCTAATTCGGCGACTACAACGATACCGTTATCAGAGATAACGAAGTCGAAAGGAATCGCTCCAGCAGTTGTAGAAGAGGTCGCATAGAGTGACGGTGTACCGTTGTTTCTTACACTGAAAGTGAGTAATTCCTGGTCACCACCGTTAGTGATAATTAAGCGTCTAGCATCATTATCAAAACTCACTTGCCCAGGTGTTGCTGGTACTTCTAATGCATTTGGAAAATCTGGGTTTTTCAGCCCGAGCTGGCGAACAGAATCTCGCATGTAGGCTAATTCACCGCTGTCTAGGATGGTATAACCTGCAATGCTGCCAGTACCACCAGCGTTTAGCACGTACATAAGCTCGCCGTCAGTCGTCAAACTAACCGGAAACTCGCCTTGTGAGCTAATTACTTGAAGCAGAGATAAGCCGCCTTTTTCGTTGATATCGAAGACTGAAATATTCCCAGAACCTGCGTTCACGGCATAAAGCTTACTCTTATCTTCACTCAGAATGACAGAGTTTTGAGAGCCTAAAGGGTCAATTAACGGCATTTCATCGTTCAGGTTGTCATCATTATTTCCCGAACCTGCGCCACCCGTCTTAATTCTTTGGTTCAATCCAAGTGAGCCGTCAGCTCTTGTTTGATAAACAGCAATGGTATTCACTGGCGCTTCGTTGGTCATCAAGTATACATCTCGGGTCAGGGTGCTGGATTCGGCGTTAGCAGACCACAAACCACCTAATGCAACCGAAATGAGTAATGGCTTTAATATGTTTTGCATAAAAAATCTCCAATTGGTCGTCAATATGGTTGATAATTTATCCTTATGTTTATTATCCAGTCTCCCTTTTTACTCAAAGCAGCACAGCATCTCATCTGACTTTGTTACTCAAACAGACCTCTTGTTGCTTACATTTATTTTCGAAGTAAATTCAAAATGGATGAAATTCACTGAAATACGTTTTATGTGAATAATATAAGTTTATGTATTTATTGTGTTTTTTGTTATTGTTTTTGCGAATTACA
>CAXRCC010000219.1:0-5345 GCA_964228975.1 Paraneptunicella sp. | reverse complement strand
CTAACGATGCACTGAGAATATAATCGGTTCGAGAATCTTTGCCATCTGATGATACTTGAGGCACTTGAGCTTATGCATTAAACGCCACTAAAGCAGCTAAGCTTAGCCCTGTTCCAAATCCTAAAATGGTTTTCTTTAAGTTCATAATTCTTCCCTAACTTGTGTAAAAGTCGGGATGGATTATTAACCTAGAAAAAGAATAAAACTACTCGACTTCGGTCTAGCGTAATCATCAATGATTAGTAACGACTCCCTTCCCCTTTGCGTTCATAGCCAACAATAGCGCCAAATTTATCTTGTTCAAAATGGCAGCATTCATCGAACTTTTGTTTCAGCAAAGCTCGGCTTTTTTGGACGCGCGACTTAAGCGTGGAATAGCTGATGCCTTGGGCTTTTGCATACGCTTTTTGAGACATACCGTGTAAATCAATCGCGCTGAGCAGTTCAGCATGTTCTGTTGGCAGCGCCTGCACAAATGGCACGATGCATTGCGTGATTTCAGCCTTTGCAAGGTGTCCTTCGTGAAGCCACTCTTCTTCCTCGGGTTCGAGCGGCGCTTGCTTCGCTTTTTTCCGGTAGAAGTCGATGATGGTGTTGTTTGCAACTTGAAATAGCCACGCTTTCACGCTCTTTTCTTGCTTGAGCGTGTGCAAATTCGCGTGGGTTTTAATCAGCACTTCTTGCAGTAAATCTTCCACGTCTTGCTCGTTGGCTATTTTGCTGTGTAAAAAGCCTTTTAGCGCCGATTTATACTCGTGCCAAATCGCGTCGATTGTCATTAGTTACCACTTTTTTTGCGTTTTCGTCGTCTTTTTTCAAGCGCCTTCGTCTTACTGAGCATAAGGTTAACGAATGTAGGAACGTAAATGAATTATCTTCAAAATGAAAACTTTGATCTCATCCCAAATATAGACGGTTTAAGCACACATAAACCCAAAGTGTTGGTGCTGTATGGCTCATTAAGAGAGCACTCTTATAGCCGTTTTGCCGCCGAGGAAGCCGCGCGCATTCTGACATTGATGGGAGCAGAAGTGCGTATTTTTAATCCTGAAGGCTTACCCTTATTCGACAACGGCAAATCAGAATCACATCCTAAAGTGATGGAATTACGTGAGCTGAGCCTGTGGTCTGAAGCGCAGGTTTGGTCGTCTCCAGAGATTCACGGCAATATGTCTGGCGTGATGAAAACACAAATAGACTGGATACCGCTAGCTATCGGCGCAGTTCGTCCAACCCAAGGTCGCACCTTGGCTGTCATGCAGGTATCGGGCGGCTCTCAAAGCTTTAACGCCATCAATAACATGCGCGTTTTAGGGCGCTGGATGCGTATGATCACCATTCCAAACCAATCTTCGGTGGCAATGGCTTATAATGAATTCAATGATGATGGCACGATGAAACCTTCGTCTTACCGCGATCGCATTGTGGATGTCATGGAAGAATTGATGCGCATGACGTATTTAACGCGCGATCAGCAGAGCTTTTTATTGAATCGATACAGTGAGCGTAAGAAGCAATCACAGGTTGTTGTCTCTGAGCTGTAAAACAAAACGCGGACTTTTACCACTCACTTAAGGGAAAGAGATAAGTAGACTTCCGCCTAGAAACGGAGATAAGTGAATTGCCACTTAAAACACGCTGTGCGTCATCCATGACCGCTGCACCTCGGCCCCCTGCCTCGGCGCGTTTTAATGGGCAGTTTCACTTATCTCTTTTGATGATTTGAGTAACCCTTCCCTGCCTCACCAAGCGTTCATTAGTAGCGTAGAGCGGTTTTGAAATAAGGTGAAATACTCAACCTCTCGTTTTCGATATAACCTCCATTTCACTGTATTTCTCGTTACCTTTTTTCCGTTACCTTGCGGATTTATCGGTAACTAACTATACCTTTATACAGCTTTCCGTTTTATCACCCTAAAAGCCTAATAAATAACCACAAGAGGTTAATTAATGAGTTCTGAGAATTATGATCTAATTATAGTTGGAGGCGGTCCTATTGGTCTGTCTACGGCTTTTCATGCGAGTAAAAGAAACTTAAAAACGCTGATCATCGAACAGTTTGGTTTTTCTAATAACTTAGGGAGTTCTGCTGGGCATTCTCGTCAATTTAGATTGCAATATGAGCAGCAATATATGTCGGAGTTGTGCTTGGCTTCGCAAGCGTATTGGGATCAAATTCAAGCGCTCACCAGTGATACGCTCATCGAACAAGTTGGCAGCCTGTGGTTTGGGCAAGGCATTAGTGGCACGCAAGAAGGCGGTATTCCCGAGGCGGAAGACACCATGGATGCATTGCATATTCCTTACGAAAAATTGCCGAATGCCGCCGCCATCGAAACGCAGTTTCAGTTCGCGAATTTGCCCGACGACTATTACGGTTTTTATCAGCCAGATGGTGGCTCAATCAATTTAAAAGCGACGGAAAGAGTGCTGTTTAACGCGGCATTAAATTCTGGCTTGGTGACGTTTAAAGAATGGGAAAATGTGATCAATATCGATTCTTCCCAAGCCGATTCAGTTAGCATTACCACGCAACGTACTGGTGAGGATAGCGCCACACAGGCCACTTATACGGGCACAAAACTGGTGCTTACGCCGGGTGCTTACATCAACGACACAATCCAAAGTTTAGGCGTGAGCGTGCCGATTATTATTTGGCAAATGGCATCCGCCTATTTCAGAAAAACCGACCCTCAAGCGCAGTTCCCCACTTGGTTTGTGTTCCAAGAACCTGAAAATCCGGGCGATCCGCAAACAGCTCGAAACACCTTACTTTATGGCTTCCCAGAAGTGGATTGGGCCAACCCGGGCTTTATTCGCGTAGCGACTGACTTCCCAGATTTCGATATTTTGAGCGATCCTAAACAGCGCCATATTGCACCTAGCACTCACTCTTTAGATATTGCCTCATCATGGGTTGAGCAATTTATGCCGGGGCTGGATCCCACTCCGCACCATACCTCAACGTGTTTAATTGCGTTATGTAACGCGCCTCTGGAAGAAGGCCAAGTACAGCCGGAATTCTTCCTCGATTTCATGTCCGACAGCGTGCCGAACGCAAAAAATATTATTACCTATACCGCCGGATGGGCCGGGAAGTTCATTCCGATTATGGGCGACATGATTTGCCAAATGGTAGAGGACGAAAATCTCACTGAATTTAATTACGACGGCTTCAGTATTCCGCTGAGTAATTTTGCGATCACTTGGGAAAACATTTAAACAATTATCAGGAAACTATAATGAGTCAATATACTATTTTTGGTGGCGGTCCTGCTGGGCTTTATGCGGCATGGAGACTATTGAACAGTGAAACCCTTAGCCCAAGCGACAGCATTGAAATCATCGAGTGGGGTAATTACGACTATCAAAACAATGGCACTGGCGATCGCTTACCCGCCGGCAGAATTTGCAGCCATCACTATCAAAATAACGTTGAGCAATCTTACATTGAGATTGGCGGCATGCGTTATATCGAGTGGGACGACACCACAAAAACCGGGCACCAATTGGTCACCACCACAATTAAAGCACTCGGCTTAGACCAAAACAGCATTGATTTTAATACTACGGATAATCCGCTGCTCTTTTTGCGCGGCGAGATGATGTACCAAGAAAGCATCAGCGCAGAAACGCCCGCACCTTACAACACGGTTGGCAATGAGAATGAAGCGGCTGCTGACGTTTTAATTGGCAATGTGTCTAATGCGATTACCTCGGATAACGCGACAGATCGCGTCTCGCAGTGTCAGTTTTACGCCACTGGCGAGCTACCGCCAGAGTTCCAATCAGAGGTGTATCACCCCGGTACGCTAGCCAGCAATATCGGCTACTGGAACATCATGTACGACCAAGTGTTAAATGAAGGCTATCAATACGCGGCAGACGGTGGCGGTTACACCTCGAATGTCATTAATTGGAACGCGGCAGATGCTGCGGTTTATAACGGTGAATTTGCACCGGGCGGCACATTTAAAACGCTAAGCTCTGGTTTTTCTTCAATTTTTACAACCATGTATAGCAAAATTGTTGAAATGGCGAATGCTCAAGGCGTTCCTTTTACCATGACAAAAAACACGCGCCTTCACTCGATTTGGGATGAAGCTGGCACAACCCAATACCATACGGCAACGTCGAATTCGCCAAACACGCCAAGCGGTGCAGCGAAATCAACCGATTATGCTTTTATTGCCATGCCACCTCATGCCATTGAAGCCGTTGCCGATGCAACTCGTTACTTGCCCCAAGAAGCTAACCGCACCAACTTCTTAAATGAAAACCGCGTTGCCACCTATTTAGAATCGGTGATCCACCAGCCTTCTTATAAGGTCGCAATGTTTTTTGATCGCGAATGGTGGAAAGAAGATGACTTGCCTATGCCGTTGAATGTGGATACGGCGACCAATACTTTTGGACCAACCATCACGGACTTGCCGTTACGCCAAATTTACTACTTTGGGGATAACTCTCCAGGTAACGTAGGCACGCCCGTTTATGGGATGTTAGCGTCTTATGATGACATGCGTTACACCCAGTTTTGGCAGGAGTTAGAGCTTAGCGTGTCGGAGCAGCACGACACCCCGCCAAGCGATAATTTACAACCGTTAAAAGGGGGAAGCCCAGCCACACCAGCCATGATCGAAATGTTAAAGATCCAGCTTGCACGAGTGCATTATGGCAACGACGTGACCACCTCTGAACTGATTCCTGAGCCGCTTGAAACCGTATTCATGAACTGGGGACACAATCCGTTTGGTGCGGGTTATCACGCCTGGGCGTCGCATTATAATATCTGTGATGTTATGCAAGGTATTCGTGCGCCAGGGCGACTTGCAGGATTGAACAGCTCTAATGTGTTTATTATTGGCTCGGCGTTTTCTAACGATCAAGCTTGGATTGAAGGCGCGTTTTGCACCACAGAGTCGGTATTGAAGGATTATTTGGGCTTGCCCACTATTGCAACGGATCTTGATGTTTATCCGCTGATTTGTGGCTGTTAGCTTTGTTTTGAGTGCATTGCTCAAGGTAAAGAGATAAGCGAAATCAGGTATCGAAACAGAGATAAGAGCACTCTTACATCGAAATAGAGATAAGTGAATTCTTACATCGAAACAGAGATAAGTGATTTCTTGCATCGAAACAGAGATAAGTGAATTGCCAGTTAAAACACGCTGTGTGTCATCCATGACCGCTGCACCTCGGCATCCCTGCCTCGGAGCGTTTTAATGGGCAATTTCACTTATCTCTTTTGGTGTTTTAAAAGCGCATATTTCCCTGAAGCCAACTCACGATCTAAAGTGTGCTTAGTAACAGAGGTTTTTATATATGTAACCAACTCTTTTTGA
>CAXRCC010000218.1:0-15342 GCA_964228975.1 Paraneptunicella sp. | reverse complement strand
CGTCACACGCCATTCTTCAAAGGTTACCGTCCACAGTTCTACTTCCGTACAACTGACGTAACTGGTGCAGTAGAGCTTCCAGAAGGCGTAGAAATGGTAATGCCTGGTGACAACCTTAAGTTCGTTGTAGAGCTAATTGCTCCAATCGCGATGGACGAAGGCCTACGTTTCGCTATCCGTGAAGGTGGCCGTACAGTAGGTGCTGGTGTTGTATCTAAGATTTTTGACTAATACCTAAGGTATTAAGCAAAATCCAAAAGGTCGCTTTATCGCGGCCTTTTTTGTTTTTAAAGCAGCGAGAAAATGGTGCGGTTACCTGTTAAAACGCTATAGTAAGCATATTCACTCTTCATGATCTTGGAGCTAATCAACTGATGAAACACTGTTTAATTTTGCTATTCGGTATGATGTTAAGTTTTTGGGCTATTGCCGAAGATGAAGAAAATCTTCCTCCCCCACTTGATCCGAGTTTTCAAGGTGTACATGGAATGGTACTGGCCGTTGCTGGACAGAATTTATTTGCTATTAATGAAGTCACCTATGAGCGCCCATCAAATGCGCAGGTGGTTTATAGCTTAAGTGCTAAAAATCCTACTTTGTTTTTCCTTGTGAGGGATGCCGATCTTGTCACAGTCAAAACAAAGTCTTTTAATTTAGAGCGTTTGATTCGCGGCGAAGAAGAAGTCACAGTGAAAGGAGATGTTTACCTCGGGCATTTTAATAAAGGCGGGATGCTAACTTACGAAGGCGTTGATATCGTTTTTCAAAAGAAACTATTTAGTCGAGACCTAGCAAAAGAAACACTTTTCCCTTCGAGTAACAGCCGAGTGTATGAATCAGTTCCTGTTGGCAGAAAAAATCGTATCCTCATTCATAAAATACAGCAAGCGCCGAGCTACCAGCATTTAGTTCTCTTTTATGAGCAAGTAGGCTGCGTCACTAGCTTTACCAGTACTTCAGCAATTCCATCCCAAGGGGAGGTGCTAAATCGTTTATCTTTATGTGGTTCGATGAAGCCCCTTTATTATTCTCCTGACAGGCTAAATTGATCATAATTGTTTGTCCTGAAGAGCATAATACAGAACTATGCTCTTCGTTCCTTTTCTCGGCTTAGGTTATTGTTTCCCTGTAGGTGTTATATAGCCCGAGGTCGGTAGCTTCTTTCTAACTCCCACTCGAAAATAGGTTGATAGATCACGCCGCTTTTTCGGGTAATCGATTCATAAAGTCCAAATCGTTCAGCGTTAAAGTTAAAACTGGGTTCAAGCAATGGCGCGGGAAGTGATGGGGCGTTACGGAACAAGGTGACATGAGGACAGTAAGTCTGCTTTTCGACTTGTAATCCGCATCGTTGGGACAGTTGCTGAAGTTTTTGATGCAAAGCCAATAGCTTGGTTGGCGTTTCTTCCATGCCAACAAAAGCGATACCGGGCTTAGCGAAATATCCCATATTGTTTAGCGATACTTGAAACACAGGTGATTCAATCGCTTCAGCACCTTGTTGCAACTTATCGAGTTGTGCTTCACTGGTTTTCCCGTTGAAGCTAAGCGTAATGTGAAAGTTTGCAGCAGGAACACTACTTGGCATGGGAGGGAGTGTTTTGCTTCGCCAACTGTCTATATCCAGTTTGAGTTGAGCGGGAAGATCTAGCGCAAAGAAGGTTCTCATCAATGGCATGTTCAGGTTGGAAATGGGCCTGATTTTTTAACATATTTAGGCGAGGGATAGCTATAAGTATCAACGGATATCTCTATATATTGTTTTCCTACACAGACAAATATACTTTGTAGGGGTAAAATCACCGCCGAGATTAATAGAATTGAGTGTATAGGTAGTGGCAGAAGGAAAAGGTCGTTCAACGTCGAAAAAAAGCACTGACGCTAAAACTGGCAGTGATACGGCGAAAAAAGTGAGAAAGCCACGAGCGAGCGCGGGAAAAACGACAAAAGCAACCACGACGAGTGCTAAAAAGCGCGCAACCTCTACACGTACAACATCGAAGAAGCCAGCCTCAACCAGTGCAACAAAAAGTCAGCGCGCACGAGTGTTGGAAAAGTCAGTAGATCAGGTAAGGCCCCCATCACGCATTAAACGCTGGCTAATCCATGATTTATGGAAGCTAATATTGGTTAGTGCGCTTGTGGTTGGCGCGTATGGGCTTTATCTCAATGCACAAATTCAAAAAACGTTCTCCGGCAATAAATGGCAAGTGCCAGCGCAGGTTTATGCACGGCCTTTGAGTATCAACGTTGGTGATGTTCTGCTGCCCAAGGAATTACTGCGCGAGCTATCGATGCTCAATTATCGAAAGGTGACGCGATTAAGTGGCGCGGGAGATTTTGTTTTTTATAAAAACAAATTCCATATTTTTCGTCGTGCATTTGCGTTTCCTGACCAACACGAAGCCATGCAGCAACTAGAAGTGGTGATTAATCATCATCGTGTTGCCTCAATTTCAGATCTTAGAACAGGGGAAAAGCTCCAGCAGGCGAGGTTAGAGCCTTTGTTGGTGACACGCCTAATGAGTGGAAGCGCTGAAGATAGAATGCTCGTTGAGTTGGAAAATGTACCAGAATCACTGGTCCAAGCGTTGCTTATCACCGAAGACAAAGCGTTTTATCAACATCAAGGAGTAGCCCCACTTGCTATTTTGCGAGCGTTGATTGTTAATGTCATGGCGGGTAGAAATGTACAGGGCGGTAGCACGCTAACTCAGCAGTTGGTTAAGAATCTTTATTTAACACGAGAAAAGTCATTGTGGCGAAAAGCCAAAGAAGCCTATATGGCGCTGCTTCTCGATGCGCAATATAGCAAGGACGAAATTCTTGAGGCTTATTTGAATGAGGTTTTCTTAGGGCAAAATGGCAGACAGGCTATTCACGGATTTGGGTTGGCGAGTCTATTTTATTTCAACCGCCCGCTTCAAGAGCTGGATTTGTCGCAAGCCAGTGCGCTTGTAGCCATGATTAAAGGACCCTCTCGCTATAACCCTAGGCGCTACCCTGAAAGAGTCCTAAAGCGCCGAGATTTGATTCTTAGGTTGTTGTACGAGCAAGATCATATCAACACATCAGAGTATCAATTTTATGTTAAGCAGCCACTGAGCGTGGTGCCTAAAGATGAGTTAGATAAGCACCTGCACCCGGCTTTTATGGATCAAGTGAAACGTGAGTTAAGAACAGTCTTACCTAACCCGGATACGCGTAATGCAGGCATTAAGGTTTTTACGACGCTCGAACCTTTTGCACAGCAACAAGCCGAGCTCGCGGTCGCCAAGGTGCTACCTAATCTTGAAAAACAAAAACACACAGCACCGCTTAATATTGCAATGGTGTTAACGGATATTCAGTCAGGCGGAATTCGTGCGCTTATTGGCAGTCGAAATGTGTCTTATGCAGGTTTTAATCGCGCATTAGATGCAAAAAGGCAGGTTGGCTCACTGGTAAAGCCTGCAATCTATTTAACCGCATTAGAGCACCCACAAGCGTATCATTTAGCAACGCCCTTAAAAGATGAACCCATTAAGCTAAAAAGTAACCTAGGCAAGTATTGGGAGCCCAAAAACGCAGATAAAAAGTTTAGAGGTGAAGTGATGCTTGTCGATGCATTGTCGGGCTCTTTAAATGTTCCCACTGTTCACCTTGGTATGGCGTTAGGGACTGATGAGGTTGCGAATACACTTTATCGACTCGGTATAAACGACGAAGTGCCACTTTATCCAGCTATGACCTTAGGTGTGATGAGCTTAAGTCCCTATCAAGTCAATCAGATGTACCAAACCATTGCCAATGAAGGGCAGTACGTGCCGCTACATACTATTGAAGCCATCAATACCCATGATGATTTGCCACTTTGGTATTTTGAGCATGATGCTGAGCCTGTGGCGGACCAAGAGGCGACTTATTTGGTTAATTACGCGTTACACAAGGTGACTAAAACCGGTACAGCCAAAGCGCTCAGTCAGCATTTTCCAAATGTTAATTTTGCGGGTAAAACAGGAACAACGGACGATTATCGCGACAGCTGGTTTAGCGGTTTTGACAACGACAAGGTGGCGACGATTTGGGTCGGTAATGACGAAAACCAACCCACTGCACTCACAGGCTCGAGCGGTGCATTGCAGTACTTTATTCAATTTCAAAAGACTCAAGAGCCGCGCTCTTTATCCCAACGCTTCCCCGAAGGATTAGGTATTGCTCATTTTGACCCTTCAACAGGGGAGGTGGTTGAGCCAGGATGTCGTGGCAGTGTATCGCTGCCCGCAGTAACCTCATACACTCAACAGCGGCAAGGATGCGGACGCTTACAACCAAAAGAAAAGGAAAGGAAAAGTTTTTGGAAAAGAATATTTGGGGACTAACACTCCCCATTTTTACGGTTTGCCCTCTCTCTTATTAAAGTATTTATTTATACTTTTGCATAAAAATGTCAATTAATTGATTCTCAAAGGTAGAAAATTTATATCTAATGTGTAAATGTTCTATCTTTAAGTGTTACTAACTCATTAATACGCTTTATGATTTGCGCTCTCAAAAAAGAGACCTTTTAAGGTTAGTTTATTCCTTGTGTTGATATATGATACGTACGACGATCAATGGTGGTCGTGCTGCATAGGTCCAGCAGTATCACAAGCGCAGCTATTTCTGGCGTGTAGGTTGTGAATTTCCTAGGTAGCTCTTTGATTAAAAAAGAATAAGTAAGAATGATTGGTTAATAAGCCCGGTCATTACTAGTGAAATATTTGTTAATAAAGGGTAACTATGTATACAAGAAAGCCTGCTTTGAATATCAAAAAAAGCATAGCACTTGGCGCTGTTTGCTCACTTCTTAATTTTTCTATGGCCAGTGCTGTAGAGTTTGACGCTGGTGGTTCAGTAAGATTAAGAGGGGAAAGCAAGCAAGACTTTAATTTGGATGACAGCTCGCAAACATATTGGCTTTCTCAAGTCCGGTTTAACCTCAATACAAAGGTAAATGAAAATCACTCATTCTTTGTAGAGCTTCAAGACGCCAGAGTTTATGGCGAAGATGATAATGGTGTCCCTTTTATCAATGAAGATGCTAGAAACCAGCCATTCGCTGATCAATTGGATTTACATCAAGCCTTTTGGAAATATACAGGTGAAAACTACAGCCTAAAAGTTGGCCGACAAAAATTCAACATTGGTGATAAGCGCCTTGTCGCATCATTAGAATGGGTTAATACCGCGCGTGTTCACGATGGCGTACGTTTTACCTATAAAGCCGAAGACAGAACATTCGATGTTTTTGCCAGTACGCTCGTTTCGGTTGATCCAGACCACTTCAACGACCAATCTACTTCCAATAACCGTTACTTCGACAGTGACTTCCACGGTGTATTCGTAACAGATAATGTCATCATGCCGAATCACAAAACGGAGTATTGGTGGTTCTATAGAGGAAATGACAGTGGTGTATTTGACGATAGCATTCATACCTTAGGTGCCCGCATTGTGGGGAGCAAAGGGCGTTGGGCTTGGGATCTTCAAGGGGCATGGCAAACCGGTGACTTTTATGATGTGTCTCGTGGCATATTGCTCGATCACGAAGCTGAAATGGTTCATATGTCGGCAACTTATAAACTCGCGGGTTCAACCATTGGTATTGGCTATAACTGGGCGAGTGGCGATGATGACCCCACAGATAATGATCACGGTACTTTTGATAACTTATATCCGTTGAATCACGCCTATTACGGTTATATGGACTTATTTTCCTTGCAGAACGTGCATAACTTTGAAGTGACCTATGCGCGCCCTGAGATGTTCGGTAGTAAAGCTAAATTGCGTATTGCACTGCAAAACTTTTGGTTAGATGACACCAAAGATGCATGGTACAACGCAGGGCTAAGAGGCAATGCCGCCCGACTTAATGCGGCACTGACAACGGGGGCAGACAGCTACGTTGGTAGTGAAATTGATGTCACTGTTGCTATGCCAATTGCAGGGATTAACTTTTTGGCTGGGTACAGCCACTTCTTCGCAGGCAGTTACACAGAAGATACAGGAAATGACTCAAATGCACATTTCCTCTTCTTGCAAGCGAAAAAAACGTTCTAAAAGACGAAAATGCGCCGGGCCTAGAAATGGCCCGGTTTCTATAGTTGTACTGTAATAGGAAGATGCTTCATGATAGCAATAATGAATGACTTATTACGGAGTAGAGTGCAGTTTAAATGGATGTTATTACTCCTGCTTACATTAGCGAGTAATGCTCACGCCGCACGTACTTATACACCCAATGATGTGTATGCTAGTGTGGTTTATGCAAACTTATTAGCCGATAGTATCCTAGCCAAAAAGAACATTAAAAACGTTCAGCTCCCGACTTCCCGAGAAATAGCAACCCGTCCGATGCATGTGTATGAATTACACTCAGCCATCTTAGGGCAGCTTCACAGTTATGCATTGACAAGTGGTATTCGTCCACCTCCACTAGCGGTGTCTACTCCCATTCAATATACGCCAACGGATGTGTTTTACCTCACACGTATTGTTTCAGAGAAACTGGAAGAATTGCATGGCGTTGAGGTGGGTAAAGTCACCTCCAAAAAGCAAACCGTGTCTGGCAAAACACCTGCCGATGTTTATCGCGTACTTTTCCACTTGTTTTACAAGTTAAGCAGGCTTAACGGTAAACCGAATATCAGCCCCAATGAAGTGTATGCCCACATGTTCAGGGCAAAAGAAGACTTGCAATATAGCTTGTTAACACTTTCAAGACGTTTAGATGAGTCCGAAGAGGAACGTAAAATATTACTCGTTTCTGCGATTTACGGTATGCATCCGAATGGCACATTGATGCCACCAAAGGAAGATAATAAAAAGCCTGTTGATGTGATTCAGCAAGTATTTCGCATTAGAGAAAAACTGAATTTATTAAGACAAAAAAACAACTTAGCGCAAATCACTATTCCAAAACTGGAAGTGTTTGGAGAGGTGAAACCCATTGATGTGTTCCTGCAGGTGCAGTTCATTATTGCGGAATTAAATTTGTTGAAGTTACCAATGGACATTACCACCACAACGAACCGTCCTAAACCTGTCACAGGGAAAACTCCATCCGACGTATTGCACGAAGCCAAGCATATCGAGTACATGCTAGACAGATTGTTGAAGTTTAATCTGATCGGCAAATAGGTGTAAATTATGTTGCTTAATACGATAAAGAAGAAGATTCTCGCTGCAAACGGTGTGATGTTGTTAATTCTTTTGGCAGTTTCAGTATTCGCATTAACAGCACTCAATAACAACCAAAAATTACTCGCAGAACAGGAAAGAGCAACAAAGGATTTGGATAACATTGCAGATATGAAGGAAGTCTTCTTCGATCTGAAAATGGCAAACCTCGAATTTACTTTACTTTTACAAACGGATCTCATGTTGCGCAGAGACCGATTATTTGAAAAAGCTCGCTTACAATTCTCAAACAGTCAAATTCCAGTTGTAGCCGCCCTAGTGCCACAAGTTGATGATTATTACCTACAAATTAAACAGGCTTCTCGGGCATTTATTAGTGACGATAGAATGTTAGGCAGTTTTGTTACTAATGACTCGAATCGCAGTGCAAATGCCATTCTTGATGTGCTCAACGTTGAATATCAAAAGCAACAAACCATAGTGCAAACCATTTTAGGCGAAGTGGGTAAGGCGAATGATCGTGTGGTGTTTTCCTTATATATGCTCTTTGCTGCCATGCTGATTGTGGGCGTCACCATGTCTTTATTCATGGCAAGCAAAATAAGCGAAGAAGTTACCGAACTGACAGAAACTATCCGACACATTGAAGAGCATGGCGACCTGACGATGCGAGCGCAAGCACGCTCAAATGGCGAGGTTGGCTTATTGGCTCGCGCTTTTAACAAGCTTATTGTTAGCCTCTTTAATATTGTTGCGGACGTGCATTATAAAGGTGAGCAACTGGTGACATCTGCAGGTAGCTTATCGGACGTTGCTTATAACACGCGATCGGGCATGGAAACGCAATCCGGCGAGATTGAAAAGGTAGCAACGGCTATGTCTCAAATGTCTAAAACCGTTGGGCAAGTGGCAGACATAACCGATACCGCATCAAGCTTAGCAGAGTCATGTAACCACGAGTCACAAAGTGGCAGTGTGATCGTTAAAGAGACAATTGGTGTCATTCAGGAATTAGCTAACGAAGTACAAGAGTCGGCAACGGCAATTGATGAGCTTAAAGGTCACAGTCAAAGCATCGGTGGTGTATTAGACGTGATTAAAAATATCTCGGAGCAAACCAATTTACTGGCTTTGAATGCAGCGATTGAAGCGGCAAGAGCGGGTGAGCAGGGGCGTGGTTTTGCTGTGGTAGCAGACGAAGTAAGAACGCTAGCACAAAGAACACAAGACTCAACAGGCGAGATTGAAAAGCTGGTGGAAACACTGCAAAAAGGCTCCCAAAACGCGTTTCAAATGATGAACTCCAGCCGTGATAAAGCCAGTAGCACGGTACAAAAAGCCAAAGAAGCGGGTAACTCGTTGAATTCCATTACCGAGTCGATGGCGAATATGGTTGAGCTTAATGCACAAGTTGCTCAAGCGGCAAAGCAACAGGCGGATACTGCGCGAGAAGTGACGCAAAATATGAGCAATATTCGATTGGTGGCAATGGATACCTCAGATGGTGTTAAAAAAACCTCTGAAAATAGTCAGAAACTCAAGGACGTGGGCGTTCAATTAAGAAGCTTAGTTCGACAGTTTAAGATTAGTTAAAGCACGACAGAGCCATCCCAGCCTTCAGGGATGGGCTGAACTCTTAGTTTATTGCATTGATGCAGATGATGTTGAATCACCTTATCTTGTGGGTCTAGGTGTTGCGCTGATTTAAAATTGCTTGTGGCTTTTGCCCAGTTTTGTTGTTTTCTTGCTTCTAAACCGGCTTGAATGAGCGGGGCGGTTTGTTGTTTTAATGCAATATATTCTGGCGGCAGATGAGATAAGATCTCATAAATCTCAACAGGCTTCTTTTTCCCTTTCACCCTAGCCCAATCAAGTAAACGGTAGTCCTCTTTGGATAAAGCTAAGCAATTTAACAGCTGAGAACTAACGATAATGTCGCAGCCATAAATAGGCGTGAGGGTTTCTAAGCGATAAGCAATATTAACGCTATCGCCAATAACGGTTGTATCCATTCTAGCGTGAGAGCCTATGGTGCCAAGAATAACCGGACCATAGTGGATGCCAATACCAATATCGATAGGGGGATAGCCGCTGTTTGCTCTGTGTTGATTATAAACCGCAATGGTTTTACGCAAATCTAGCGCAGCCGATAGGGCATCCTGTGCTTTGTCTTTAGCGTCGCCGCCAGGGTGGTCAAACAGAGACATAATGGCATCACCAATAAACTTATCAATAAAGCCTAAGTGGCGGTGTATTGGTTCGCTCATTCTCAAAAAATAAGAGTTGAGGAAGTTCATCAGTTCCTGCGGAGACATACTTTCCGATAAACTCGTGAAGCCTCGAATATCACAAAATAAAATGGCTACGTCATCTTCATCCGCCTGACCGAGCACTAATTTGTGTTTACCTGCTTTGGTGAAGTGGTGCACAAATTGTTTGGGAACAAACTTATGAAAAGTGGAGTTAGCCAAAAGCTCCGCGTGTTCAACATCAGTCGACTTAGCACTTTCGCTGTGATGAAACCCCAGTACGTCTTCTGGATCGGGGAGAGTGAGCTTAACAACAGGGGCTTTGTACTTATGCGGTTCGCTAGTGAGCGCTTTGAGTTTTAAGTACAGGTAAATGACGAGCCCGATACTCACGACCAATGCTGCCATGAGTAGCAGAGTGAGTGAGTTGAAAACCGGGCTCATAATGCGTTAACCGTTTGCTAATTCAGCAAAAACATCGTCGGCAATACGCAGGGTTTCGTCGATGATGTCGTCGTCATGACAAATCGAAACAAAGCCTGCTTCGTAAGAGGCAGGAGCAAGGTATACCCCTTTTTCTAGCATCTTATGGAAGAAGCTATTGAACTGCTCGGTGTTACAGTTAATGGCTTGCTGATAATTAGTGACTTTGTCTAAATCAGTAAAGAAAATACCAAACATGCTGCCTGCGCGGTTTGTGGTTAACGGAATACCGTGTTTATCGGCTGCGGCTTGAAATCCTTCTGCCAATTTTTGAGTTCGAGCCGTTAACTTATCGTAGAAACCTTCTTCTTGAATGGCTTTTAATGCTGCCAAACCCGCTGTCATCGCGATTGGATTGCCCGATAATGTACCGGCCTGATAAACAGGGCCGCTAGGGGCAAGCTGCTGCATGATTTCTTTACTGCCGCCAAAAGCTCCCACGGGCATACCGCCACCAATAACCTTACCTAAGCAGGTTAAGTCTGGTTTGATACCAAAATGCCCTTGTGCGCCATTCAGGCCTACGCGAAAACCTGTCATGACTTCATCAAAGATAAGCACAGTACCGTGTTCCGTGCACACTTCACGAAGTCCTTCAAGGAAACCCGGACCAGGAGGAATACAGTTCATGTTGCCTGCAACTGGCTCAACAATAATGCAGGCTACATCGTCACCTTCTTGCTGCATGGTTTCGCGTACTTGCTCAATATTATTGAACTCTAACGTTAATGTATGTTTGGCGATATCTTCAGGTACGCCCGGTGAGCTGGGTACACCTAACGTGAGTGCGCCAGAGCCCGCTTTGACTAACAAGCTATCGGCATGACCGTGATAGCACCCTTCAAATTTAATGATTTTATTGCGGCTAGTGTGCGCACGAGAAAGGCGAATGGCGCTCATGGTGGCTTCTGTGCCAGAGTTCACCATGCGGACCATTTCCATCGATGGCACAACGTGACTGACTTGCTCTGCCATTTCCACTTCAAGCGCAGTCGGAGCGCCAAAGCTTAAACCTGACTCAACGGCTTGAACAACCGCTTCACGGATCGTCGCTGCATTGTGTCCAAGTACCATTGGACCCCAAGATTGAACGTAATCGATATATTGCTTGTCGTCTTCGTCATAAAGGTAAGGACCATCGGCACGTTTAATGAAAGGAGGTGTGCCGCCCACTGCTTTAAAGGCTCTTACTGGAGAATTCACGCCGCCGGGAATATGCGTTTGGGCGCGGGCTAATAAAGCTTCAGATTTATTCATAGAGTCTTGCTCGCTGTTTGTCATAGTTCGTTGGTACGCAATTACAAAGTTATCAGTACAACTTAATCCGTTATTTATGTGCTGCATACCATGGCACATCGCGCTCGTATTGCTTGAGTTTGTTTTCCACACCCAAGATAAGCGCAAACAGCGCCATTCTCACTAGCACGCCGTTGTCTGTTTGTCTGAAAATCGCCAAATTAGGATTATTGTTTAAATCATTATCTAATTCGTTGGCATCTGCACGAGAATCTCTTGGCAGAGGGTGCATGATGACCGTTTTAGATTTAAAGTGCTGTGTGTAAATTGCCTGATCTAGCCTAAATTTTCCACGATATTTGTTCGCTTCGTCCTGAGAAGGAAAACGCTCTTCTTGAATACGCGTTTGATAACAAATATCGGCATCAAACTGACCGTCTAAAGAGTCGGTGATGGTGATTTGGTGCCCAGCATTGCTAATAGCGCTAATTACGGAGTCTGGCATTGCCAGCTCTTTTGGAGAAATAAGCGTGAAACGGATGTTGTTAAATAAGCACAACAGTTTAGATAAAGAATGCACTGTTCTGCCGTGGCGCAAATCACCAATCATGGCAATGTGCATGCCATCAAGCGTTGAGCCGTGAGATTCAAGCTCCTTGTTGATGGTATATAAGTCAAGAAGCGCTTGAGTGGGATGCTCGTTTGCACCGTCACCGCCATTCACAACGGGTACGCGACTGCCTGTAGAAAACTCTCGAACAGAGCCAGAATCGGGATGGCGCATCGCAATAATATCGGAATAACCACTGAGTACGCGGGCGGTATCGTAAAGCGATTCGCCTTTGGCTAGCGCTGAAGAACCAATACCAGTGGTTTCTCGCACAAAGCCACAAAGTAGGTTAAATGCCGTACCAAAACTTACTCGCGTTCGGGTGCTGGGTTCAAAAAACAAATTACCTAAAATGGCACCGTTTAACACTTCCGTTCGTTTCTCGCGTTTTGCGTAGGGAAGCATTTGATCCGCTACCGAAAAAATGTGTTTAATCGTTTCTCTGTCAAATTGTTCAACGGATAAAATATGTTGTCCAAGAAGCGAATTCATGCCTTCAAATTCCACTGTACTTCAATGGCGCTTAGTCTAGCAGAATTTAGAGATAAATAGGGGGTTAACGTAGCGCTCTGCCGAAATCTTTTTCACAGGCTGCCAGCACAAATTGGTTGTACTGTTGAGCATAGTTAAAAAACAGCTCACGCTGTTTGGTATCGATGCGATCGTCAACCACAACGCCGAGCGATGGAAGGGTGCGTAAACCGCAATATTTGGATAGGTTTGCCAGTTTAATACGCTGTGGAACACCCGGAGGCAACGTGTTTTCACCTGCTAGAGCAAGGATGCGATAATCTTTTACGGCGAGGGCAATTTCAGCGTCCAGTGCAGGGTTGTTATACAAGTTTGAAATGGGCAACGACGTAGGTTCAACTTCAACAGGGGCAACGGGTTTAGGTTGAGGCGGGTGCATCCACATGCTATCGGAAAAAGATTGGCATGCGCTAAGCATCATCACGCTGACGAGAAGTATGCCGTTTTTTAAAACTGTCATGATGCCCTCATAGAATTCATTGCCTTAGCCGAGAATACTAGCTAAACCAAACGGATAGATCCACTTTCCCTGTATCTTTACCCCTTCACAATAGGAAGGTTTAGGTTACTGATTCTACGATGCAGCCTTGGCTGATTCGTGTTGCAAACAGAGCATAACCCACGACACCACCTGCTCTACGTGTGCCTCAAAGTGCTCCATGTCTTTTTCTGTGCTTAACCCCAATAGGTTTTTAATGTGGTACTCACCCTTAAGCGCACTAAAAAATAAAATGGATACCTTCTCGGCACAACTTTCTGGAATTGGGTAGGTTTGCTGTGTGATAAGAAAATCCGAAAGGATTTTTCGACCACGGCGAGAGCCTGCATTATAAAACAGTTCAGCGATGTGTTGGTTCGTGTTTACACCACCAATTAAGGCCTTGTAAGTGGCTATAACCTCGGGGTCACTTAGTAGCCGAATAAACTGTTGCCCGAGGTGATTCAGGCTTTTTTCGAAGTGTTCAGCATCCAGCTCGATAATTTCATCATCAAAACTATACTGGGAGCATTTATTCTCGATAACCGCAACGTATAGTGAGTCTTTGTTGTCGAAGTGAGAGTAAACGGTTTGTTTTGAAACGCCCGCCCGGCTTGCCACCAAATCCATCGACGTCGACGCAAAACCACATTCGAGAAATAGCGCCGATGCTGCTTGCATGATTTGGCGTCGCTTTTCTTCGCTTTTTGGACGACCTGCCCCTTGTTTTTTAGATGTAGCCATTGCGTTTAGGTGTACCTCACTATTAATCAAACCAAACGGTCTAGTATTTTATTTGATTTATCAAACTCAATAGTCTAGTATTTTTTTCGACAAGTTCAACGGAATTTTTTGTTTTAGCTTTGACGCTTTTTCATTGAGGCGATTATGTCCAATATCACTATCAAATCGGCTGGCAACCAATCGAAAACTTTCATTGCCGCGCTAGTCCTTATCCCACTCTTTTTACTGATCTTATTACTTTATGCAGCAGGCGCAGGGCAGTCCTACGCGCAAAATGATGGGGTAAGAAGTCACCACGTTGATGTGTTTCAAGTAGAGATGCAATCGTCATATCAGCGTAAAATCAACGCCGTTGGCAGAGTTGAGTCAACGCAGCAAGCCATCATGGGGTTTGAGCGCTCAGGTACGCTGCAGCTGGCAACCGTGGATGATGGAGCAAATGTTGAAAAAGGGCAGTTGCTCGCACAGCTTGATAATGAAAGACTTCAAGCACAACGCAGTGAAGCCGCTGCAACCGTGGAGCGTGCTAAAGCGGATGCGCGTTTGGCGAAAGTATCTGAAAAACGTATTGAGCGACTGGTTAAAGATAAGTTGGAATCGCAGCAACGCTTAGATGAAGCACGAGAGCAAGCCGCATCAGCACAGGCGTTTGTAACACAAGTTGAAGCTTCATTACTGCGTATTGATGTTGAATTGCAAAAATCCAAAATTTACGCGCCTTTTGATGGCACCGTTATCACCCGACACGTTGACCCCGGCTCGGTGGTTAACTTAGGACAATCTGTTTTTATTCTTCAAGAAAAAGGCGCTGCAGAAGCGCGTTTTGCGATGGGCGCAGATCAAGCCTTTCAGCTTAACGTTGGCGATGAGTTTGCGCTTCAAGTACCTGCACTAACACGCAATAGCCAAAGTCGTGCGTCGGTTAATGCCACGGTGAAATCCATCTCTAACGCTCGTAACCTCAACACACGCACAGTGGACGTTATCTTTCGTATTCAAGACGACGCTTTCGTGTTGTCTGGCGACTTAGTGACTTTATCTTTACCGCAAACAATTAACGAAAGCGGTGTGTGGCTGCCTAAGTCGGCATTGGCAAGTGGTGTGCGTGGGCTGTGGACGGTGTATACCGTTTCAGGTGCAGGTGATGAGCGAAAAATCATACCAAAATTTGTCAGTATTCTTTATCACACTGCCGATCATGCTTATGTTTCTGGCACCTTAGTGGAAGGTGATTTTGTGGTTGTGCAAGGTGTGCATCGACTTGTTCCTGGGCAAGTCGTCGGTGCAGATATTGCGTCAGTTGAACACATAGCTAGTCGATAAAATTATGTACGAATTAAAAGGTATTGAATCGAATCCACCTTGGTACACAACATTTTACCGAAGTGGTCACTTACTTGCGTTAAGCATTGTTATTTTGTTGATTGCGGGTTTATCGGCGTTAACCACGTTACCGCGTCTTGAAGACCCGCGTATTGATAATCGTAACGTTATGGTGTTGACCTCCTATCCTGGGGCATCAGCAGAGCGCGTAGAGGCGTTAGTCACGGATGTGATCGAAGATGAGTTGCGTCAGCTGCACGAAATTAAAGAGTTGCGTTCTAACTCCCGTGTGGGCATTTCTTTTATCACTATCGCGCTTGCTGATTGGGTTGATAATTCTACGAATGAAGAGATTTTTTCCAAGATTCGAGATCGCTTAAGTGAAGCGAGCAGGCGTTTTCCAGAAGGCGTGGGAGAGCCTATTCTTGATGATAAACGCGCGGCGACTTCGTTTACCTTGATGGTCGCGTTACAACCTCAAGGCGACATGCAAGCCATGACACCAATGATCCTCACTCGACTAGGGG
>CAXRCC010000217.1:0-11388 GCA_964228975.1 Paraneptunicella sp. | reverse complement strand
ACTCTTGCTCGCTTCCCACCGAAAAAAGCGTATTCATCACCAGTGTTGGAAGGAAAATATCAATTTGCTTTGCAAAATGCGAAAAACGGCCCGAAGACGGTTAATTTTATACTCATAAGAAGTTTGAAATTGCATCAACCTTACCTAAGCCATTGACTTTGTTCATTAATGCAGCATTGGTACGACTTTGGCAAAGCCTTCACCAGTTAGTTCTCTACAGCTCAATAGGTGATCTATGTTGAAACACAATCGCTTTTCCCAACACCCTAACAAGCTGAAGACAGTGAAAAAGCTACTTGCCTTGACGCTCTCTTCAGTATTAGTTTCGCTCCCCTCTACCGCTGTTGAAGTCAATGAAAACGGTGATTACGTTTGGTCGTTTTTGTCTGGCCAGCCTTGGCCTAACGGCTACAATCGCAACACGGGCAAGCCCAATAATTTAGTGTGGGCACGAAACGAATATTCCGACGAGTTTTTTGAGCGGATCAACAACGCCCTGCCAGAGCGCCAGCTCAACGAAGCCTTTTTGGCGGGCGATGAAGGTAATACCATCACGCTGTCGGAAGAGGCAGAAGTGTTTATCACCTTTATTCACGAAGGCGCAGGCTATCGAAACTCTTTTGGCTTTTTTACCTTCGACGCTGAAAACCCACCGCAAACCCAAGAAGATACCAACGTCACCATTGTCTTTCCAAACTTGTCGTATCCTCACATGACAAATGGCCACCGACTCAGTATTGGTACGTTCCCGGCAGGCACCAGCATCGGCTTCTTTATTGCCGCCAACGGTTACTGGTGGTATTCCGGCGTGAAAGATTTCGCGGTTCCCTATTACTTTTCGTTAAACAGTTTGAATAACGAACCCACCGAAGCCTTAAAGCAACATACTGTGATGCTTTATGATGAAGAAGTGTCCGAAGTCATCATCGGTTTTGAAGATTTACCGCGTTCTTGGGGCGATAACGACTTCAACGACGCCATTTTCAGTGTGAAAAGCACGCCTTCCACTGCCATTAGTAATGAAAACTTAACCACCATGCCTGACGTGAACGACAGCGAGGCCGATGGGTTACGCGATGAGCTGGACGAATTCCCCGACGATTATCGCCGTGCTTATAGTAGCTACTACCCCAATGCTAGCGACTGGGTCACTCTGGCCTTCGAAGACAATTGGCCGAGCGTTGGCGATTACGATTTAAACGACTTGGTGATTCGTGAGCGCTTGCAAACTATTTACAATGCAGATGGCGGTATTTCTGGCTTTAAACTAACGGGCTTTATCGACGCTCGTGGCGCGTCAAAACGCAATGGCTTCGGCTTACGTATTTTAGATAGCACGCCGGACCTTATCGCCGAAATGAGTATTACCATTGATGGCGTTAATTATGAAAAAACCGTTGAAGCGTTCCAATCCAACGCTGTGGTGCAAATGTGGCGAGACACCCATGTGTTCACAACAACAGGTGGAGCGGGCAAATGCTCTCACTTTAACACTGTGAAAACCTGCCCCAGCTTCGACCCAGTGCCTTTTGAGTTAGACGTTTACTTTGATGGCACACGAGCATCATTAAACCACTCGGATCTCGATTTCTTCTTATTCCGCACGAATAAGCGACATCACGAAATCCACTTTGCCGGATATCCTCCCACAGATTTATTCTCTCCGTTCCTATTTGGAAAAGGAGCAGATAACTCAGATCCCAATGAAAACCGCTACTTCAAGAGTACCGACAACCTGCCTTGGGCCTTAAAAATTAACTCGGAATGGAATTATCCACGAGAGTATATCGATGTGCTCTGGGCATACCCACAGTACGAACAATGGGTAGAGTCTTCAGGTACAGAAGCCACGAATTGGTACAGCGACACGTCACGCCTAACGCATAAGTTCAAGCAATGAGGAGAACTCACATGAACATGTCTTATTCAGTAAAAACCATTTTGCTCGCAAGCAGCGTTTGCCTTGGCACCTTGGGTTCGACGCACAGCTTGGCACAAGACAGTAGCAAAGCATCACGCTCCATCGAGATGCAAGTTAATGAGCATTTTAATTTCACAAGCCATCGCAACATCCGTCTTGATGTATCTGCCATTGGCGACAACGACGCACCGCTTGCCCACGCCATTTTACGTGTGTATGTGGTTGATGATGGCGTAACAACGCTTGATGACGAACGCTTAGCGTTAAAGTCGTTGCTCACGTTATCGAAAACCGACGCCGCAGGCTGGGTTGAGCACACTGTTGAAGTGCCGCAAACCTACAAAAAACTGTTGTTGGAAATTCAAAGTGTGGGCATTGAGCAACAACAAATCGTGTCGATTAGCGACAGCGATTCACTGCAAGTGAGCTTTCAATAAAACGAACCGCTATCCAGTGACATTGCTGAAACAACCGAACCTCCAATCGATATAGTTCCTACCTATATTGTTCCTATCCTTTGCCACACCTCGCGTGTGGCTTTTTTTTGGGAATGAAGCGCCCACCAACCATTCCCAAAACGAATTGCATTTTGCACACACCATTTACGCTAACAAATTTAAATTTTTAAAAATCAATAAATTACATTCTGGCACAGATTAAGCAAATCCCTTCTTGAGCAATACCACCAACCTGTTTTGCCGTGTCGTTGCCGTCATCTCAAGGTTGTATTTTCACTAATTATTTTCGGGGAGTTTTACCATGTTCCACCATGCAGCCAACGTCTCCAGCCATTCACATAGCACAAAGCACTATATTGGCATTTACGCTAACAAACCGATTGCGCTATTGCTTTTCTGTTTAGCATTACCTTTTTTCTTGTTAAATGCCGTTTTAGCAAAATGCAAAGGGGACTGTGTTTTCGAGGAAAAAAGACGCACAGACGCACTGGGTCGAGCGGTGTCGCTGCGCTATTTTCGCCATGGTGTAGGTAAACGCTCTGCGTTGTTATTTGATATTTTCAAAGGCGATTTGAGCTTTTGCGGTGTGCCATTAACCCACACTTTGCCGTTATCCACTCAAAAACGATTCTTGAACTTGTACAACGTACCAACGGGCTTTTTCAGCCTGTACGATTTGCACCGTTTAGTGGGGTTAAGCGCCACGGATAAAGCGCTGTTGTTGCAACAACAAGTAAAAATCTCGTTGCTGGGTTACCTTATCCTGCTGATCAAATGCGTTTTCTGTTATACCTTTTACAACACCAAAAAGAACATGGCATGCCCACACATTATCCGCATTTTTGGCATTGGAATTAATAACACGACGATGCAACAAGCCGTTGATTGGGTGTTAACGGGGCAAAAGTTTGAAGGCATTGAACTGCAACGTACCTATATTAATCGTCCTCGCACCGCTTTTTATATCAACGCCAACTCCATCAACATGAGCGCACGTTACCCAGATTTAGTCCCCAACCTAAAACAGGCTGACTGCTTGTTCGCGGATGGCTCAGGCATTCGTATTGCCGCTAAATCGTGCAACATGCGTTTGCGCGACAACCTCAACGGCACCGATATGCTACCCGCCCTGTGCGAAGCGGCCGCTAGTCAGGGAAAAAGCATTTATTTTATTGGCGCGAAACCCGGCGTTGCAAAATCGGCCTGTGAAAAGCTCATGAAGCAGTATCCCAACTTAATTATTGCCGGTTACCAACACGGCTACTTCAAACCCGAAGACAACCAAAACGTCATTGCACGCATCAATGAAACGCAGCCAGACGTGGTGTTACTCGGCCAAGGCACACCGCTGCAAGAGCGCTGGATCATTGAAAACCGACACCGCATTCAATGTCGCGCCATTTTGGGCGTTGGCGGTTTGTTCGATTACTTCTCTGGCAACATTCCCCGCGCGCCATTGTGGATGAGAGAGCTTGGCATGGAATGGATTTGGCGCTTGATGCAAGAACCCGTCACAAAGTTCAAACGCTACGTTTTGGGCAACCCAGAGTTTTTATATCGCACTTTTATATTGAAACAAGTTTCGCAAAATCAGGAGTAGAAGATATGTTTAACCATCACCCTGTTAGCCAACATAAAGGCATCCCAATGTGGGTACAGCAAAGCGTTACCTTGCTCGGTTTAATCGCAATTAGTCCATTAATTTTGCTGGTTGCAATGCTAATTAAGCTGGAAAGTAAAGGCCCTGTCTTTTTTACGCAAACCCGTGTGGGTGAAAACGGCCGACATTTCAAGTGCTATAAAATGCGCTCAATGTACTTAAAATCCGATCCGAAATACCGTGAACCTCAGCCCAGCGATAGCGACAGGCAAGGCGTGTGTAAAAAGTACTACAACGATCCGCGTATCACTCGTGTTGGTAAGTTCATTCGCAAATTCTCCATTGATGAATTACCGCAGCTATTTAATGTACTGCGCGGAGACATGGCGTTAATTGGTCCTCGACCGCATCTCACCACAGAGTATCAAAACTACGATCAGAACATTTTACCTCGCCTGCATTGTAAGCCGGGTATCACAGGGCTTTGGCAAGTCAATGGACGCGCCGATACCAACTTTGAAGAACAACTTCAATTAGACAAAACCTATATTGAGCAACAGTCTGTTTTACTAGATATAAAAATTCTCTTGCTGACGGTGCCCGCCGTTTTGCTCGCCAAAGGCGCTTACTAGCGGGAGCTTCTCTATTTTAAGTTGAGAATGAATATGAAAATACGCTAAAGGCGAGGCTATTAATGTAAAGCCTCGTCTTTTTATTCATAGGTTATCCATTACTTACTAAAAACTTGCTAAAGGCTTATGCACTCAGTTATTCACAATTCGGCATTTTTATACTTTTTGGCATCATTTCACTTTCATTACGTTGCTAATTTTCACGTTTACCTCCATCAGCGCCTTCACTTACTCACCGGAAAAATACACATTACCCACACCTTTCACACAGCACATAAGGGGAGTAATTAAGCGAATTGAGGTCATGATGAAGCGCATTTTTCCTCTCGCAACTTGCAAATTCGCATTTTCAAAATGCAATGAGAACCGCTAAAAGCAGCGTAAAACGCATCACCCAAAACCAACATTTCTTTATTTATCAATAAGATAAAAAGTGGAACACTTTATGCTCAGTAGCTAGCAAGGTATCCGTACTTTGAAGAACCTCAGGTTTAAAGGAGCGAGACATGATGAAAACTAACACCCCTACATTGCCTTTGTTAGGCGCACTAGGCTTACTGCTAATGCAAGGTTGTTCTCAGCATCATTCACTTTACTCTGCTCAAAACCACCAGCCTGAGTTTTACGCTAAACCCGGTGAAAACGGATTTGAAATTAATCACGAGCGCAGAACCGACCATTGGCATGCAGCTGGCCTTGATTGCAAAAGCCGCGAACAGTTTGCGATGCCCGTTAACTATCGCGTTGACCAGCCTTTAACCTTAGATAGCAGCATTGCGCCGATTTCTCCCATTACCAACGAACACGATTTACATTCTATTCCTTTAAGCCCAGGCGATTTAGTCGAGCTGGTGTTAGATAACGGCGAAGGGTTCAACGGTCGCTATATTGTTGATATCAGCGGCTTCATTCAGCTTCCTATGTTAAAGCCCATAAGAGCAGCGGGATTTCCCGCAAACGAAGTCGCGAAGAATATTGAAATGGCGCTGATCAAAGCGGAAATTTTTCATGCCGCAAGTGCCATGGTATCGCTGCAAGTTTTGCAATGGTCCGACATTGAAGTTTCGGTGACAGGTGCGGTATTCGAGCCAGGCCAAGTCATGATAAACCGGATGCGCGCGAACAATGTGCAAAAAGAGCGCACAACCGCATATGGCGACTACAGCCCCAAACGCTTTTTATCTGAAGCGATTCGTTCCGCATCTGGCGTTCGCCCTGACGCCAAGTTAGACCAAGTGTTTTTAATTCGTAACGGCTGGAAAGTCGAAGTGGATTTAACGGGCATTTTGTCGGGCAAAGCGGTGAAAGAGTACCCACTTATCGCTGGCGACCAAGTGATTGTGCCAAGCACGGGCTGCTTCCAAAAGTATTTAGTTCGTCCGAGCCAAATCACGCCAAAAGGCTTCCGTGTATTTGTTTCAAACTTGGTTGAAAAGGTGGATACCCGTGGCATTGGTAAATACGACAGCAACGTGCCTTACGGTACGCGTTTACTGCAAATGGCCATGTCGGCGGATTGCATTGGCGGTAAAAAGTGGACCAACGCCCCCAGAAAAGTGGTGCTTGCCACACGCCACCCTGTCACTCAAGAAGCCCAAGTATTAGAGCGTTCTGTAGAAGAGCTATTACGCATGCCCTATCGCGATGACATTAACCCGTTTTTAATGCCAAACGATGCCATTGCTTGCTACGACTCCGATGTGCAGAACTTACGTGACGTGGCCAAAGCTATCGTCGAAATCGTTGACCCGTTTAAAGTGTTATAGGAGGCCATGATGAAATACCCTCTTATGGTTCCAACCCCGTTCGATATATTTCGAGCGCACGTTTACCGCTTTATGCGTCGCCCATATGCCACAGCGGCCATTGGCGGGTACGGGTTTATCATTTTATTAGCCTCCATGTACCTTTCCATGCCGGCGACTTATAAAAGTGATATGGATTTAGTGCTACCTGGCACTGGCGCAAGCAGCAACGTTAGCTTAGACGATATCGGCTCAGTCGTATCGCAAACTGCTACCCCTTTTTCGGGTGGCGGCTTCAACCCTCGGGTTAACTACAAAGAAATGCTTTCAAGCCGTGGCGTGTTAAAGCGTGCAGCCAAAACCATGAACATGTCTGTGGTTGAGTTCGGTAAGCCAAAAGTGAAGCTAACCGAGCAAACATCGATTATTAGCGTCACCATCACAGGGAAATCAGCCCTTCATGCGCAAGAAAAAGCCTGGGCTTTGTATCACGGTTTTCAAGAAGAACTCGATCACTTAAGAAGCGATGAAGTAGAACGTCGTGACGAAAGCATCAAAAATGTATTGGAACAATATCGTGAGCGTATGAACGCGGCACAAAACAATATTGTGGATTTCCAACAACGTTCATTTTTGGTGTCGTCCGAGCAAATGGTGGAAGCCGTTGGCATGAAGTCTCGCTTAGAAGAAAAGCGCATGATGGCAGAAGCCGAGCTTCGTGAAATGGACGATTACATCAACCAAATGAGCATCAGTTTGGGCGTGTCTCCTCAACTTGCCAGCAAAGCACTGGCGCTGCATTCCGACCCCGAGTTCAGAAGCTACATGGGCGAGTTAGATGCCAGTACAGCACTGCTCACTGAATATTCTTCTCGTTGGGGCAATTTGCACCCTAAAGTGATCAATGAGCGCAAACGCCAAGAACTTGCTCGCGTCTCGTTACAAAGCCGCGGCGAAGCGGTAGCAGGTATCTTTACTCACGACTTGTTCAATTCATTAAGCCTGGACCAAAACCCCAAACGCGCGCAAATGTTCGCTGATTTGGTTGAGGCAAATGCACGTAAAAAAGGCGCAATCGCCCTGCTTGATGACGTTGAACGCTCACTGGAAAAAATGGCACACGAGCTGCGCATTTATTCAAGAGAAGTCGCTGAACTTTCTCGCCTAGAAAGAGAATTCAATATGGCTGAAGCGGTGTTTACCTCTGCAGCCGCTCGCTTAGAAGCCAACAAAGCTGACGTGTTCGCTTCTTACCCTGTGATTCAAATGCTCACAACTCCGTCGTTGGTTTTACAAAAGGTTAACCCTAAAACCGCGATTGCAGTGGGTGGCAGCATCGCAGGCATTATTTTCATCTCATTTGGATTGATAGTGGTATGGCAACGCAAATTTATCGCAGAACGACTACTGAAGAGAAGTTAGTCTGGTTCGGCCTTGTGAGCACCTATGCCATCTATGCAATAGGTGGGCTATATGTCACAGGGTCAGCACTAGGCTGGTTAATCATCGCTGTGTACTGGTTACGCTTAACCGTTGATGACAACACGCGCAGCAAAACCGTTCCCGCAATGGTCTGGCTTTGGGTGTTCTGTATGTTCGTGATGTTGGTTGTTCTTTGGATAGGCCATGTTAATTGGGAACTGGGCTTGGGCAAAACCATCAAATCGAGCATTGGCTGGGCAAAAGGCTGGGCGCTCATTGCCGTGTTCATTTTTATTGGCGCAATGTGCCGCATTCGCCGTGAACTTCTGATCCGTGCGGTGTGCATTTTAGCCACGCACTCATTGGTCTTTGCCATCATCACTTTCATGGCTTACATGGTACGTATTCCCGGCGAAATTTTTGTATCGCCGCTGCAAATTGTAGGCGGCCCAGGCCCAAGCTTCTTTACCGTAAGCCTGTACGGTTTAAACCCAGAAACCGGTGGCGGTCGTTGGCAGTTTTTCGGCCCTTGGGCACCGTCTGCTGGCCTGCTGTCTTGCTTATACTTAGTGTTTTGCTTTCAAGAGAAAGATCCCAAATGGCGTACGCTTGGCATCATGGGTTGCATTGCAATGTGCTTACTCAGCAAATCTCGCGCGGGGCAGGTTATCTTCTTGTGCCTATGGCCGATGCTGATGTTCAGCGACAAACTGGCCGAGCCTTGGGTTTTACTGATGCTTGGTGTGGTTATTCCGGCGCTACTCATTTTAGGCCAACCTCTTTATGAATACTTAATGGATTCCTACGAAGCCATTAAACAAGCTCGCCCCGGCTCAACCCGAGTTAGAAAAGCGCTAGAACAATTAGCATTACAACGTTGGCAGGCCGAAGCGCCTTACTTTGGGCACGGCATTGTAGAGCCCGGTTCCAAATACACCGCCAGCATGCCCATTGGCAGCCACCACAGCTGGTATGGATTGCTTTTCGTAAAAGGCATTGTCGGCCTGCTTGCGCTTGCGATCCCAATGGTTATCACGCTGTTCTACTTATTTTGGCGTTCGCTCTTTTGCCGCACGGCGCAAGTGGGCTTATGTCTCATCACGGTTTTTATTTGCTACAGCTTTTTCGAGAATTTGGAAATTCTGTCTTACCTATACTGGCCAGCCTTAATTTGGATAGGCATGGCACTTAATCCCGAATCGGAGGTAACTGAACATGTTGCGAAAGTATGATGCATACTTAGTGGGCTACTACGGCATGCAAAATGTGGGCGACGATGCCTTACTGCTTGCTAGCCTTTACGGCGCTCAAACCAAACTCAACTGCCAGCATTTTGCCGTGGCCAGTGCCAGCGAATTTAACAGTGCCAGCTTTGGTCAAATCAAGCCTACTCAAAAAGCGCAGCAACGCTTTAAAGGCGAAAACCGCGCGAGCCACTATTATTATGCGCTGCGCAGTAAGCGTGTAATTTTTGGCGGCGGCTCTGTATTTCACAATGCCACAGACATCAACCTAAAACGTAAACTCATTAAGCTCGCCGGGCCACATTCATCACTTGCGGTTGGCGTTGGCCTTGGCCCCTTTGCCGACTTAGAGGCCGAAAAAGCCTGCTCTGCATTCTTAAATGAATGCGACTTTATTGGGGTAAGAGACGCAAAAAGCTATGAAATTGGCAAACGCATCGCACCTGAAACAAACCTGCATATGACATTTGATTTAGCCCCTTCGCTTTGCCTGCATCCGCATTTCAATGTGAGTGAAAGCGAGCGCAAAGGCATTTTATTCAACCTCTGCCCGGCCCCAACTGATTGCTACGGCACCCTAAACAAAACGCAAGAAAATCAGCGTTTTTGGGACATCTGCCAAGTGATTTATCGCACCTGGCTGCAAACCAAACAACCCATTACTTTGCTCGATTTAAATGGCCAAGAGGGGTCGGATGGCGATATCAGCGAGCTTATCCAACTCAAACTGGGAAACAAAATCCCACTGGACGTTTTAAAATATAACAGCGATCCATTCGCCGTTATCAACACCCTTTCTCGCTATAAAGCCATTGTTAGCATGCGTTTACATGGCTGTATTTTAGGCTACCTTGCTGGCACGCCCGCACTGGCCCTTAACTATCACAACAAATGCGTAGAATGGTGCCAACAAATCGGTATGCCAGAGCGCTACCAGTTCGACGCCAACCGCCTCGACCCGCAAGCCTTGTCTAGAGCGCTCTACGACGGTTGCCGCTTCGGCTTTGAATCCCCTCAACTTCCTATTAAAGACGCTATTCAATATTCACTGAATAACTGGAGAAATCATTATGAACACGCACAAAGTATCCGTCATCATTCCCCTGTACAACAAAGCCGCTCATATACTGGATAGTTTAGAGAGCGTTTACGCACAAAGTGTTCAGCCAGATGAAGTCATCATCGTAGATGACGGCTCAAGCGACAATGGCGTTGAGGTAGTGCTACAAAGCCGATTCACGCAAGTGCGTATTATTCAGCAAAAAAATCAAGGCGTATCGGTTGCGCGCAATAACGGCGTTGCCTTTGCCCGCAACGAATACGTCACCTTCTTAGATGCCGACGACCGCTGGCTACCGTTTTATTTAGAGGAGATGAGCCAGCTTATGCAAAAATTCCCAAACACAGGGATTTATGCAAGCCGCTATCAATGTGTTGAAGGCGGTGAATCCTACGTTGATCCTAAAATTTGGATTGAGCAAGCCAATCCGCAAGGTATGTTGATGCACAACTACTTCGAAATCGCATCAAAAGGCGACCTTCCCTTCATGATTTCATCAACTGTCGTCAGCAAGGCATTATTTAATCAAATTGGCGGCTTCCCAGCGGGTGAAAAAATTGGCGAAGATCAAGACTTTTTCGTACGCGCAGCGCTAAAAGGTCCCATTGCTTACACACCGAATATTCATCTGTTCTATCACAAAGACACAGAGAACAAAGCCACATTGTTAAACATTCCACAAGAAGAGTGCCCGTACAGCCAACGCGTGAATTCACTGGTGCAAGAAAATGACTTTTCTTCTCACCAAAATCAACACATGTTGCGTTATTGCGCAGCGCACCTTTGTCACATTGCCAAGCTCAATATTAAAGCAGGTAATTTTGAAGCCGCAAAAAGTTTGCTTGCTGATGAGCGCTGCAAACTCAAGCCAAAGCATCGTGTTGGATTGTATTTATTTGCTTTGGTGAAGCAGGGAATGAATGCGGTGAGATTGGGTTGAATAAAAAAACGAAGAACACTGGAATAAAACAATTATTCCTGATAAAAATCGCCAATAGGATAATTTTAAAACCTTAATAGTGTCTCAATCAGGGAGAAATAGCATGTCATGTAGTTGCGGCAAAGAGCCAGATACAAAAGCTGTTGTAAAAGTGTATTGCGGAGAATGTTCTGAAGTCATAAAGACCGTTAAATTTAAGAAACCTATGAAAGCATTAGGAATAGCCATCTTGTGCACAGCTGCGGGAGGGCAAGCTGTTGAATATGCAATTACAGATAACCGCTATCCAATAAAAACAGAATATGAAATTGTTGATCAATGTGTTAATGCTCACGGTAAAGCAATCAGATCGGAAGAGCGTCGTGT
>CAXRCC010000216.1:0-20426 GCA_964228975.1 Paraneptunicella sp. | reverse complement strand
GCAAAGTGCGACTAAGGGCATGAAAGAAAACACTGTCGCATCCACGCGTTATTATTCTTACGCCGGCAGCCTTGGTATCTTTTTGTTTTTTAGCATTATTGGGGCGTTGATATTCGTGGTGCCAAGCTTCACGGCAATCAGTGCAGCAACCCTTGTGGGTTACGTGATTGTTTTCTTGTTTATTCAAGGACCTATGGAAATCATCGTTAATGCGATTCCCGAGCTGGCAAAAACCAGCGTTGGTTTGAAAAAAATCGAGCAACTTGGGCTGTCGTTAAATGATGCAAAAGAAGAAGGGGAGTTTAGCCTTCACGATGGTAAACCTGTAAAAGCCTTTGATTGGCAGCAAATTACGCTCAACGAGGTGACACACAGTTATTACCGAGAATTGGAGGACAGCCATTTTCAGCTTGGACCAATGAACATGACCTTCAATAAAGGGGAGTTGGTGTTCTTAGTGGGCGGCAATGGCAGCGGTAAAACCACCTTCGCGAAACTGTTGCTCGGGCTGTATGCACCTGAAGCGGGCCATATTGAAGTGGATGGCACTGTTATCGATACACACAATAGAGAGCGTTATCGTCAGAGCTTTTCCGCTATTTTTGTCGACTTCTTCTTATTTGATCAACTATTGGGTTTGGATGAGGACGAGTTTGATGGCACTGAGCTGGATACCATAGCCCAACGTTATTTGGACCAACTTCAGCTCAGTCATAAGGTAAAAATAGAAGCAGGAAAGCTTTCAACGGTGCAGTTGTCTCAAGGGCAGAAGAAGCGTTTAGCTTTGTTAACCGCGTATTTAGAAGATCGCGACTTCTACTTATTTGATGAGTGGGCTGCGGATCAAGACCCTGTGTTTAAGCGAGTGTTCTACACGCAAATTCTGCCGGACTTAAAAGCCAAAGGGAAAACGGTATTGGTGATTAGCCATGATGACCAGTATTTCCATATCGCAGATAGGTACATCAAGATGGATGCTGGCCAAGCCACAATGAGTGAGCAAGAGCCGCAATTCTTCCCTGAAACCGCTTAATCTCTTCTCTAAAACCGTGTAACCAAACAGCGCCTCGGTACGGGCTTTACCCTTGCCTGTATTGAGGCGACTGTTTATCTGGTTGCCGCTAATATTCTTTTTTCAGCTATTCAGCCTAAATACACGCACTCGATAGGTGTGTTTATGTCTCCTTTTTTAACTCATATCTGAGTAATTTACTATTCTACTTTTTCTTACCTTCGTATTTCTTGCCTTGTTGTTCAATTTTAAAGCTCGATGTTGTTCTTTTTTTGCTCGCAGAGAGTGAATTAAAAGGTGTTTTTATTTTGAGGTAAGCGATTAAAAATAATTAATTCAAAAAGTAAAAATTTGTAACCGGATAGGATGTTTATAATCACGACAGCAAGGATTGCGATAAAGGAGTGTCAAAAATGGTGCAAAGTGAGTGTTGCTAGCCTAAAAATGCGATAACAAATGTTTCCTTATAAAACAGCGTGTTACCCGTTTAATGCATTGATTGTATTAGATATTTACTACACCAAATCGGCTTTTTAGAACGTTACGACAGCAAAAAACTATTAGACCGCGAGGTAAATTAAATTCACTATTGGAAACGTAATATTTATTCCCTTGAGGCTTAAGAACGTTTACCGCAAATAAATATTTCACTAAAAGGAAAATTGGGTAGTGAAATTTTATTCGGAATGTTGAGGGGTGATGTTACAAAAATGAAACAACCAACCTGACCGATAAAGGAAAATTGTTATGATTAAAGTAAAAAAATCGTGGTTAATGATGGCGACGATGTTCGCACTTCCAGCGACTGTAGCAGCACAAGCTACGTTATTAGATGGTGCAAACGTAGACGTTTCTGCTGAGCAAGAGTTAGCAGGTGCTAGCCAATCTAAGAAACAAGCTGCTGGTTACATTGGCCAGATGAGTAAAGCCGTTATCCAATCAGGTAACTACGAGCGTTTAGTTAACGGTGCTGCAACACGTGAAGCATTTGCAACATCAAGCTTCGCAGCGGACGCAGATGCAGCAGAGCTTGCTAACGTGACAACGGCGATTAAATTCTGGCACGGTGTTGCACTCGATACAGTGGCACTTGACCATACTCCAGCTGGCGCAGAAGGCGCACCTGTAAACCAAGGTGGTCCTACTCGTACAAGCCGTGCATTAGCCATGGTTCAAATCGCGGTATTCGAAGCGTTGAACGCATTCGATGGTAAATACCACAGCTACGTAAAAGGCGTTAACGCTAAGCGTTATAAAGGTGCTAACCCTGAAGCAACAGTAGCGGCGGCAGCTTATGAAGCACTACGTAAGCTTTACCCAGGTCAAAAAGCGCGTCTTAAGTCTATCATCGACGAAGAAATGGACCGCATCGGCCAAACGGTTGACGCTCGCGGCATCAAAATGTCTTGGGGCCTAGGTGAGAAAGCGGCTAACCGTATCGCTAAAAAGCGTCGTAATGACCGTTCAAACAGAGCTGAGCCAGAGTTTGGTCACGGCGGTAAAGTCGGTAGCGGTAAGAAGAAATACGGCGGCGGTAAAATCAACGACGGTAGCACATTCCCAGGTTCTTGGACTCCGGATCCAAACACGCCTTCTACATCTGGCGAAGCTAACCTAGCGTTAGGTGCATACTGGGGTGACGTTAAGCCATTCTTCATGAAAGACGGCGACCAGTTCCGTGCGCCTGTACCACCAGCACTTGATTCACAAGAGTATGCTGATTCATACAACGAAGTGGCTTCTTTAGGTGGCGCGCAAGATAACGTTGCAACGCCTAGCACAAGTACTGATGCAACGCGCTTTATCGGTAACTACTGGGGTTACGATGGTGTTCCTCTAATCGGTGTACCACCACGTATCTACAACCAGATCGCGATTCAAGTAGCAGATACTCGTATCTCTGACCCTGTTGAACTAGCTCGTTACTTAGCAATGGTTAACACAGTAATGGCTGACTCAGCTATCGCTGCTTGGGACAGTAAGTTCTACTACAACTTCTGGCGTCCAGTAACAGGTGTTCGTACTGATGATGGCAACGACTTCACAGTAACGGATACAACTTGGAACCCAGTAGGTGTTTCTGTAATCAACACGACTGAAGCGATTCGTCCGACTCCTCCTTTCCCAGCATACCCTTCAGGTCACGCTGCGTTTGGTGGCTCAACGTTCGAAGTAATGCGTGATTTCTTCGGTGATAACACGTCATTCACATTCGTTTCTGACGAGTTCAACGGCGAAGGTGTTGACCCATTCTTCCCTAACGTTCCTCGTCCGTTCGTACCTGTTCGTTTTGAAACGTTAACAGATGCTCAAATCGAAAACGGTGTGAGCCGTGTATACAACGGTGTTCACTGGAACTTCGATGATACAGCAGGACAAGAAATGGGCGTTAATGTTGCTAGTTACCTTCTTAATAATACTAAGGCATTTAGTGAGAAGTAATTAAGACAATGGTAAGCGCTGCCCAAGGTGGCGCTTACCGTTACTACAAAAAATATGTTTTGAATGAGAGTGAATGTTATGAAAAAGCCAATGAACTTTTTGACGCTATTAGCCGTTGTACTTTTTACCGGATTATTTATTAACAGTGCTGCGATGGCAGAAGGCAAGAAGCCCGCCAGTGCGCAGGAGTTGGTTGAGCTCTATCCAACAGATTTTAAACCTGCATTTACCCGAAATACGGTTATCAAATTAAACGCCATCGTACACCGTTCATACGACGTGATTAACACGTACGATGCCATTATTGCTGACGTAAAACAGACGATGGCGCAAAGCGAAAATGCATCGCGCATGTCGCCAGAAGCAAAAGCGCAATTGCAAAGAATTGCTGGCCTTGCCAAAGAGTCTAAGAAAATCCTTATGGATATGAACGCAGCAGTAGATGAATTAACGGCTAGCAAAGAAGACTACAACGCGGCCATTCTTGCTGGCATGGTGGATTTCGTTCAAGACGTAGAGCGCGAAATCTCTAAGCAAGAAAAACAATTGATGAAGATGAGAGATCCTGCTTAACACTTGTTACAGCACTTGGCCCTCGAAAGAGGGCGCTTTTTAGTCTTGTTGCACAATCGATTCCTACACTGTAAGTCGCGTGATATGTAAACCGTTAGTGTTACATTGCTCCGAGTAGCCTAACGATGGTTTAGTAACGGCGTATTAACGCGCAACCCTTTAGCGCCATTTGGTTCCTCCAACTTTCTTCCAGATGGCGTTCTTTTGTTTTTGTCTTAGACGCGAATGTAGCTAAGCGGCTTGCCCTTCACAGTACTCAACTTCTGATTCCAAACGCCTGATGTCCTGATGTTCCTCAAAGAAAGAAATCGTGCTGACGCAAAATGGATTCCTGACTCTGATGCCGCTTATGCACAAAACTGAAGAAGCCTATCCCATCACCCCAGCAGCGTGACCACGCCTTTTAAATGCGTTTTAATGATGCGCCGGAAGTGAACCGTTAATTCCCGGAAAAAAACACGGTTTGCAGAGCCGCTTCGCCACACCAGCGCGTGTTCTCGTTCGATGGACATGTCGGAGAATTCACACACGTGCAACGCTTCGGGGTTGGGCAGTTCAGTGTGAACGTATAAGCCCGGCAGGAAGGCAACGCCTACGCCCATAACCACCATTTGCCGTAAGGTGTCGAGGCTGGTGCCTTCAAAGTCGCGAAGCACATCTGCACCAATTTGATTGCAAATGGCCTGTACTTCTTTATGAAAATGATGATGTTCTTCGAGAGTTAACACTCGCTCACCTGCAAGCTCTTTAGAGTCGACATCGTGACGCCCGGCAAAACGGTGATCTTGTGGGACAACAAACTTCAGTGGCTCGCGAAAAAGCGACATTACAGAAAGCTCGCTGTCTAATAATGGCAGTGGGGACAAGATTAAATCGTAGTCGCCTCGGCGTAACCCTTCTTCCAGTTTTCTTGGCACATCTTCGCGCACATAAAGCTTCAATTGTTCGTATTTTTGATGCAGTTCGGGAAGTACCAACGGCAGTAAATACGGCCCAACAGTGGGGGGAACACCCACGCGAAAGGTGGTCGCCGGCCCTTTTGAAAGTTGAGTTGCGCTTTCCATTAAGTTATTCATGGAGCCAAGCACGGCGAGGGTTTGCTCGAAGATGGCTTTGCCCTCTGGCGACAATAACGTACCGCTTCGTGAACGTTCTAATAGCGGAATGCCAAGGGCCTCTTCAAGTGCTTTAATTTGGGCCGTTAGCGTAGGTTGGCTGATGCCGAGAGTGTTGGCCGCTTGCCTAAAATTAAGGGTTTCAGCCAAACACGCAAAGTATTCAAGTTGTTTGATTGTGGGTTGTTTTTGCATCTTCGCTCACCTGGGTACGGGCTGATGGCATTGCATTTTGATGAATGTAAAAAATGATAGTTCAAAACTATCATAAAATAGACTTATATCCTATAAAGCTATCAGTGCATAATAGTGCAAATAATGAGTTATAAATGAATGTCGCCCCATCATTATTCATAATACATACGCACTTTTCTCGTGAGTGTACGCGACTGATTCAAGAGCCTATTTTAAGTTTATGGCGATAACTCTCATCATTCCCACATTAGAGGAGAGAATATGAAACACGTTATATCCGGCGTTGCGAAGTTTCAGCGTGAAGTTTTCCCTGAGCGTCAGCAGCAATTTGAAGCACTGGCAACAGGGCAAACGCCCGAGGTGTTATTTATAACGTGTGCAGATTCTCGCATCGATCCTAATTTGGTGACGCAAACGGATCCTGGTGAGCTGTTTATTTGTAGAAATGCAGGCAACGTTGTTCCACCACACTCTAATGAAACCGGGGGCATGACGGCATCAATTGAATTTGCCGTTGCAGCACTGGGCATTGGTCATATTGTGGTGTGTGGTCATACCGATTGCGGCGCAATGAAAGGCGCAATTAATCCAGAAGCGTTGTCGCGCTTGCCACACGTTAAAGAGTGGTTGGGGCATTGCCGCGCGGCAACCGAAGTGGTGCGTGAAAAGCGCGACTGTGATTTGTGTTTAGAGCATTTAGACGAAGTGACACGCGAGAACATTGTGTTGCAATTGCAACATTTAAGAACGCATCCTGCTGTAGCTGCAAAATTGGCAACCAAGCAGGTTGAATTACACGGCTGGATGTACGATATCGAAACGGGTGAAGTGACTTGTTACAACGATGAAACCGAATCGTTTGAGCCGATGGAAGAACGTTACGCTAAATTGATTGCGGATAAGCCAGCAATCAAGCTTTAGCGGTAAGTAAGGGCACTGAATACACGCGTAAAGCCCTGAGTTTACACATTCATTCGTATTGATTGTGTTATTTACGGGTAAAAATGAGAAAGCCCGCTAAACTGATATCTCATAAAAATAATAATGGAACGTCTAAGGCCTAATGTTGGAGAAGTGCTAACACTAGGCTAGGGGAGTCCGCATCACTCCCCGCTTCAATTTCAAAGTTAATTGCAGTTCAAACTTGGCTGAGCTCTCACTGTCTTCCGAGATGACTCAGCCAGCCTTTTTTTATCAGCTCGTTTCTAGGCAATCGCTATTGTGCGGTTCAACCCACAACACACCGACTTCCTTTTTTACCACCTTAACCACCGTGCCTTTATTAATTGGCGCTTGGCTTTTCACTTGCCATTGAATACCTGAATAGCTGTATTGATAACGGCTTTTGCTAGTGAGGTCCGAATCCAGTGTGAAGCAGATTTCAGCAAAGTCGCTGTGAATGTCGGTTGTACTTTTACTGTTTTGCATTCGTTTGAGTGGTTTCCACAGCACAGCAGCGAAAATAGCCGTTAATACAGCCACAGACCACATGGCAGTAAACCAGTCAGCCGATAGCAAGCCAACCGACATCGCTAATCCGCTAACCAGCATGGCAAGGCCAACAAACAATAAAAAGAAGGTTGCAAAGCCCAGTAGTGCCGCTTCGATGATAAGGGCAAGCACCCCTATCACCATTAACGACTGAGCGATATTTTCCGTCAGCAGTTCCATGAATTACCCTTTTTGTTTCTGATTAAGGGAATTGATGATCGACATACCCTGCGCAACCAACGAGCTTGCATCGGTGCCGCTTTCCGGGAGTAACACCACTGAAGATTCCTTCGCGATGGCTTCTTTGGCACCAATCGCTTTAGTAGCAAGATCCAACTGAATGGCTTTTTGCCCCTCTTCGGTATTGGCGGCCTCACCGACTTTGCGTAGTGCATCGGCTTGGGCTTCTGCTACTGCAAGAATCGCTTTTGCTTCCCCTTCTGCATTCAAGATTTGTTCGGCTTTATCGGCTTCTGCAGCAAGTACCTGCGCTTGCTTTTTACCTTCCGCGACGTTGATTGCCGCTTGTCTGTCACCTTCTGATTCAAGGATTTGGGCGCGCTTCACACGCTCTGCTTTCATTTGTGCTTCCATCGCTTCCATAACGGAATTAGGCGGCACAATATCTTTAATTTCGTAACGCAGTACTTGAATGCCCCAAGGATCGGAAGCGGCGTTGATTGCGGTAACAATATTGGTATTGAGCAGGTCACGCTCTTCGAAGGTTTTATCCAACTCCATTTTGCCAAGCTCGCTACGCATCGTTGTTTGCGCGAGTTGTGTAACCGCAAAAATGTAGTCGTCAACGCCATAAGATGCCTTATAAGGATCGAGTACACGAAAATACAATACGCCATCAACAACAAGGGAAATGTTGTCTTTGGTGATAGCAGATTGAGAGGGCACATCTACCGCTTGTTCTTTTAAACTTCTGTTGGCGGCAACGCGATCAATAAAGGGAATAATGAAATTTAAACCGGCTTCTTTGGTGGAATGGTATTTGCCGAATCGTTCGACGATCCATGCGCGGTTTTGAGGGACGAATTTGATACTGTTTTTCAGTACAACCAGCACAAACACAAAAAGAAAAAATTGAACATTTAGCACGTAGTCTAAAATGTTATTTGCAGCATCCATGTTATCTCCTTTTTAAAACTTACTGCTCCAAACCTCACATTAGCATTGAGTCGGAGTTTTCGCCAAATTTAAAATGGATGTGCTTGGTTTTTTTTACGTAAAACCTTTGTATTTATTTTGTGTATGGTGTGCATTAAACGCCATTTATCAACGACATATAACACATTATGGTGCTTTTTTATGATGCACTCGGGATAACGGCTTCACCGAGTTTCTTTCGTTACGCAGCTCTTTATCTATAGACTTTTCTGCCCATAATCCGAATTTTCCACCCACAATGTGGTTGTCCATGGCTTCGCATTGTTGATAGTTAACCCCAACGAATTGTATTGCGGCTTGTACTTGACCGTTCCACATGTTTTCAAGCCGATTATTCTTAATCACAATGCGTTGTGCTTTGCCGACTTTCCCATCCTTTTTACTGGGCAAATTAGAAATGTAAATGCCCTGACGGTAACGGGAAATGGTGTTGTTGGTAATAGTCACATTGCCCCAGTCATACCCGCCCTGGGAGTGCTTGCCTTGAGGAGAGCGAACCGCAATGCCCACACCTTTTCCCAAGCTTAGGGTATTACCGGTAATTTCCACGTTTTGATAGCCTTCCACTTCCAAGCCGTGATTGCTGTCGATGCCAAACTGTCTGCCAGCCGAGGTAATGTTATTGTTCTTGATAATTAAATTGCTTGCGCCTTTTTTCCGTGTCGCAAACTTAATGGAACCTTTTACGTGCTCCGCCACGTTATCGACAAATAGATAGTGCTGGCTACCGCCTTTTTTCGAGGTGGTGGAAGTTTGCGTAATGTTATAAAAATGGTTGTCTTGCACCTTGTGATGTCGGCTTTGAATGCCTTTGCGAGTTTCTTTTGGATCGGTTGCGATGGTGAGCGCGCTGTCGCCAAAGTGCGTAAATCGGTTTTGGGTGATTTGGGTGTGGTTGACAGAGCCTAAAAATACACCGTTGTCCCACCATAAAAACGGCTTTTTCTTGTCGTGGAGTTGCCCTTCAAAATGCAGGCGATGAATGCTGAGTTCTTGACCGTAACGCAAATCGAGAATTGCACCTTGCTGTGGGTGACGGATTTTTTGATTCGTGTTATTTCCAAATCGCTGCGTTTTTCGAAGCACAGATGATTGCGTGTGCGTTTGTTCCAATTTGGGCGCCTTCTTTTTAGGGAGCGTATACACTTGTGCAAAGCTGAGCGGATCGAAGTTTTCACGCGTGATCTTCTCTTCAATAAATCGTTCAATGGGCTTTATTGCCTTGGGGCGCTGGCTGCCGACAAAGGTAACAGACTGAAAATCTCGAAGCTTAATGGACTTATCAACATCGTAAATTCCAGCGGGAAAGTGCAGCGTTAAATCTTTAAAAATGGCATCCCGTGGCTGCGTCTTTTTTAGTGTGGCAATGGCGTGGTTAATGGCTTGATCGTCGCTGTGTCCGTCGTTGGGAATCGCACCAAATTGAGTGACATCTAAGCGCTTTTGTAACTGGTTAGCCAGCATGGGTTGGCACGCAGGGTAACGCCCGCTGTTTTTGATGGAGTCGGGGTAATCAACTTGTGGAGAAAGGCACAAGTCGTTGCCAAACCCAGAAAAACACGACAGTGACTCAACCTTGGGAATAGGGCCTATCATTTGTGTGTTATGAGCAAACAAATGCTTTAGCTTTGGCATGTTATCCACATTGGGTAAAAAGCCGCTGATATTGGTGTTAAATACGATGAGCTTGTTGAGTTTGCGCAGCTTTGCAAGGTGAGGCAGTGGGCCGCCAAGGCGTGGGTTGTTGTGAACATCCAGCGTTTTTAATTGCGACAGGTTAGACAAATCGGGAAGCTGGCCTGCCAACCCAAGGTTGGCTAAACGCAAGGAAGTCACGCGTTTAGCTTTGCACTTTACGCCCTGCCATTGGCACGGATCGTTGTGTTTGCCCCACGCAAGCTCAGTATTGACCTGCCAATCGTCCCCTTGTGTGTGTTCATAAAGGCGTTTTAAGGTGCGGCAATCCTGCTTTTGTACGTGCCTTTGAGCGGCGCATCGAAAGCTTGCTAAGTTCGTGCTTTTGGTTTTCGCATCGGCTTGGCTCATGTGTTTGATTTCATCGGCAAAAGCGGATGAAAACGCGCCAACGACAAATATAAATAACAGCAGTTTCATGGGGGAAACGTGTCCTTTAGTACGTACTGCTTAATGGTTAAACCTTACGTAAAGCACGAATATGAAAGTGAGTGCTTACTGTTTTTAACTGCTCTTGAATATGGGTGACGCTTTCTTGTGAGGCGGACCAATAAAATGGCGTCATCATTAATAAATTCAGTGTGTCTTGCGGTGTGCTCATTGTCATATCGAAACTGAGCTCTTCATCTAACACCACCTCAAAACCTGCCACGGATTGTTGCTGCTTTTCGTGTGTTTGTGCTGCATCGTAAATTTCATCTTTGAGTTGATGTAGATGGGACGACGCCGGATTTACTTGCAGCCAAAGGCCTGATTTTTTTAACACGCGATGCACTTCAGTTTCACTGCTAGGTGCAAACACTTGAATCACCGCTTCTTGGCTTGTGTCTGACAAGGGTAATGCATAAGTGCTGGCAACACAAAAGCGATTATTTTTATACTTTTTGGCCGCCTTTTGTATCGCGACTTTAGAAATATCACATCCGCTGGCTTCTACTTGGTAATCAAGTGTAGCAAGAAATTCTTTAACCACATTTAAATAATAACCTTCGCCGCATCCGGCATCGAAAACCGCCAAGGTTGGACTCGGTAAATAATCATGAATGATGTGCCCAAGTCGCTCGGCTAATGGGTCGTAAAACCCCTTTTCTAAAAATGCACGGCGAGCGTTGATCATTTGTTTATTGTCGCCAGGTGCTTTACTGCGTTTTTGATGAGCCAATAATAAGTTGACGTAGCCTTCTTTGGCGGTGTCGTAACTGTGACCATTGGCACAGCGTAACGTATTATCTTGTTGTTCTAAAACGGCTTTACACGCCGGACATGTCCACATTCTTGACTCACTATTGGCTTGACTAAAAGAACTCGCACAGAAGGCGAAAGCGCTATTTTACTGGAATAAAAATAAAGGGAAAGTCGACTAAAGTTGGGGACGTTTTTGTGGTGCTGATTGCGGTAGACCTTCCCCTGTTTGGGAATGCGTGAAATGGAAAGTGACACGATACATTGATCGTGAGGGGCTTTTCATTCGTCAAAATAATGGGTTATTATATTAACCATAATTTGATAATAAAAAATATACCCTATGAATAGTAAATCTTATTTAACGAGTAATCCGAATCAATTTGTTATTGCAGGAACGGGATTTTGTGTTGGAGAAAAATGTTTCACCAATGCGTCTTTAATAGAGACGTTTAATATCCGTATCCGAGAAAGTTTTATCAAGAAAAACATAGGGATTGAAACGCGCTATTTTGTTTCAGACACTCAAACAACATCGGATCTTGCTGTGGAAGCGGCGCAAAAAGCACTGGCTAAGGCAAATGTTTCTGTAAATCAACTCGACCGATTAATTGTTGCTACTTCTACTCCCGATCATTCAACGCCTTCAACTGCCTGCATAGTGCAACACAAACTGGGTGGAACAGGTTTTCCAGCCAGTGATGTGGTGGCGGCTTGTTCTGGGTTTATGTACGGTCTTGATCAAGCTCTGCGCGGTTTAGCCACAGGAGAAGAAACCGTGTTGTTAATTGGTGTTGATTGCCGTTCCCGCACTCTAAATATGCAGGATAAACGCACCGTATTTTTATACGGAGATGGTGCGGGGGCCGTGGTGTTAACAAAACAAGACGTTAGCGAAAGCTCGGCATCTTCAACCAATAAAAAAGGGTTTGTGGATTGCTTTGTTCAAGCTGAAGGGGAAGGGTTTAATGCCGTGATTGTTCCTGCAGGTGGTGCCGCAGAACCCTGTACGGTGGAAAATGTTACTGCAATGTCGCACAAGTTGTCGATGCCAAGCGGTGAACGTGTTGCACAAAATGCGTTACGAGGGTTTCAAGAAGTGAGCGAGCAATTGCTTGCTCGGAACCAACTTCATTTATCAGATATCGATCACTTTATTTTTCATCAACCCAATTTAAGGCTGTTGGAAAAAGTGAGCCACAACATGGATATTGATCCGCATAAGGTTTTTATCAACTTCAACCGTTATGGCAACACTGTTGCGGGCAGTGTGCCCATTGCCTTAAGCGAAGCATACGAACAAAACGTTATTAAGGCGGGCGATAAGGTTCTGTTTTGCGCGGTTGGAGGTGGCTACACCAAAGGGGCTGCGCTTTATCGCGCATAAGATTTACATGGAAAATACTATGTTTCCTACACACGCCCTCATCACGGGCGCAAGCCAGGGCATTGGTTATGCGTGCGCGAATTATCTCGCTCAAAAAGGCTGTGCTAAGTTAACAATAACAGGGCGAGACCAAGCCAAGTTACAAACCGCGAAAGCAAGCTTAGAAGCTGCATTTTCAACAACGCAAGTCGCAACCTACGTGTGTGACCACAGTGATGAGTCGTCGGTACATGATTTGGTTCAATATCTTGAAGAAGCGGATGCGTTGCCGGATGCGATCATCGCCAATGTAGGAGTCAATCCTGTCCATCAGTTTGGTCCGAAAAAAATAACTACCACTAGCGCTTCATTGTTACTTGATACCTTCCACACCAATATCGTGAATATGCACTTGTTAATGCAAAGCTTGTTGAAACAATATCGTCGTTCGGGTGGGCGTATTGTGCTAGTGGGTTCGCAAGCTTACCTTCATGGGATAAAGGGGCAGTTAGCGTATAACGTTTCAAAAGCGGCGTTGCATGGGTACTTTTCAACCTTGGTAAGCGAGTATGCTTCCCGAGGGGTTTACTGCCATTTAGTTCATCCGGGTGCAGTGGAAAACGAACGAACAGAAAAATTAAGGCAAAAAATAAAAGACGTTAAAAGCGTCTCTGAGTTAGCGGTTGCTGAATGCATTTGCACGGCATTAACACAGTCAAAAGAAAGCAGTTCAATAATTACTATTTAACATTTTTCAACAGGGTTAATGTCGATGAGTTCAAAGCTTCAGCCGCAATATCAGTGGCGATCCGTGAGTGTCCGCGAAACAAAGTTTCTTGCACCTTTAAGCGCCGTTTTAGGCGAGAACATGTCGCTCTTTTGTGCGTCATCCGAGAAAATATCTCGACTCAATGCAGACGGCATGTGGATGGTCAAAGGTGATATTAACGGTTCCCCAGTCGCCATTTGCTGGAGTGACTTTCGGGTAAAAGGGGCCAGCTTTGGTGATAATAACACGCTGCGTTTAGTGGCCTTTTTACGCACCATTTCTGACGAAAAACTGCCCTTGATATTTTGTGTAAACTCGCTTGGTTTTCGTTTTGTTGAGGGCCGTAAAATGTTCGACCGCGTGTTTTCAGCTGTGCCTGCGTTAATTAAATTTAAACGAGATAATCTGCTGATTACGTTGTGCCAAGGCAAGTGTTTGGGGATTGGCGCAATACTCTTTAGCCTTGGGCACTATCGAATTGCCGCCTCGCCAGAATCCTCGGTTAACCTTACCGGGCCGGAAGTTTTTCAACAATTCTTTGGGCAAAAAGTGGATTTTACGGGCATCGCTGGTGCGCCATCGGTGTTTAAAAGAACGGGGCTTATTCACGAAATTGGCAGTGGTATAAAAGGCGCGTTTTTATATGCCGCTCAGCTCGTAACGCTGCTTGCTTACAAAAAGCCCTTGCCAGTGCTCACACTCCCGTCTTCTTCGCAAAGTAAAACCGACACGGCGAGCATTGCCTGTTTACAACAAATTAGCCAACAGGGTATTGAGCTATTTAAAGGGTATGACGAACGGCTAAAAGCCTTTGTGATTAACTTGAGAGGACAGCAATTGGCGGTACTGATGAATCCGCCCGATCAAACTAATAACATGTTCTCTTATCGTTCGTTAGATTTGTACCAACAGGCGTTGGCGCTTTTTGCCTCCTTAAAACTGCCTTTGGTTGTCATGATAGACACGCCAGGTATCGACCCAAGGTTTGATGGCGACAACAAGGACATTATTGAAAAAGTAATTAGCGTAACTGACGACTTGTTGAACTACCCCAAACCGATAGTGGGAGTCATTAATGGTCGAGGTTTTGGTGGGGCAAATACCCTTGCCATGCCTAAGTGCTACGGTGCAGTGGCGCGTTATGGCATTAAAGGGCGAGTGCAAATGGATGTAATGCACGAGAGCATCATGCGTGAGCTACTTTCTGGTTCAAAAAATGCCTTGGAAAGCTGGCAAACTTTACAAGATGAGCAAGATCCGCATTGCAGCGATATGGTGGATGGCGAGACCCTTGATGAAATTGTGACTTACCAAGAGTTGGAGTCCCGCCTGTGGTGTGACTTATTCGTTAATCACCCACACGCGGACATGGTTAAAGTGGCTTCATCGTTTATTCAGGCAGATCCCAGCCCAAGAAAGGCCACCGCCGACAGCGTGAAATATTAAATTTTCAGCAGGGTTAACCACTTTGTGTTGGTGCTTAATCCACTGATGATAATTAATAAAAACAGTGGGAGAGCCCATGTTGCCGAAGTGAGTGAAATTCTTGGCGACAGCGGGCGCTTCAATATGGCATGTTTTAGCGACTGCAGCGTTTTTGCTGCCGTCCACTTGGTGGGCAATATAGTGTTGAATTTCGCTGCCATGAAGCTCGCTGCTTTCAAGCAAGTTTTGTAAAGATTTTATCCAATATTCATGCAGTACTTCGAACGTGTTGCCCTTATTTTTTAAGGTGTAGCGAAAGTTTTCACGGTCGTAATTTTCATTGGCAACAGGAATTTGCCCTTCAACCAGCATGTTGGTGACATACTGCGGATCCGAGCCATGCACCAAACCTTTCACTTCCCAATCGTCGGATGCTTCAACGACTAAGGCAACAGCACCATCGCCGACAGCAGCACTCATTTGCAGCGTATCTGGACGCGCGAATTTGCTTAGTGTTTCGCTGGCGACAATTACCCCCTTTTTGGCGCCCATTTGAATCCAGCTCATGGCTTGAATTAGCGCAAGTACGCCGCTTGAACAACCCGATTTAATATCCCAGCAACTTGGGTTTTCGAACCCAAATTCTGCGCCTAAGAGTGCGCTGTGAGTTGCTACTGGCAAGGGGTTTGAGATACCGGCATAAACTAAAAAGTCAGCTTCTTTAGCTATGGTAGGGGATTCTTTGATTAGGGCTGTTAAAGCTTGGCGGGCAAGATCTAGCGCATTGATATCGTCTTGTGCTTGATAGCGGTGCAAAATACCCATTTTGCGCTCTATAAACCGTGCTAATTTGGAGGCGTCATCTTGGTTGGCACGCGCCAGCACCTCGGCATTAGAAAGGCTTAACATGGAATCGAAATCACAGGTTGTGATGTGTGGGATATGAAATCCGGGTAAAGCCTGTTTTAGTTTAATCATGAATGCATCCGAGGCGTAATAGGAAAAGGAATTGGGCAATTGCTGCATCATGACAAATAACGCGCTTACAGGAAAGGCAAAATAAAGAATAACTTTCTACTAAACCGACTTGGGTGAACTTAAAGGAAATTTCGGTATATTAGTGGTAATTGCCTTAGCCGATGAAGCGCTTAATGTTACACCGTGTTGAGTACGTCATCCCAATTTAAAGCGTATTTAAAACCTACATAGAAACAACATAAAACCGACAGAGAACATCATCATGACAAGCCAAGCCCATTTCTCCAGCCTAGAGAGTATGTATCAATCCGCACCAACGAATGACTATTACGCACCCCGAATTCACATTAATGAGCGCGAATGTGTGATAGAAATTGATGTACAAGAAAAGTTCTTTCATGCTGCGGGTGCAACTCACGGCTCGGTTTATTTTAAGTTGCTCGACGATGCCGCTTTTTTTGCCGCCAATGCGCTTGAAACCGAGTATTTTGTGTTAACGACTTCCTTTACCACTTACATCACACGTCCCGTCTCTTCTGGCATTATGCGAGCCGTGGGCAAAGTCGTGAACAAAAACAAATCTCAGTTTATTGCCGAAGCTGTGGTATACGACAGCGAAAACCGAGAAATCGCCCGAGGAAATGGCATTTTTGTTCGAAGCAAAATGGCATTGAATGAGGTGCCGGGGTATGGGGAGTAGTTTGGTGCGGGGTTAGTTGTTAAATTAGCATATTCTATCTTCAAGCAGTAACAAATAGTGGAAGGGAATATGATTGATTTTATTTGGGAGCTTTTTCAACAAGGCCAAATTGGCTCGGCGCAGAACAGTATTGAAAACCAAAGTAAGCAGAACTTTAATCAGGATGAAAGGCTTTCTTCTGCTAGTGCAAGAATACAAGAGTTAGAGCGTCGTCATGAGCAACTTAAACTTGTAACAATGGCAATGTGGACATTGCTAAAAGATCACACAGGAATGACAGAAAACGACTTGAAAAAGTATGTTGAAAAAGTTGATTTAATGGATGGAAAAGCAGATGGGCGCATCAACACGAAAGAACGCTGTAATTGCAAAGACTGCGGTAGAACCGTTTTAACAACCGCGCTGGCTTGCCCGTATTGTGGTGGATATTTGAATCGTAAAAGCGCGTTTTCTCAGGTTTGAAATGGCATATCGGGCTAGTGACTAAACTAAACTAAACACTAAACCCAAAATTCGTTTCATTTGCCATTTCAATATTGAGGTGTAGCTTTCCATCTGTTGCTTCAATGTACTTTTTCAGTGAAGAAAGCTTGATGGCCTGCCTAAGCTTTTCCATTCCTGCGATTGTGGGCTGCTCTACCCACATCGCCGATGTGAGTTGTGTTTGGGTTAATTTGGCACACTCTCGCAACTCAGCAAGGTGAATATTCAGTAGTATCTCGGTCGCTAATGTAAAAACGGTGATGTTGTTCATGCAGGATGATTGTAAAAAGTCGTGCTCACCCGTTGTTTTAAATCGGTGGTAAACTATTCATTAAATAAATATTATTCACCCGTTGTAATTTAACCTGTTAGTGACATTTTGGGCATGAGAGTAAGATGAAAATACACGAAATTAGGCTGAAGAATTTTCGTAAGTTTATTGACGAGCGCTTTCATTTTAATACGCAAACGAATGTCACCGTTTTGATTGGCGACAATGCCACGGGTAAATCTGCCATTCTTGATGCGCTTTCTATTATGATGGGAAGTTACCTTCTTGACTTTAAAGTGCCTCGGGCTGCCCGCCATATCCGTAAAAACGAAATCCGTTTAAAGCAAATTCAAGTGGGCGAGCTGCATACAGTTGAGCCCCAGTGGTCTGAAGGGGTTAGTCTTTCTTGTTTAGGGTCGTTATCTGAACGTAATGAACCTATGTTTTGGTCGCGGGAGCTCACCTCTGAAACCGGAAAAACCACCCGTATTAATGCTAAAAATATTGCGGAAGTGGGAAAGTCTGCGCGATTAAAACTAGAGCAAGGTAAAGAGGTGTTGCTACCGATTTTAGCGTACTACGGCACTGGGCGCTTATGGCATAAACTGCAAGATGGCAAGCTTGAAAAGCCGGACTCCAGAAGCGTGGGTTACCGAGATTGCCTTGCACCTGCTTCTAATCATCATTTGTTTTTAAAGTGGTTTAGTCGATTAGAGCGGGCATCGTTGCAAAAACGTAAATCCTTGGGGGTACTAGAAGCAGTAAGAAGGGCCGTTAAAACTTGTATCACAGATTGTAAAAACATCTATTACGATATGGAACGTGAAGAGTTAATGATAGAGCTTACTGAACTAAGCGAGAGCAACACTCAGTTATACAGTTTTGAAAATTTGAGCGATGGTTATCGCAACATGTTGGCAATGGTAGCAGACATCGCCCATCGTGCAGCACGGCTAAATCCACACTTAGCAGAAGAAACAGCCATGTTAACACCGGGTGTTGTGCTAATTGATGAAGTGGATTTACACCTTCATCCTAAATGGCAGCGTTCGGTAATGCACCAACTTCGCTCTGCATTTCCTAAGGTGCAATTCATTGTTACTACTCATTCTCCTTTTATTATTCAGTCGTTGAAATTTGGTGAGGTAATTGATTTAAATAACCCGCACGAACCTCAAGAAACTGCGCCTTTGACAAGTGAGTTAGAAGGTGAAAAGTTACAAGAGTTTGCGACTGCGGATCCTGCGCCTAGCGCCGCATATTGCGACCAAAGCATTGAAGATATTGTTGAAAATGTGATGGGCGTGCCGTTGCCTTCTCGCAGTGCTCGTTTGCAAAAAGTGTACGACGTGGCGAAGCAATATTACGACTTGTTAGAGCAGGCTGCACCCGATTCAGACGATACGAAGCTTCAAGCGTTAAAAGTTCAGTTAGATGAATTAAGTTCGCCGTTCAGTGAGCATGTTGCTTATCATGCTTTTTTAGAACGGAAGCGCTTAAAAATGGGCGTAATTGGAGATGATGAATAATTTTATTGCTAAGGGCTTTATTTAAACCCGCTAATGAGATGATTTAACACTGTGGATAATGCAATGGAGGAATCGCGGTGAGGCCAGTGAAACGAGGGAATGCCCCTTTAAATGAAGAAGGGAATCCAAAAGTTTATAGAAAATATGGCAATGCGCGACGGGACTTGGTGAATAGGCTTGGCGAATATTGCTCATATTGTGAAATGCACCTTGATACCTCATTGGCTGTTGAACACATCATCCCTAAAACACACTTTCCTCATCTGGAACTTGCATGGTCCAACTTTTTACTGGCCTGTACGAACTGCAATTCCACAAAAGGTGCAGAGCCGGAAAGCGGCGACCTTTCACCCTATTATTGGCCTCATATTCACAATACCTTTTTGGCATTTGACTACGATGATGAAGGCGTGACCAAAGCGGCAAGCCACCTTAACCCAGCGCAAACACAAAAGGCCAAACGCACTATTGATTTAATGGGATTGGATGCAAAGCCAGACAAAGAAAATGCTTCGGATCGCCGTTGGCAGAATCGACAAGAAGCGTGGCGAGATGCTCAGGATTGCAAAGCCGACATTGCCGATACATTATCTGATTTAGCAGGGCGAATTTCGAGTGAACGCCTTGAAAGAGTGGTTAATCGCATAAAGGACGGCGCAATTAGAACGGCAAAAGCCAAGGGTTATTGGAGCATTTGGATGACGGTTTTTCAAAATGATGCCGACATGATCGCTCGCCTTGTGAATGCTTCGAATTTTAAAGGTACGGATACCGCATGTTTCGATAGAAACTTTCAAGCCTTAGAGCGAGTGGGCGGGGAGCTTTAACCCGTTTTTCTATCATTTAAGATTGCCTCATCAATATCCTCTTCGCATTGAATTTATAGCTAAAATAAGTTACCTATTGCTGTCGGTGCTATCAGAGTTACCAAAGTTATCGGTGTTATCGATGTTGTAGTTTCTTAATTGGCTTTTTTATGTATGGCGTAGAGCATGCGTAAAAAGACGATTGAAAAATAAAAGTGAAAGTGTAGGTGTAAGTGAAAAGCGTGGTGAAAGATTAAGTGGGAAAAAGTTAAGTGGAAAAAGCCCTGTTTGAAGCGATAAAGCCAATTATTGGTGAAATTATAGGTGTTGTTTTAATCCTTATTGTTGGCTACTTAGTCTGGTATTTTAAAGAAGTCACCAAAGCTAAGCGCAAGTTTTTCCTAAATAGAGGCTCGATCAGTGACTCCGAGAAAGCCATGATGCAAGATCGTGAAGCTCGAATGTATAAAGACGGCAAATATATGCCAACGATTGAAGCTGAAATAGCGGAAAGGCGTTTTAGAGCATTGCCAGACGATCAACAAGATAAGCTAGAAAACAAGTACGAACTTTACCAAGAAATTAAACGGCTTTCTGAGCATGGCTGGCTAAATAACTATCGTCACTTAGCTGCCTGTGTACTGGCTTTTTTAAGCAGAATATTCAATGAAAGTAACGCGTTTAGCGTTAAAGAGTCTTTAGATTATCAACCCCATGAAACTGAAGCCGCAACACGCACCTTATCCCACTGGTTTACCTTTGAAAGCTACTTAATTTTACTGTTCATCGCCCTTATGTACCCGGCTGTATTGGCATCGCTCAACAGCGTTGTTACTCATAGTGTTGCCATTGCGGGCGTAAAGGTTTTGGCTTTTGATTCACTGGGGCAAGTATTGTTTTTTTTAATCGCGTTAATGGCGAGTTTGTTCTTAGTTTGGCAATTGGCTAGGGGGCAATGGGTTAAGGAGCAGTTGGTTAGGGGGCAGTTGGTTAAGGAGCAACGGGGTGTTGCATCGAAGTCCACAAAACAAGAGCCTGTATCGTATTTTTCATTTCCGTTTTGGAAAAGGTTGGGGGCTTTACTGACGCTTTGGCTGGGCGTGTATTTTATAGCAGGGGCGCAGGCGTTATCGTGGGTGGTGGGGTTAAATTTTGTTCTTTATTTGTTCTTTTAATTGAGGCATAGTTGATTCTATAAGGAGTCGGCGATGGCCAAGG